>NZ_JBXANI010000007.1:0-346312 GCF_058801495.1 Cupriavidus sp. GW822-FHT03E04
TCGACTTGCATGTGTAAGGCATGCCGCCAGCGTTCAATCTGAGCCAGGATCAAACTCTTCAGTTTAATACCTGTGTGATCCTTCGGTTTCCCTATGGATCTCGCTCTTTCGAGCGGTCGCTCACTCTCAGAAAACTGACTGGCTACATCCGCGATTTGCACCCCGGACATAACCAACATGTTTTACTGTGCGAGCACTTTATAACTTGTAAGCTAAAAGACCGAAGTCTTCCGCATCCGCTATCAAGCGCCCACACTTATCGGTTGTTGTTTGTTTGTTAAAGAACTGGCCGCGGTTCGCTTTGCTCACCGCGTCGCTGCGTTTGCTGCAGCAGAGAAACGAGACTATAAAGAATTATCTGCGTTTCATCAATACTTTTTTAATCTTTTCTTGCTCAGGCTGGATTCGCTACGCGCTCTTCTCACCTTTCCTGCCATCCCCCGCAACCTTCGCCCGTCTGCCTTGCGGCTGAGTGTTGTACTGCGGAAGGGGGCGAATACTAAGCTGTCGGCACGGTGCTGGCAAGTCTTTTCTGGAAAATTTCGTCGACACGTAAAAAGCGCCTCACGACGCACAATTTAGCATCAAACCTCGGGGCTGACCGGCTTCCGCTAAAATTCGCGTTCACTCCTCACCTCTTCACAACAGAACACTATGGGATTCGAACAACTTGCTGCGCTGAAAGCGCAGCTGGCGCAACAGGCCAAACCCAAGCCGGCGGCCAAGCCCACACGCGCCCGCCCATCCGCGCAAGCGGCCCAGTCGAAACCGGTGGATCCTGTTGTACGGAACATCGGGCGGCTTCAAAAGCGCTTCCCCCTCGCCTTCCCTAAGAACCCCGCGCCGAAGAGAGCGTTGAAAGTCGGCATCTTTGACGATCTGCTTGGCTACGCTAGCGAGCTGGGCTTGCAAGAGGCGGAGTTGCGCGAAGCCATCAAGACCTGGTGCCGTGGGACCCGTTACAAGGCATGTCTTACGGAAGGCGCTGCGCGAGTAGACCTCAACGGCGCCGATGCGGGCTCTGTCACGCAAGCGGAAGCAACGCGCTTCAAGAAATAAGCGGCGGCGGTGGCGCGGCAGATACGGACAGGCATAAGGCTATAAGGCTATAAGGCTTACCGCACGATTGACTCTGGCGGCCGCTCTGCCCCCTTCGCTTCACGGCAGCGCTCGATCAGCCTAAGCACCGTGGGCGAGCGCTCGTTCTTGCGATGGACCACGGCCAGTTGCGACGCCACGTCGTTGCGGGCCAGCGGCTTGAAGACCACGTCGGGCGGGGCGAACGCGCGCATCGAGGCGGGGATCAGCGCCACGCCAAACCCGGCCGCCACCATGCTGATGATGGTGGCCATCTGGGTCGACAAAGCCTCCACGCGCGGCTGGAAGCCAGCATTGCCACAGATGGCGAGCGTGATGGCGTAGAAGCCGGTACCGTGCTCGGTATGCGTGCAGATAAAGATCTCGTCGCGCAGCATGGCTACGTCGACGCGAGCGCGGCCAGCCAGCGTATGGGTGGCGTGCAAGGCCGCCACAACGGCTTCGGACGCGATGTCGAACAAGGCCAGCCCTTCCGGCAAGGACCGCAACGGTGGCCGGATAAAACCGATATCGAGTTCGCCGCGTGCCACCGCTTCGAGCTGGGCCGGCATGTCCATCTCCCGCATGGCAAGCCGCACGGCCGGATGATCCTGGCGAAAACGATAGACGAGCCTTGGCAATAATCCTGACAACGCGGCTGACGCCACATACCCGATGGCAGCGCCGCCGACATCACCCCGGCTGGCGCTGGCCGTGACCAGCCCGGCATGCTGGACCTGGCGCAGCACACCCATCGCTTCCTCGTAAAAGACCGCACCCACATCGGTCAGCGCAATCCGGCGCTTGCTGCGCGAGAGCAGCGGCGCGCCCACCTCTTGCTCGATCCACCGGAACTGCTGGCTCAGCGCCGGCTGCGATATGCCCAGGCGCTCAGCCGCGCGGCCAAAGTGCAGCTCCTCGGCCAGCGCGGCAAAGTATCGGTAGTGTCGGAGTTCGAGGTTCATCGCGATGGCCCGCTTTCAATATAAGCACAGCTTATCAACAATTAAGCTTTGCGCACTTGAACCTATCGAAGCCTGCGCCGCATGATGCACGACTTGGCGGCGACGACGCCGCGGCACGCATCGGGAGCAAGTCGGGCATGGGATTGGTCAACAAACGGGTAGCAAGCTGCGCAGAGGCCATCGCTGACCTGCGCGACGGCGCCACCGTGATGGTGGGCGGCTTCGGCAGCGCGGGCCTGCCCGACGGCCTGATCGCGGCGGTGCTGGCGCATGGCGCGCGGGATCTCACGGTGATCTCCAACAACGCCGGCTACGACGGCGAAGGCGTGGCGAGCCTGATCGAAGCCGGGCGCATGCGCAAGCTGGTCTGCTCCTACCCGCTGACAGCGGGCGCCACGGCGTTCCGCGACGCTTACCGGCGCGGCGAGGTCGAGCTGGAACTGGTGGCGCAGGGCACGCTGGTAGAGCGCATTCGTTGCGCCGGAGCCGGGCTGGGCGGGTTCTACTGCCCCGTCACTGCCGGGACGATCCTTGCCCAAGGCAAGGACACGCGGGAGATCAACGGTGCGCTGCACGTGCTGGAGCTGCCGCTGCATGCGGACTTTGCGCTGATTCGCGGACGTCATGCGGATCGCCTTGGCAACCTGGACTATCACCTGGCGGGCCGCAACTTCAACCCCATCATGGCCACGGCCGCGCGCGTGGTGGTGGCGGAGGTGGAGGCGATGGTCGAGGCCGGCGCGATGAACCCCGAACATATCGTGACGCCCGGCATCTTTGTCCACCGCGTCGTCACCGCTAACGCCAACAAACAGCAAGCCGGGAGCCAGCCATGAAGCGATGGAACAGGGAACAGATCGCCCGGCGCGCGGCGCAGGACATCCGGCCGGGTGCCTACGTCAACCTGGGCATCGGCCTGCCGACGCTGGTCGGCGACATGATCCCGCGGGAGCGCGAGGTCTTCCTGCATAGCGAAAACGGCATCCTGCATCTCGGGCCACGCCCGCCACTGGGCCAGGAGAACCCGGACCTGATCAATGCCAGCAAGCAGCCGGTGACATTGCAGCCTGGCGCGGCCATCTTCGATTCCGCGCTGAGCTTCGCGATGATGCGCGGCGGCCACCTGGACCTCGCCATCCTTGGCGCCTACGAAGTGGCGGAGAACGGCGACCTGGCCAACTGGAGCCGCGGCGACCCGAATACGCCGCCCGCTGTGGGAGGCGCCATGGAACTGGCCTTCGGCGCGCGCGAGGTCTGGGTGCTGATGGAACACACCACGCGCGACGCTCGCCCGCGCCTGTTGCACCGCTGCACACTGCCGTTGACGGCAAGCGGTGTGGTCAGCCGCATCTATACCGACCTGGCGGTGATGCGCGTGACGCCCGACGGCTTGCTGGTGGAGGCCATGGCCGAGGGCATGACCCTCGGCGAGTTGCAGGCGCTGACCGAGGCGCGGCTGCTAGCCTAGCGCCATCGGCGAATCCGCGAATCGGCATTTCAGCGGCTTGACACCACCCGCTCGATCCACGCGACGAACACCGCGACCACTTCCTCGCGGTTGGTCTCGTTCAACGTCTCATGCCGCGCCCCGCCGAACACGTGGGACGACACATCGGCCTGCCCTGCCGCGCGGTAGCGGCTAACCAGCGGCTCGAACCATGCCAGATGATTGTTGACCGGATCGGAATCGCCGGTGAACAGGTACATCGGCAACGCCGGACGGATGCAGCGCAGCGTATCCGGCGCTGCCAGGCGCGCGCACTCGGTGAACATCGAGGCGCGCGAAGCCGGCGTCACGGTGAACCCGCACAACGGATCGGCGATATACGCATCCACCTGGGCGGGGTCACGGCTGAGCCAGTCGAATGGCGTGCGGCTATCCGGCACCCCGGCATTCATGTCTTCCAGCTTGAATCCCGCCTGCGCTGCTGCCAGCATCAGGTCCACCGCAGTGGTGCCCGACAGCGATACGCCGTCGAGCAGCGCGCTGTGCTCAACCAGGTAGCACTGCGCTGCGAACGAGCCCATGCTGTGGCCAAACAGGATCAGCGGCACCCCGGGATGCTGCGAGCGCGCGTGCCGGCTGAGCACGGCCATATCGTCCGCCAGCGCGGCGAAGCCACGCGGGCCGAAGTCGCCAAGCTTGTCCTGCGCGGCTGCATCGGCGCCGTGTCCGCGATGCTCGCTGGCGTAGACCACATAGCCCGCGCGCACCAGCGCGTCGGCCAAGGGCCGGTAACGCCGCGCATGCTCGCCCATGCCATGCGCGATCTGGACCACGGCACGCGGCGCGGCGCCGCCCTGCCAGCGGTGGACCTCGATCTTGTGATCGTCATTCGAATCGAGACGAAAGTGGACGTAGGGTTCCGATGTCTGCATGCCAAGCCCTCGGTTAACGCCGGCCGTGTCGGGAGTGACGGTTGCGGCGCAGACATGGTACGCAAGTGGGCGCGTTCAGGCTATCGGGGTTGCTCCGCCCTGCCGCTGTGGGGGATGGCAGGGGTAGCAGTACGCCGCCCGGCACAGGCCGGGAAGCCCGCCGCGCGGTTACCCCAGCCGCTTGATCACCGCCTCGGCGAACTGCAAGGTCGAGGCCGAGCCCTTGAGGTCGCCGGTTTTCACCTGATCCTGGTTGAGCGCCAGGTCGATCGCTTGGCGCAGCCGCACCGCCAGGTCCTGGCGGCCCACATGCTCGAGCATCAGGCCGGCGGCCAGCATCAGCGAGATCGGGTTGGCGATGCCCTTGCCGGCGATGTCCGGCGCGGAGCCGTGCACGGCTTCGAAGATGGCTGCCGTCTCGCCGATATTGGCGCCCGGCGCCATGCCCAGCCCGCCCACAAGGCCAGCGATCTGGTCGGACAGGATGTCGCCGAACAGGTTGGTACAGAGCAACATGTCGAACTGCCAGGGATTGAGCACGAGCTGCATGGCGCAGGCATCGACGATGCGATCATCCATCTCCACGCGGCCCACATAGCCCTGCGCCACCTCGCGCGCGGCCTCCAGGAAGATGCCGGTCAGTGCCTTCAGGATATTGGCCTTGTGCACCACGGTGATCTTCTTGCGCTGGTTCTTGACCGCATACTCGAACGCAAAACGGGCGATACGCCGGCAGGCGTCGCGCGTATTGGTGCCAGTGGACACAGCCACCGCGTGCGGGTCATCGCCCACGGCGATGTAGTAATCGTGCGCGACATAGAAGCCGCCCACGTTCTCGCGCACCAGCACCAGGTCGATATCCTCGAAGCGGCCCGGCACCAGCGTGCGCGCGGGCCGTACGTTGGCAAAGAGGTTGAAGGCTTCGCGCAGCCGCACATTGACAGAGCGAAAGCCCCCGCCCACCGGCGTGGTCAGCGGGCCCTTGAGCGCCAGGCCTGTGCGGCGGATGCTCTCGAGGGTGGCCTGCGGCAGCGGATCACCGCCCTGGTCGATGCCCGCCATGCCAGCCTGCTGCACATCCCAGGAAAACGGCGCGCCCAGCGCGTCCAGCACCTTGACGGTGGCTTGCACCACCTCCGGGCCGATGCCGTCGCCCGGGATCAGGGTGGCGGGGATCTGATTGCGTGCTGGCTTTTCCATATGCGATTCCTCTCGACAGGTTGAATGTCCGCGTTCGCAGAGCATGCAACGCGGGCGCATTTCTGTCTAGCGCGGATCATGTCAGCCCAGCGGGATCGCGCTGCCGGAAGGGAATCCTGTGGAACGAGCTATAGCTATAGCCTAGGGCCGCTTGTCGTCACGCCGCACGCTGCAGCGGTAGCCGGCTCGCGCCGAACAGCGGCGCCGCGCGGTCCGCCGCGAGCCGGATGCGCTCGGCCAGCGCCGCGCTGCTGACCTGGTAGTTCTGGAAGTCCCCCGGGCTGCCATACACGCCGATCGGCAGCGTCAGCGCCTGCAGGAAGCCGAACAGCGGCCGTAGCTGATGCTCCAGCACCAGCGCGTGCCGGTCGCTGCCGCCGGTGGCCGCCAGCAGCACCGGCTTGTCGATCAGCGCATCCTGCCCGACCAGGTCGAAGAGATGCTTGAAATGGCCGGGATAAGAGCCCCGATAGACCGGCGCGGCCACCACCAGCAGATCGGCGGACTCGATCGCGGCGATCTCGCTTTCAATCTCCGCGGGCAGTTCAGCGCGCGACAGCGCCGCGCCTAGCGGGCGGGCGATATCGCCGAGGTTGACGATCCGGGTCTGCAACAGCAGCCTGCCCGCCAGTTCATCAAGCAACGCCTGCACCAGCGCCAGCGTGCGCGAAGGCTGCTGCGCGCTGCCGTTGACGGCAACCACGTTCAGCGGTCTAGCCATGGGGGAGAACCTCCTTTGGATTGAAGGCCGCCCTCGCCATTGTTCACGGCGGCCGCTTGCAAGTTCTTCACCATAGCGCAGCCGCGCCGCCCGCTGAACGACGAATTTCAACTATGCATAAACGGGCGGCCGCCATGGCATGCGTGGCGAAATTCTCAGTTGCATAGTCGGAATCATCCGTTCCCTGCGGCAAGGGCCCGTTTCTACACCGAGATGATCGCCAGCCAGTACGGCATCGGTTACTACACCTGGGAGGCGTACAACCTGCTGAACCATGCGGACATCGTGGTCGGCCTGCTGCTGATCGGCGCCTTCGGCACGGGCAGCAGCGCTGCTTAGGCGTTGATCACGCCGCCGCCGTGGCCGCCTTGGCGTCCTGGTATGCGGCGTACAGCTTCTTGAACACCGGGCCGGGCGCGCCATCGCCGATAGTCTTGCCATCGATGGTGACCACCGGCAGGATCTCCTTGCTGGCCGAGGTCAGCAACACCTCATCCGCGCCCATCACCTCGTCCTGCGAAATGCGGCGCGCTTCCAGCGAGATATCCAGCGCCGCGCACAGCTCCTCCATCCAGCCGTAGCGGATCCCTTCCAGGATCAGGTTGTCCTTCGGCGGCGCCGAGACCCGGCCCTTGCTGACCACCCAGACGTTGGACGCGGAGGCCTCGGTCAGCATCCCATCGCGGAACTGGATGGTCTCGGTGGCGTCGTTCTCCACCGCGTGCTGCGCCGCCAGCACATTGCCCAGCAGCGAGGTGGATTTCACCTGGCAGTGCAGCCAGCGCTTGTCCTGCGCTGTCACGCAGGCCACGCCCTTCTCGCGCATGGCCGCCGAGGGCAGCAACATCGGGTTGGTCATGATGAGCACCGTCGGCGTCACCGTCTTGGGGAAGGCATGGGTGCGCCGCGCCACGCCGCGCGTGACCTGGATGTACACCATCTGGTCGGCGAGGCCGTTGGCCTGCACCACGCGGTCGATCAGCGCCATCCACTGCGCATCGGTGTGCGGGTTGGGGATGCCGATGGTGTCCAGGCTGCGCGCCAGCCGCGCCAGGTGCTGCGGCAGGCGGAACGGCTTGCCGGCATAGATGGGGACCACTTCATACACGCCATCGCCAAAGATAAAGCCGCGATCCAGCACGGGGACGCGGGCTTCGGACAAGGGCGTGAGCTCGCCGTTGAGATAGACGATTTCTTCGTTCATGGTGGGTAGGGTGAGGCTGGCGGGGCCTGGGTTGCAGTACGGGTGCGCACTGGAAGAATGCATGCATTCTTCCACAAGGCGCGGGGGTAGCCTATGCAAAATCGGCATGACCTTGGCCTGCTCCGCCACCCGGCCCCGCCGCCATGGCGTTCAGCTTGCGCCCCCGGCCCTCATGCCGAGGCCGGCAGCCATCCGTGCGCCCGATACCAGGCAATGACATCTCGAACCGTGTGATCCACGGGCCGGAAGCCCAAGCCTAGCTCGCCCTCGCTTTTGGCATGGCTAAAGCGGGTCCGGTCCGCTTCCTTCACCATCAGCCGCACGGTTGCCAGGCTGAGCAGGATCGGCTTGCCGGTGATCCGGGCGTAGATTTCCTGCACGCAGGCCAGCGCAAACAACAACGGCACAGGCAGCGCGCGCTTGGGCGTTGCCACCCCCGCGGTGCGTCCGATCAGCGGGATCAGCTCGCGCATGGTCATATGACGGCCCGCCGCGAGATAGCGCTCGCCGCGCCGCCCGCGCAGCGCCGCGGCGATATGCGCCTGTGCGACATCGCGGGCGTCGACCACGGAAAAGCTCCCTGGAACCAGGCCCGGCAATCGGCGCATCGCCGTATCGAGCGCGACTTGTCCGGCTGACGTCGGCCCGATATCGCCCGGCCCCCACATCCAGCCGGGCAGCACGAACGTGGCATGCATCTCGGGGGCATTCTCGAGGAAAGCGAGGACGGCGCGGTCGCCCAGGATCTTGCTGCGATAGTAGTCATCGGCGTCGGCAGGTTCGCGCACGTGCGTTTCATCGATCACCGAACCCGGCGCGCCGTTGAGCACGGCGATGGACGAGGTCTGCACGAAGCGGCGCACGCCTGCCGCGTAGGCTTGCGCGATCAGGGCGGCCGTGCCGTCGACATTGATGCGCCTGAGCGTTTCCCAGTGACTGCCACCCTTGTAGTTGTCGCGGAAGAACGCGGCGGTATGGAACACCACATCGCAGCCGTGCATGGCCGGGGCGAACGCCTTGACATCGGCCATGTCGCCAACCACGAACTCCACACCCGCGAGATCGCCGAATTGCTGCCTGGCCTTCTGCGCCGAGCGCACCAGCGCCTTGACCGCGACACCGCGGCCCTGCAGTTCGCGGACAAGATTGTTGCCGAGCAGACCGGTGGCACCGGTCACGAAAGCGGTTTGCAAGTTCATGGACAGGCCCTTATCTCGAAGGTCATATGAAATTCAGATATCAATTGATATCCGTTATCATAGCAGCTGAAATCCCAAATGCAATCGATACGGCAATCCCTCTCGCCACGCCCAATGCCATGCCCAATGCCACGCCAACAAAGCAACCCGTCCCGCGCAAGCGCCTGAGCCGCGAGCAAAGCCAGGCGCAAACCCGCGAGCGCCTGCTTGAGGCCGCGCGCAGTTTGTTTATGCAGCGCGGCTTCGGCGGCACGTCGATCCGGGATATCGCGGAGGAAGCTGGGTACTCGCAGGGGGCGTTCTATTCGAACTTCCCGGACAAGGAGGCGCTGCTGCTAGATCTGCTGCGCGGCCATATGGAGGCCGAGGCAAAGCAGCTGGCAGCGGTGTTCGACACGGCGGAGCACACCGGCGCAGAGGTGCTCGCGGGCCTGGATGCCTGGGCCGCGGCGCTCCATGCGGATGCCGACTGGGCCATGCTATCGATCGAGCTGCAGATGCACGCCAATCGCAGCCCGTCGTTTGCCAGCGTTTACCGTGCGGTCTGCGAGACGCATCGCGGCGAACTCGGCGGCCTGATCGAGCGCCTGTTCCGCCATCTGGGCCGCGTGCCGCCAGCCCAGCCGGAAGAGCTGGCCGCGGGTTTCATGGCGCTCGCCCATGGCCTCGCGCTGCAACGGGGCACGACGAGCGCCGACCCGACCGGCCGGATGCTGATGCTGTTCCTGCGCGGCCTGCTGGCGAGCGCGCAGGTGGCTGGCAAAGCAGCCGATGCCAGTCATCCGGCAAAGCGGGGCGGCCGCGCGAGCCGGTAGCCGGTAGCCGGACGCCCGGGCGCACCGCACCCGGGCACTGGCTCAATCATCGAAATCCCACATCCGGTGCAGGTCCAGCCGCAACC
This sequence comes from Cupriavidus sp. GW822-FHT03E04, assembly GCF_058801495.1. Taxonomy (NCBI): domain Bacteria; kingdom Pseudomonadati; phylum Pseudomonadota; class Betaproteobacteria; order Burkholderiales; family Burkholderiaceae; genus Cupriavidus; species Cupriavidus sp. GW822-FHT03E04. Next base: position 9,647 of record NZ_JBXANI010000007.1, read on the forward strand.
GGCTGTCGGCCTCCAGCGCATCGACCAGAGCCACGCGTTCGGCCAACGTGGTATCGGCCAAGGCACGCCGGACCATCAGCAGTTCGCTCAGGCCGGTTTCCCCCGCCTTGTAGGCCCGGCCGGTGCGTGCCGCGGCACTGCGCTGTAGCGCGAGCGCTTCGGCCTGCGCCACGGCTGCGGCGCGCTTGCCTTCCAGGCCGCGGTACAGCACCTCGAACTCGGCGCCGATCCTGCGCTCCACCGCCACCCGGCTGCGTGCGGCAGCCTGCGCGTCGGCCGCTGCCGCCACCGCCGCCGAACGCCGGTGCGCGGAGCCAAGCGGCATGCTGATGCTCACGCCCGCAATCCGCTCCGCGCCGCCGCGCTCCACCGTGAAGAACACGCCCACGGTCGGGTCCGGTTTGCGCTCCAGGTCGGTGCGCCGGGCCTGCCGCTGGGCTTGCGTCTCCTGGGACTGGGCGAGGCGAAACTCGTGGCTGTCCTCCACATAGCGGCTGCGCAGTGCATCGGCGGGGTCGTCCGGCAACGCCTGCAGGCGCACATCCGCCGGCAGGCCGCCGGGCACGCCCAGGCCCGGGAAGCGCGCCCGCAGTTCGGCCGCCGCCGCCGCTTCCGCCGCGCGCGCGCTGGCCAGCGCGGCAGCGGTGCGGGCGCGCTCGGCCAGCAGAAGCTCATGGTCCATGGGCGCCGCATCGCCGGCCTGCACCCGGCGTGCGGTCACGGCCGCCAGCTCGCCCGCCAGGCTGTCGTTGCCCTGCGCCGCCAGCCGCGCCTGTTGCGCGCGCAGCGCCCCGAACCACAGCGACAGGATTTGCCGCGAGACTTCATGGCGTGCATCCATCACGGCGAGCTGGCCTGACTGCGCCGTGGCATCGGCCAGTTCGCCATCGGCGTCGGCCTTGCCCCAAAGCCGCAGCGGGCGCTCCAGTGCCAGTTGCCCTTCGGCAAACCGGTCGGACGGCTCGCGCACCTGGCGGCGCTGCCCGATGGCCCGCACCACGGCCTCGGCGGTGCCGGCACGGATGCCGTCCGCCCGGGCCAGCACCGCATCGCGGCGAGCCTCGGCCATCTGCACGTCCGGCGACTGGCCAACGGCGTCGCGCACGGCGGACTCAAGGGGCAGCACGCCGGCCTGCGCCGGCATGGCTGCTTGCGCCCACACGGCGCCCGGCATCCCCGTGGCCGCGATCATGGCAGCCGCGGCTGCCATCTTGCTCATTGCGCCTCTCATTGCACTTCTCCTTGTGCCATGCGGCCTGGCTTGTCCTCGCGCGACCGCGCCACGCCAAAGCGCTCGAACAACAGCGGCAACAACAGCAAGGTCAGTGCGGTGGAGCTGACCAGGCCACCCGAGACAACGATGGCCAGCGGGCGCTGGATCTCAGAGCCGGGCCCGGTGGCGAGCAGCAGAGGGATCATCCCCAGCGCCGTGATGCAGGCGGTCATCAGGACCGGCCGCAAGCGGTCGCGCACGCCGGTGCGCACCGCCTCGGCCATTGGCCGCCCTTCGTCCAGCAAGGTATTGAAATGCGAAACCAGCACCACGCCGTTCAGCACGGCAATGCCCAGCAGCGCGATAAAGCCCACCGAGGCCGGCACCGACAGGTACTCGCCCGCCACCCGCAGCGCGGCGATGCCGCCCACCAGCGCGAACGGAATGTTGGCGATGACGAGCGCCGCCTGGCGGATCGAGCGGAAGGTCAACATCAGCAGCAGGAAGATGGCACCCAGCGCCAGCGGCACCACCAGCGCAAGGCGCGCGGCGGCGCGCTGCTGGTTTTCGAACTGGCCGCCCCAGGCCACGCGCAATCCCTTGGGCAGTCCTGACAGGCCCGCCACGGCCGTTTGTGCCTCCTGCACGAAGCCGGTCAGGTCGCGTCCTTCCACGCTGACCTGGATCACCGCAAAGCGCCCACCGTCTTCGTGGTTGATGCGCACCGGCCCTTCCACGCGCCGCACCTGTGCCAGGGAGGTGAGCGGCCAGGACGTGCCGTCCGGCGCTGTCACCTGCAGGCTGGTGAAGGTCTCCGGGGTCTGCCGCAGGCTATCGCTGCCACGCAGGATCAGCGGCGTGCGCACGGTGCCCTCTGGCACGATGCCGATCCGCTCGCCCTCCACCTGCGCGCGCAGCAACGCTTGCAGCGCATCGCCGGAGAGCCCCGCGCGGCCGACGGCGGCGCGGTCCAGCGCAAGCGTGAGGTACTGCACGCCCTCGTTGCTGGGCGCGATCACTTCGGCCGCGCCGGGGATCTTGCGCACGCGCGCGGCGATGGCCTGCGCCGCCGTGTCGATGGCGCCCAGATCAGCGCCGAACACCTTGATGGCCACGTCGCCGCGCGTGCCGGTCAGCATCTCCGAGACGCGCATCTCGATAGGCTGCGTGAAGCCATACACCACGCCCGGGAAACGCTCCATGACGCGGCGAATGGCGATGGCGATGTCTTCCTTGCTGCCGCGCCACTGGTCCTTTGGCTGCAGCACGAGGAAGGTGTCGGTCTCGTTCAGCCCCATCGGATCGAGGCCGAGATCGTCCGAGCCGGAGCGCGCCACGATCGAGCGGATCTCCGGCACCTCGGCCAGCAGCGCCTGCTGCACCCGCAGGTCCAGGCCCACCGAGGTGGCCAGCGAGACCGACGGCGCCTTCTGCAGCTGCACGATCATGTCGCCCTCGTCCATGGTGGGCATGAAGGTCTTGCCCACCGACAGGTAGAGCGCCACCGCCACGGCCAGCGCCACGCCCGCCGAGGCAAAGACCGCGCGCGGATGCCGCCCGCTCCAGTCCTGCAGCCGGGCAAAGCCGCGTGCCACCTTGCGCATCAGGTACGGGGTCTCGTCCGCATGCGCGCGCAGCAGCAGCGACGCCAGCGCCGGCACCACGGTGAACGCGATCGCCACCGACGACGCCAGCGCCAGCACGATGGTCAGCGCCACCGGGCCAAACAGCTTGCCCTCCAAGCCTTGCAGCGACAGCAGCGGCAGGAACACGATCGCGATGATCGACACCCCGGCCAGCATCGGCACCGCCACGCTGGCGACGGCATGGCGGATCACCGCGCCGCGCAGCGATGGGTCGGACTTGCGTTCGTGCGCCTTCGCCAAGGCGGATTCGATGTTCTCCACCACCACCACCGCCGCGTCCACCAGCATGCCCAGGGCAATCGCCAGGCCGCCCAGGCTCATCAGGTTGGCGGTCAGCCCCACGTAGCGCATCAGCAGGAAGGTCGCCAGCATCGACAGCGGCAGGGTTGCCGCCACCACCAGCGCCGCGCGCAGGCCGCCGAGAAACAGGTACAGCGTCACCACCACCAGCAGGCTGGCCTCGATCAGTGCCCGCACCACGGTATTGGCGGCACGCGTGACCAGTTCACCCCGGTTGTAGAACACGTGCGTGGACATGCCCTTGGGCAGTTGCGGCGCCAGTGCATCCAGCCTGGCCTGCACGTCGGCGACCAGCTGGCGGGCATCGGCGCCGCGCAGGGCCAGCACCAGCCCCTGCACCGCTTCGCCACGCCCGTCCTTGCTGACCGCGCCGTTGCGCGTGGCCACGCCTAGCCTGACGGTGGCCACGTCGCCCACCGTCACCAGCGGCATGCCGTTGCGCCCGCCCGGCGCGGCAACGGCCACCTGGCGCAAGTCTTCCACGCCGCGCACGCCGCCTTCCACGCGCACCACCCAGTTCTCGTCGCCCTGCTCCACCCGGCCCGCGCCGTCGTTGCGGTTGTTGGCGTCGAGCGCCTGGCGCAGTTGCTCCACCGTAACGGCGCGGGCGCGCAGCCGCGCCGGGTCGGGGATGACCTCGTAGCTGCGCACCTCGCCGCCCAGCGCGTTGACATCCGCCACGCCGGGCACCGTGCGCAAGGCCGGGCGCAGTACCCAGTCCAGCACGCGGCGCCGTTCGGCCAGCGAGAAGGCATCGCCCTCCACCGTGAACATGAACATCTCGCCCAGCGGCGTGGTGATCGGCGCCAGCCCGCCGATGGCGTTGGGCGGCAGGTCGCGCAGCAGGCCGGCAAGCCGCTCGGACACCTGCTGGCGGGCCCAGTAACTGTCCACGCCCTCCTCGAAATCGACCGTCACGTCGCTGATGCCGTACTTGGACACCGAGCGGACGATGGTCTTGTGCGGGATGCCCAGCAGTTCCTGCTCGATCGGCGTGGAGACGCGCTGCTCGACTTCCTCCGGCGTCATGCCGGGGATCTTCAGGATGACCTTGACCTGGGTGGGCGAGATGTCCGGAAAGGCATCGATGGGCAACTTCAAGTAAGCCCACGCTCCGGCCACAGCCAGCACGCAGGCGGCAATCAGCACCAGCGCCCTTTGGCGCAGGGAGAATTCAATCAGGCCGGCAAGCATCACTGGCCTCCCGCGAGCATGCCCTTGAGCGCGCCCACGCCGGCCACCGCCACGCGCGTGCCGGCGGGCAGCGGGCCGCGCACGGTCGCGGCGGCATCGTCCACGGCTTCGACCACCACGGTCTGGTAGCGCACGCCGGTCTTGGTCGCCACGAACACGCCCGGCGTGCCGCGCCAATACGTCAGCGCCATGGCCGGCACCCGCACGCGGCCCGCGCCAGTGGCGTCGGGCGTGCTACGCAAGTGCACGATCACATTCACGCTCTCGCCAGCCTGCAGGCTACCGCGCTTGTCCAGCACCGCGCGCACGCGCACGGCGGCGGTGCCGTCGCTTGCCGGCACCACGCCGGCCACCGTGCCGGTGGCGCCGCGCTGGCGCACCTCCACACGTTCGCCGACGGTGGGAGCCGGCGCATCGCGGCCGACCAGCAGATCAAGCTCCAGCGCGGTGGGGTCCACGATGCGGAACAACGGCGCGGCGCCTTCCACGCGCGTGCCAGGCACGGCGTTGACCTCGGCAATGAGCCCGGTACGGCCGGCCACCAGTTGCGGCTCACCCGAGCCGCCGGCGAACACGATGCCCGCGGCAGCCATCTCGGCCTCGCGGGCGCGCACCATCGCCGCGCCTTCCGCCGCGCGTGCCTGCGTAGCTTGCCAGCGGCTGCCCGGGATGATGCCGTCGTCGTGCAAGCCACGGTCCCGCGCCAGCGCCAGGCGGGCCAGGTTGGCCTGCGAGCGCGCTTCCGACAGCGCACGCCCAGCCTCGAACAGTTGCGGGCTGGCAAAGGTGGCCAGCGGCTGGCCGGCGCGCACCGCCTGGCCGATCGACACCAGCACGCGCGAGACCATGCCGGCGTAAGGCGCGGCAACCACGTACTGCGCATCGGGCTTGAGCACCACGCGAGCGCTGGCGCCGGTCTCCAGCTGCGCGGCACCGGCGACCGGATCAAACCGCACGCCGAGCGCGCGGGCCTGGGCATCGGACAGCGTCAGTACCTGCGCGCGGGCCATGCCGATGGGGAACAGCGTCGACGCGATCAGCGCGCCAACGAAAGCAACTCGACGGGAAAACATGCCTGACTCCAAAGCAGGATGGAAGCGCCCGGCACGCCATGATCAGCCTCGATCAGGCGCGCGAGCGTGCACCGCCGGCGTGGCCGGCAGGGGAATCAGCAAGCGAGGGGAGGGGCGTGCGCAGGGGGTGGCCTGCTGTCGCTGCCACGCCATCGGGGCGGCGTGCGCTGGCGCCACGGCAGGCGCCGGAACACCGGCAGCGGCCGCGCGGCAAACAGCAGGAACGCGAAGACCAGGCCGATCAGCACATCCGCGGCCTGCACGTGGAGGGAAAAGGCAATGGGGCCGATGGCGGTCTGCACATCGACCTCAAGCGGCTCGACCGCGATCAGCGCGGCGGAACCCGCGGGCAAAGGGGATGAAGCGGAAGGAGAATAAGAATTAACCGCACCTTGGAGCGCCGTGTGCACATGCAGGCCATGGAGTTTCGGGGTTCCGAGATGGCCGTGCAGAAGCGGGGTGAGGAACTGCATTGCAAACAGCAACAGCAGCAAGGCTCCCCGCAAGAAGGAGGGGCGGTCTGCGCGAAACATGGCGCGATTGTAGCCGAGTTTGAGGCGGCGGCGCAGCTTGTGAACGGACCATCCGCGCCGCCCGCCCCCTCAGCGTTTGGCTTGCACCAGTTGCGTCAACCGCTCCGTACCCGGCGCGGGCACATGGCTTTGTCCCGGCCTGCCGCGCTGCGACGCGTGCCACGGCAGCATCCGCTCCTCGGCCCACTCCAGCGCCTTGAAGAGGATCACGCCCAGCGCGCACAGCAGCGCCAGCGCCACGAACACGGTCGGCGTGTCGAAGCTGCCTTGCGCCACCAGGATGACGTGGCCAAGCCCGGTCTCGCCCGCCACGAACTCGCCGACGATGGTGCCCACCAGCGCGAACGACACGCCCACCTTCATCCCCGCGAAGATGCTGGGCAGGGCGTTGGGAAAGCGGATCTTCCACAGCACCTTGCTGCGCGACGCCTGGTTGGCGCGCGCCATGTTGAGCATTTCCGGGTCGATGGATTTGAGGCCGAGCACCGTGTCGATCAAGATCGGGAAGATCGCGATCAGCATGGCAATGGCGATCTTGGGCGCGGAACCGGTACCCAGCCAGATCACGAACAGCGGCGCCAGCGCCACCTTGGGCACGGCGTTGAGCGCCACCATCAGGGAGTAAAGCGTGCGATCCAGGAAACGGGAATACACGATGCCGATGGCCGAGCCCACGCCCAGCACCACGGCGAGGACAAAGCCCGCCAGCGTGGTCTGCAGCGTGTCCAGGCTCTGCATCAGCAGGAAACCCGGCTGCGCCAGGAACTCGGTAAAGATCTTGCTGGGCGGCGGCAGCAGGAACTCGCGTACGCCAAAGGCCCGCACCGCGCCCTCCCAGATCAGCAACAGCACCACGATGGTCAGGATGGCCAGCCGGCTGTTCTCGGAACGCTTCCATAGCAACTTCATCACATCATCCCCTGTAGATACCAAGCTCACGGAAAATCTGGCGGATCTGCGACACGTAGCCAGCAAAGGCCTCCGTCTCCCGCACCGCCAGCCCGCGTGGCCGTTCCAGCTCGATCGGAATCACCGCCGCGATGCCGCCCGGGTTGCGCGACATCACCACCACGCGGTCGCTCAGGTACACGGCTTCGGAGATCGAATGCGTGATGAACAGCACGGTCTTGCCGGTGGCCAGCCAGGTGCGCTGCAGCTCCTCGTTGAGATCGTCCCGCGTGAAAGGATCGAGCGCGCCGAAGGGCTCGTCCATCAGCAGCAACTGCGGGTCCACCAGCAGCGCGCGGCAGATCGAGGCGCGCTGGCGCATGCCGCCGGACAGCTCCCACGGATAGCGGTGCGCGAACGCGCCAAGGCCGAACAGGTTGAGCACGGAACGCGCGCGCTCCTCGAAGTCCGCGCGATCCAGGTCGTGGAACTCGGCGGCAATCAGCACGTTGTCCAGGATGGTGCGCCAGTCCAGCAGCAGGTCGCGCTGGAACACCACGCCCATGTTGGCCGGCGGGCCCACGATGGGGTCGCCCTGCAGCGCCAGGTGGCCGCTGGAGATGGGTTCCAGCCCGGCCACGCACTTGAGCAGCGTGCTTTTGCCGCAGCCGCTGGGGCCGACGATGCTGACGAATTCTCCTTGCTCGATATCGAGGCTGACGTCCTTCAACGCGTACAGCGGTTCGCGCTGGGAATGGTAGACCTTGTTGAGTTGCCCGATCTGCAGGAATGCCGACATGTGCGTCTCCCGGCCTAGTTCGCCAGCATGGCGTTGGTGTAGTAGTCGGCCGGCTTGCGCCCGGGCTTGATCATGCCGGCCTGCTCCATCGACTGGATGGCGGCCGCCCAGTCGGCGTCGCTCTGCTTGCCGATCGGCAGGCTCTTCTGCGTGGGACTGTCGAAGAACGTACGGTAAGCCTGGATCTGCGCCAGCAGGATCTGCGGGTCGAGCTTGGCGTTGGGGCGCTGCGCCAGGATGGCGGCCACGCCTTCATCGGCGTGGCCCGCATAGATGTACTCCCACGCGCGCACCTGCACCTGGGCAAACTTCTTCAGCGCGGCGCCCTTCTCGGCCAGCCGCTGCGGCGTGGCCACCAGCCCGTAGCTGGGGAAATTGATGCCGCTGTCGGACAACAGCAGCGCCTTGGCGGGGCGTACCTTGGACACCATCGGCTGGCCGAACGGCGCTTGCGACAGGAAGCCGTCGCTGTTGCCCGAGGCGTAGGTGGAGATCATGGCCGCGGGCGACACCATCACGATGGTGGCCTTGCCCTTGGCGATCTTGTTGGCCTTGAAGTAGGGATCGATAAATGGTGCCCACGGACTGGTGGTGAAGCACACCAGCTTCTTGCCGAGCAGGTCCTGCACGGATTTGACGCCCAGCTTTTCATCGACCATCACCGCCAGGTCGCCCTTGCGGGCGAAGCCGGCGATGGACATCAGGTCCAGCCCGTTCTCCTTGGCCACGGCCATGGTGCCAAGCTGCACCTGGCCCACATCGGCCTGGCCCGCGGCGAGCAGTTGCAGGGTGTTGATGGTGCCGGTGCCGTCCTGCACTTCCACGTCGAGCCCGGCCTCCTGGAACCAGCCCTTCTGCTTGGCCAGGTGCATGGCGGCATGCATGCCCCATGGCGAGTAGTCCATCCGCACCAGCAGCTTCTGGGCGGGCGCCTGCGCTGAGGCCGCGCCGGCGAACAGCATCCACGTTGTCGCGGCGGCACAGGCGCGCCAGGCCAGTTTCATGACAGAAAAACGCATCTCGATTTCCTCTTGGGGTGTCTGTGGGTATGCGTAAGCGGACGGCTGCCAGCCGTCCGGAAATACTACGCCGCCTTGGCCAGCAGCTTCGCGCGCAATGCCGCAGTGGATGGCACATCGATCTCGCCGGTGGCGGGGTTCACCACCACCTTGTAATGCTCGAGCACATAGGCAGCGGTGAGCTTGTGGTTCCATACGTCCTGCCGGATGCGCTCGAAGTCACGCGCCAGCGGATCGCCGAAGCCGCCGCCGCCGGGCTGGATATGCGTCACCACATCGTTGCGCGCGATCGTCATGCCAACCTTGCTCGGCAGGTCCGTGACCGCATCGCCTTGCTGCAGCAGGTTGCGCGCCGGACTGGCGGGGCCGCCACCGGCCAGGCCATAGGGCGAGAACTTCATGCGGTCAGCACGCAATTGCAGCAGCGCGTTGGGCGCCAGCACGCGATAGCTGCGGCGAATGCCCAGACCGCCGCGAAACTCGCCCGCGCCGCAGGAATCCTCCACCAGCTCGTAGGCTTCCACGCGCACGGGGTGCTGCGCCTCCAGCGTTTCCACCGGCGTGTTCGACAGGTTCTGCGAGGCATTGGTGATGGCCTCGATGCCATCGCTGGCCGGGCGCGCGCCCCATGCGCCGCAGATCATGTCCACAATGATGTAAGGCTTGTTCTCATCGCTGATGCCGGACAGGCACACCACCGTGTTGCCGCCTTCGCCGGCTGCGGGAATACGGTCCGGCACCACTTGCGCCAGCGCGCCGAGCATCGCATCGAACACGCGGTAGCCCGTCAGCGCGCGCGCTGCCACCGCGCTCGGTGGCAGGGGATTGAGCACGGAGCCTTCCGGCACGCGCACCTCGATACAGCGGAACACGCCGGCATTGTTCGGCACATCGCCCTTCAACGCGCAGCGCACGCTCAGGTAGGTGCAGGACTTTGTGTATGACAGCGTGGAGTTGATGGCCGCGCGCACCTGGGGCGACGATCCCGTGTAGTCCGCGCTGACGTAATCGTCATGCACCGTCAGTGCCACCTGGATGGGGATCGGCTCCGGCGACAAGCCGTCGTCGTCGATGTAGTCGGTGAAGCGGAAGGTGCCTTTGGGCCATTTTCGGATCTCTTCGCGCGTGAGGCGTTCGGCATAGTCCAGCAGTTCGTTCAGGTAGGCGCGCGTGTCGTCGCGGCCGTAGCGGTCGAACAGCGCGGTGAGTTCGCGCACGCCTACCTGGGTTGCGGCGTACTGCGCCTTCAGGTCGCCCAGCACGCGCTCGGGCAGGCGCACGTTCTGCGCGATGATGCGTTCCAGCGTGTCGTTGACCTTGCCGGCCTCATAGAGCTTGAGTACCGGGATGCGCAGCCCTTCCTGGTAGATCTCGGTGGAGTCGCTGGCGTTGGAGCCCGGCACGCGGCCGCCCACGTCGGTGTGGTGGCAGATCACCACGCAATAGCCTTCCAGCTCGCCTCCGTAGAAGAACGGCACGAACATGAAGATGTCCGGCAGGTGCATGCCGCCCTGGTAGGGATCGTTGACGATCACCGCGTCGCCCGGGTTCAGCGCGTTGCCATAGCGCGCCTGCACGGCTTCCATGGCCTCGGGGATCGCCCCCAGGTGCAGCGCGATGGTCTTGGCCTGCGCCACCATGCGGCCGTGCCGGTCGCAGATCGCGGCCGAGTAGTCCATCACGTCCTTGACGATCTCCGAGCGCGCCGTGCGAATGACCGTGTAGGCCACTTCGTCGACGATGGAGTCCATCGCGTTCTTGACGACCGCGAAGGTCACCGGGTCGAACTGCGTGCTCATGCTGCCTCCTGGGCGATATCGATGATGATGTTGCCGATCGTGTCCGCGCGCGCCGAGGCGCCCGGCGGCACGACGATGGTGGTGTCGTACGACTCAATGATGAGCGGGCCCTGGCGCGGCGCATCCGTCATGGCCGAGCGCGGGATCAGCAAGGTCTCGCGCGGCGCCTGGTCGCGCCCGAAACTCACCTGGCGCGTGCCGGCAACACCATGCAGCGCGCTGGCATCCACCTGGATCGCGTTGAAATCCAGCCGCTGGTCGCTGCGGCCATAGGCGCTCAGGCGCACGTTGACCAGCTCCAGCGGCTCGTCGTTGCGGTAGCCGAAGGTTTGCTGGTACTGGACGCCGAAGTCCTCGATAAGCTGCGCAAGCGCGGCAGCGTCCGGCGCCTTGCCGGTTTCACCGCCGGGCAGCGGGATGGTCAGCTCCGAGCTCTGGCCGAGGTAGCGCAGGTCGATGCCCACCGCCATCTCGACCGCGGCCTCCGGATAGCCTTCCAGCGCGAGGATGGCCAGGCCTTGCTGGCGCAATTCGTCGATCACCGTGCCAATGCCGGCGCCATCGCAATCCGCCAGCGGCCGCAGGATGGCCTTGACGAAGTTATGCTCGGCATCCGCGCACAGCATGCCGGCCGAGCAGAACACGCCCGCCATCACCGGTGCGATCACCCGCTTGATGCCCAGCAGCATGGCCACGTCCACCGCGTGCAGCGGGCCCCCGCCGCCGAAGGCGATCATCGTCATGTCGCGCGGGTCGCGCCCACGCTCCACCGTCACGGCACGCAGCGCGCGCGCCATGCTCACGTTGGCCACATGGCGGATGCCGTGCGCGGCGGCCAGCGTATCGAGCTTGAGCGGCGCGCCGATATGCGCGTCAATGGCACGGCGCGATTGCTCCGGGTCCACCTTGAGGCTGCCGCCCGCCAGCGATTCGGGATTCAGGTAGCCAAGCACCATGTTGGCGTCGGTCACCGTAGGCCGATCGTTGCCGCGCCCGTAGCACGCGGGCCCCGGGTTGGCGCCGGCCGATTCAGGGCCCACGCACAGCAGGCCACCGGCATCCATCCATGCCAGCGAGCCGCCGCCCGCGCCCACCTCCGCGATATCGATGGCCGGTACCTTCAGCACATAGCCCCCGCCTTTGACAAAGCGGCTCGGGGCGCTGATGCCGTCGCGGAACTCGTACTCGGTGGTCAGCGACGGCGTGCCGTCGGTGATGATCGACGCCTTGGCCGTTGTGCCGCCCATGTCGAACACGATCAGGTCGCGCCCGCCACCCAGCGCGCCAATCTGCGCCGCGCCCGCCACGCCGCCGGCCGGCCCGGAAGCCACGGCAAACACCGGCTTCTCGCTCGCGCTGCCCACGCCCATCATGCCGCCGTTGGACGCCATCACCTGCAGCGACGCCGACACCCCCATGCGGGCCAGGTCATCCTTCAGGCGCCGCAGGTAGGTGCGCATGGCAGGCAGGATGTAGGCATTGACCACCGTGGTGCTGGTGCGCTCGTACTCCTTGATTTCCGGCAGCACATCGCATGATGCGGTCACCAGCAGGCGGGGAAACTCCCGCTCCAGTTGCGCCTTCGCCTCCAGCTCATGCAGCGGGTTGATATAGCTGTTGATAAAGCAGATGGCCAGCGCTTCCACGCCCTCTTCCACCAGCCCGCGCGCCACGGTCAGTACCTCGTCCACGTCGAGCGGCACGATGATGTTGCCGCGCGCGTCGATGCGCTCGTTCAGCCCGCGGCGATAGCGACGCGCCGCCAGCGGCTGCGGCTTCTGCCAGCCCAGGTCGAACATGGTGGGGGTGCGGATGCGGCCAATCTCCAGCACGTCGCGAAAGCCCGCCGTGGTCAGCACGCCGGTGCGTGCGCCCACCTTCTGCAAGATGGTGTTGGACGCCGTGGTCGTGCCGTGGACAATTTCCGTGATGTCGCCCGGGGCAATCCCGGCCTGCCCGATCAGCGACTTCAGGCCAGTGACGATGGCCTCGCCCAGGTCGTGCGGCGTGGTCGATGTCTTGTTGACGAACAGCCGCCCGTCCGGCATTGCCAGGACGATATCCGTGAACGTGCCCCCGATATCGCACCCGACCCGGACGCCCGCATTGCTTCCCGCATGAACCATGTCAACTCCAAGGATGTGAGGCACGGGCGACTTGCGCGTGCCGCGCATTCCGTTGCCCCGGAACGCGCACCAACCAATCTGCTAACTAACTAGTCAGTACAATAGAAGACGGGATTTTGCTTGTCAACCGGGTTTTCACGGAGCACCAGAATGGCGCCAGCGCTTGGCTGGCAGCCTTCTTGCAGTGCGCTTCAGGGGGTGTACACTAACCATCTGGTTAGCGGGTGCACTGGCACGGTGCCGCCCGCCATGACAAATTTATCGAGGAACATTCGTATGCCAGTGACCGCCAAGACCGTGCGCAAGCCAAAGCCGCGCGACGCCCAGGCCACGCGCGAGAAGATCCTCCAGATGGCGTCGAAGGAATTCGCCGCCAAGGGCTTTGACGGCGCCCGCGTGGACAGCATCGTGGCCCGCAGCAAGATCAGCAAGAACCTGGTCTACCACTACTTCGACAGCAAGGAAGCGCTGTTCATCGAAGTCATGGAGCGCGCCTACGCTGCCATGCGCGAGCGGCAGAACGAACTCGGCCTGACGGGAAAGAGCCCCGTCGACGATATGCGTGCGCTGGTGATGCACACCATCCAGCATTTCATCGAGCAACCGGAATTCATCCTGCTGCTGGGCACGGAGAACCTGCACAAGGCAGCGCACATCCGCAAGTCCAAGGTGATTCCTGCCATGTTCAATCCGCTGAAGAGCGCGCTGGCGGAGATTCTGGAGCGCGGGAAGGAACAAGGCGTGTTCAGGCCGGATGCAGACTGGGTGGATCTATATGTTTCGATCTCGGGCCTGGGGTCTTACTTCATCTCGAACCGCTACACGCTGTCGTTCGTGCTTGGCGTGGACCTCGCCGCCCCGGATCGCGTGGCGTCGAGGCTGCAGCATGTGCCAGACATGGTGATGAGCTACCTGTGCAATTTTGGCGCCGCAGCGACGCGGGACAAGGAACAGCCGCGCGCGGAGCAGGCGACGGTGCGCACGCAAGGCGCGGCAGCGCTGCCGTAGCACGCATTGCCGGGCCGCCCCGTTGGCCGGCGGCTAGCTCTGATGGCATCTGCGCTGGCCGACGATCCGCGCTCGACGCTGCCCGGATCGCTTCGCTGTCGGCACGGATCCGGCCACCGCCAAACCCGATCACTTCACCGCACCCACGGTAAAACCCGCGACAAAGCGGTCGACGAACAGGTTGTAGAGCACTGCTACCGGCACGCTGACGACCAGGCATGCACCCATCAGGGAGCCCCAGAAATAGACATCCCCGCGCACCAGGAAGGTCGGCACGCCAACGCTGACGGTGTACTGCGACGAACTGGTGATAAAGGTGAGGGCATAGACGAATTCCTGCATCACCAGCGTCAGCGTGAATATGACTACGGTCAGGATGCCGGCCGACGACAGCGGCACCACCACCTTCAGGAAGGCGCCGAAGCGGCTCAGCCCGTCCATCATCGCCGCCTCTTCGATATCGCGCGGCACCGCCTTGAAGAAGCCCATCATCAGCCAGGTGCAGAACGGCACCGTGAAACTCGGGTACACCAGCACCAGCGACCACAGCGAATCCTGCAGGCCAAGCGCGCCGATGATGCGGGAGAAGGGGATGAACAGGATTGTGGGCGGGATCAGGTAGGTCAGGAAGATGGCGATCGCCAGCTGCCGCCCGCGGCTGCCTGCCAGCCGGGCCAGGCTGTAGCCGGCGGGCACCGCCAGCAGCAGGGTGATGGCCACCACCATCGCCCCCACCAGCAGCGTATTGGCGATCCAGCGCAGGTACCGTGTCTCCAGGAACAGCACGCGCAGGTTGTCCAGGGTGGGCGGCTGGTTGAACAGGAAGGGGTTGTTGGCTGTGTTGATCAGGTCATGGACATCCTTGAAGGTGGTGATCAGCATCCAGTAGAAGGGAAAGGCGCAGAACCCCGCGAAGACGGCAAGGATGGCGACATGGCCGAAGCGTGCGCCCCAGCGCGCGCCTCGGCGCTTCCAGTGACTGGCATCGGCATGCATGTCAGGCTACCTCCGCGCGGTTGGCGATGGTCAGCAGCAGGGCCACCACCGCTACCAGCAGCGGGAACAGGAACAGCGAAATCGCCGCGCCCTCGGCCAGGTCGCCGCCCTGGATGCCGGTGAAAAATGCCAGGCTGGCCAGCACCTGCGTGGTGTCGTAAGGCCCGCCACGGGTCAGCACGAAGATGATGATCATGTCGGTGAGCGTAAACACGATGCCGAACAACAACGCCACCAGCATGATCGGCATCACCAGCGGGATATTGATGCGCAACAGGTGGCGCCAGAAGCCGGCGCCGTCCATGGCGGCGGCGTCGTGGATATCCTGCGGGATGCCGTGCAGGCCGGCCAGGATAATGACCGTGGCCAGCGGCAGCAGGCGCCAGACATCCACCAGGATCACCGACGCCATGGCCAGGTCCGGCTGGCCCAGCCAGATCGGCCAGGTATGCGGGCCGAACAGGCCGAGCGCGCGCAGCGTCCAGTTGATGATGCTGTAGACCGGATCGAATATCCACAGCCAGCCGATCGAACCCAGCGAGATCGGCGCCACCCACGGCAGCAGGATCAGCAGCCGCACCAGCCATTTGCCGCGAAAATCACGCAACAGCGACAGCGCCAGGATCTTGGCCAGGACCACCACCAGCGCCTGCGACACCAGCGTGAACACCAGCGCATTGCCAAGCGAGCGCCAGAAGGTGGGGTTCTGCACAATGCGCCGGAAATTCTCCAGGCCAACGAAATGCATGGCGCGGCTGCCCACGGTGATGTCGGACAGGCTGTAGTAGATCGACAGCAGGAAGGGAAAGCCGAGCAGCAACGCGATATAGATGAGTGCCGGCGCCAGCATCAAGGCGCCGAGCCAGCGCTCGCCCTCCAACGCATGCCAGGCACCGGCCTGTGGCGCTAGCGCGACGGGAGCCCGGGTGCTCATGCCGGCCTCACGGACGGCGCCACGGACGACGGCGCACCGAGGCTGGCGCCGGAACGCGGATCAAAGCGCCTCAGGTCGGCACGCCGCACCGCGAACGGGTAGCGCACGCCTGTCTCCAGCGGGAAGGTGACGGTGCAGGGAATCCGCGAGATAACCTTGGCCGGCGGCAGCGGTGGCTCCAGCAGGCCATACACCAGCCGGTCGGACCCGAGATTCTCGATGCGGGTGATATGGAAGGAGAAGGGTTCCAGCACTTCATCGCCGCCGTAGACCCCGCGCGGCAGGAAGTGCTCCGGCCGGAAGCCCGTCACCATCGCCTCCGTCTGGACCAGGTTCATCGGCGGCGAGCCGATGAAGGTGGCCACGAAGGTATCTGCCGGCTGCTCGTACACTTGCTGCGGGGTGCCGAGCTGGTGCACGCGGCCGTGGTCGAGAATGGCGACCCGGTCACCGAGCGCCAGCGCCTCGACCTGGTCGTGCGTGACGTAGATCGTGGTGGTCGCCAGGCGCCGCTGAAGCTGCTGCAATTCCTCGCGCGCGGAGGTCCTGAGCTTGGCGTCGAGATTGGAGAGCGGCTCGTCCAGCAGGAAGGCCACCGGATCGCGCACCACGGCGCGCGCCAGCGCCACCCGCTGGCGCTCGCCGCCGGAGAGCTGGCGCGGCTTGCGCGCCAGCAGGTGGCCGATGCCAAACAGCGCCGCGGCCCAGCTCACCTTGCTCGCGATCGCCTCGCGCGGCATGTGCTGCGCCTCCAGCGGGAAGGCGATGTTGCCGGCCACGCTCAAGTGTGGATAGAGCGCGTAGCTCTGGAACACCATGGCCATGTTGTGCGCGCGCGGTGGCAGCCCGGTGACGACACGGCCGCCCACCAGGATATCGCCGAAGGTGGGTGCTTCCAGCCCGGCAATCAGGCGCAGCAAGGTGGTCTTGCCCGAGCCGGACGGGCCCAGCAGCACCAGGAACTCAGCTTCGTGCACGGCCAGGTCGATGCCGTCGACCGCATTGGTGCCGTCGAAGCGCTTGGTGAGTGAGCGGGTTTCCACCGTGGCCATGACTTATCGGCCCACGCCCATCCCGATGCCTGCGGTCCGGCGGGGGCGGCTCATACGAGTCCTTTTTCCCGCCACTTGGCGAAGATCCGCTTGCACGTGGCTTGCGCGGCGCGGATGGCATTCTCCGGCGTTTCATCGCCGGTGGCGGCCTTGGCGAACATGGTGTTGAGCACCCAGGTATTGAAGATCTCGTCGATGGCCGCATTGGCATAGCCGGGGTAGCCGACGTTGGTGGCCTGGTTCATCAGGCTGCCCAGCACCTTGTACTTGTCGCGCGGGCGGGCCTTGGGATCATCGGCGATCAGCTTCTGCAGGTCCGGGACCGTGCTCGGGAAGCAGGGGAAGTTGTAGAACTCGCTGCCGAGAAAGGCCTGGTGGAAGTTGTCGATATAGTCCAGCAGGAACTTCTTGGCACCCGCTATGTTCTCGGCGAATTTCCAGATCACGTAGCAGTCCATCACGTGCTCCATGCCGATGCGGCGCACCGGGCCACGCAGGGCCTGGGTCAGCCAGATATCGGGCGTGACTGGAATGTTCTTGTTCTCGCCTTCGCGCGTGATGGAAATAGCGTTCAGGCAAAGCGAGATCTTGCCCGCCAGCATGGCGCGGTTGTTGGAGGACGGATCCCACGCCAGCACCTCCGGCGTCATGGTTTCCTGGTACAGGGCCTTGACGAACTTGACCGCCTCCAGTGTGTTCTTCGAATTCAGCACGACGGTATGGCGCTCATCCTGGACCGAGCCGCCGAATGCGAAGAGGATGGTGCGCATCGCCATCGCGGTATCGAGTTCAGCCGACAAGCCAATGCCCACCGGCACGTTGCGTTTGCGCTTGATCTTGCGGCCCGCGCTCAGCACGTCGTCCCAGCTGTCCGGCGGTGCCATGCCGATCTCGTCCCACAGGTCCCTGCGGAAATTGATCGGGTCCGGCACGAAGCTGTCGGAGAAGCCGAAGTACTTCTTCGTCTTCGGGTTATACGTACTCTTGATCGCCAGTTCGACCGGCTTGCCATGCTTGCGCTGGCATTCCTCGTAAATCTCGCGGTGGTCGATGACCTGCTCCTCGTACACTGGCGCAGGCGACAGGAACATGAACAGGTCGTGCCCCTTCTGGGCGGATACCTCGGCGGCGGCCCGCGTGGCCAGCGCGGGGATCCCCACGTGATCGACGATGACCTCGGTATCGTTGCGCTGGCCCCATTCCTTCACGTAGGTGTTGTCGAACCACTTGTCATAGCCCGGCACGAAGTGGTTCCACTGGAGGATCTTCAAGGTGTGCTTGGCTGCCTGTGCCCGACGTGGCAGCACCAAGGGGCCGAGCCCCGCGGCAAGCGCGGTAGCCGCGGCGGCCTGGATCAGGCGGCGGCGCCGCGCGTTGTGGCGAACAAGGTTGCCGGTGGATCCGTGCCGGCGCGAATAGATGATTCGCTCGATAGGAGCAATCCGTACGTCTTCGTTCATGGCCGCCTCCGCCAGCAAGCCGGTAGCCGGCATGCGCGCCGATCGCGGCGACATGCGCAGCCTCACTTAAGGATAGGAGTTGCCAACCCTAAGGCAAAGAGACAAAGGCTTGATTTCATTGCGTTTTCGATCCGATCCAGGGACCGGCGCGGCAGCTGCCGCATAGCAGCATCGGTCGCGCTGCGCCAGCCACCGCTTGCGCAGCGCAGCACAAAACACGCGCACGGCAAAAGCGGTATTTTCCCGGCTTTCGCCATACCATGGAGGCTGGCGCAAGCCACGCCGCCCAACAACCTAGCCGGGGACCTCCCATGCGCGACCGCTATCTCTCCCACCTTCGCGACACCTTGAGCACCATTCGCGCCGACGGCTTCCATAAATCCGAGCGCGTCATCGCCAGCCCGCAGGCTGCCGATATCCGGCTGGCGGGCGGCGAGCACGTACTGAACTTCTGCGCCAACAACTACCTGGGCCTGGCAGATGACCACCGCCTGATCGAAGCCGCCCGGCGCGGCCTGGAGCAAGACGGTTTCGGCATGGCCTCGGTCCGCTTCATTTGCGGCACCCAGTCCGTGCACAAGACCCTCGAAGCCGTACTCGCCAAGTTCCTCCACACCGGCGACAGCATCCTCTACTCCAGTTGCTTCGACGCCAACGGCGGCCTGTTCGAGACCTTGCTCGACGACCAGGACGCCGTCATCAGCGACGAGCTCAACCACGCCAGCATCATCGACGGCGTGCGCCTGTGCAAGGCCAGGCGCTACCGCTACCGCAACAACGACATGGCCGACCTGGAGACCCGGCTGCAGGAGGCGGATGCCGCCGGCGCGCGCTTCAAGCTGATCGCCACCGACGGCGTGTTCTCGATGGACGGCATCATCGCGGACCTCAAATCCATCTGCGACCTGGCGGACCGCTACGGGGCGCTGGTGATGGTCGACGATTCGCACGCGGTGGGCTTCGTGGGCGAGCACGGGCGTGGCACGCCGGAGCTGTGTGGCGTGGAGGGCCGCGTGGATATCATCACCGGCACGCTGGGCAAGGCGCTGGGCGGCGCCTCCGGTGGCTATGTGGCGGCGCACCGGGAAATCGTGGAGTTGCTGCGGCAGCGCTCGCGGCCTTATCTTTTTTCCAACTCGCTGGCGCCGAGCATCTGCGCCGCCACGCTGAAAGTGCTGGAGCTGCTGGCCAGCGAAGAAGGCGCGGCATTGCGCGCGCGCGTGCGGGAGAACGGCGAGCATTTCCGCCGCGAGATGACGGCGCTGGGCTTTACGCTGGTGCCGGGCCAGCATCCCATCATCCCGGTGATGCTGGGCGATGCCGCGCTGGCATCCGGCATGGCGGATGCGTTGCTGGCGGAGCATGTGTACGTGGTGGGCTTCTCCTTCCCGGTGGTGCCCAAGGGCCGGGCACGGATCCGCACGCAGATGAGCGCAGCGCATACGGCCGAGCAGATCGAGCGGGCCGTGGCCGCGTTTGCCAAGGTAGGCCGCAAGTTCGGCGCCATCGCCTGAGCGACACTAAAGCATCACCCAAGCGCTTCATCCACGCAGCAAGCAGGAGGCTCCCTCATGAAAGCCCTCGCCAAACTCGAACGCGCGCCCGGCCTGACGCTGACCGACGTCCCCGAGCCGGAAGTCGGCCACAACGATGTGATGATCCGCATCCGCCAGACGGCCATCTGCGGCACCGACATCCATATCTGGAAATGGGACGAGTGGGCGCAGAACACCATCCCCGTGCCGATGCAGGTGGGGCACGAGTATGTGGGCGAGATCGTCGCCATCGGGCAGGAAGTGCGCGGGCTGGCCATTGGCGACCGCGTTTCCGGCGAGGGGCATATCACCTGCGGCTTCTGCCGCAACTGCCGCGCCGGGCGCCGCCACCTGTGCCGCAACTCGGTAGGCGTGGGCGTGAACCGCGCCGGCGCCTTTGCCGAGTACCTGGTGATTCCGGCCTTCAACGCGTTCCGCATTCCCGACGATATCCCGGACGAGATCGCCGCCATCTTCGACCCCTTTGGCAACGCGACGCACACCGCGCTGTCTTTCAACCTGGTGGGCGAGGACGTGCTGATCACCGGCGCCGGCCCCATCGGCATCATGGCTGCCGCCATCGCTCGGCACGTAGGCGCGCGCAATGTGGTGATCACCGACGTCAACGAATACCGGCTCGCGCTGGCGCGCAAGATGGGCGCCACGCGCGCCGTCAACGTGCAGCACGAGAACCTGAAAGACGTGGCTGCCGAGTTGCACATGACGGAAGGCTTCGACGTGGGCATGGAAATGTCCGGTGTGCCAACCGCCTTTGCGACCATGCTCGAGCACATGAACCACGGCGGCAAGATTGCCATGCTCGGCATTCCGCCATCGAAGATGGCGATAGACTGGAACCAGGTGATTTTCAAGGGGCTGGAGATCAAGGGCATCTACGGCCGCGAGATGTTCGAGACCTGGTACAAGATGGTTGCCATGCTGCAAAGCGGGCTGGACCTGACGCCGATGATCACGCATCGCTTCAGCGTGAGCGACTTCGAGGCCGGCTTTGCGGCCATGCTGTCGGGCAACAGCGGCAAGGTGGTGCTGGAATGGACGCGCCCGGACAAGGCGGCGACTGCCGCGGGCTAGAAGCGCATGCTGGTAGCGCATGCTGGTAGCCCATGCATGTCTTGCCCGGGCGCCGCCTCGCCGCAGGTGGCTGGCGCCGCACAACGCAAGCCACTTGCGGTGAGCCGCTAGCGATACACCAGCACAGGGATATTGCTATGCGTCAGCACCTTGTTGGTCTCGCTGCCGATCAGCACGCCCTGCAAACCGCGCCGCCCGTGCGAGGCCATCACGATCAGGTCGCACTCCTTTTCCTGCGCGGCCTGGATGATGGCCTCATAGGGGTGGTCATGTATGACGCAAAGGGTCTCGCAAGACACGTCCGCCGCCTCGGCTTCGGCGGCCAGGGTTTTCAGGTAGTCCGCCGAACTGCGGGTGGCTTCCTGCACGAACCGCGTACGGGTGTCGGCCAGCAATTCCACCTGGTAGGTGTAGACATGGAAGTCCGGGATCACCCGGATCACCGTGACCCGGGCTCGCGCCTCGCGGGCGAACACCAGGGCCTTGCTGAAAGCGGCTTCGGACAGGGGTGAGCCGTCGACGGGCAGCAGCAGATGCTGGAACATGGTGCCCTCCTGGCACGCGAAGGGCGCAGGCCACCGCACAGGCGCCCTCTCACGCTTCGCTCGGGTTGAGGATTACCTTGCTCCAAGTATAGATGTGCCGGTACCGCTCATACACCGCACACACCGCGCGCGCCCTTCATCTCCCCGCGATTTGCCGGTAAGATCCAGCACCGGTTCCGCGCCACGACGCGGCACCAAGCGTTTACCCGAGGCCGGGCAGCCACACAATGGCAGTCCGGCCTTATCGAAACGGCAGCCCTCGACGGCTGCCGTTGCAACTGCACTGCCTTGCAACCCAATGCGGTGCACCCGGAAAGCGAAGGTATCCCTTTGCGCTCCCAATCTTCATGGAGAAGACGCTTTGACTGAACGCATCAACGCAGAGGCCGCCGGCCGCCTGTTCGGCACTGGCGAAGGCCCATCCCACGAGCGCGTCACGCTCGCCACCGATCCCGAGTCCGGCCTGCAGGCCATCATCGCCATCTACAGCACCAGCCTTGGCCCCGCGTTTGGCGGCTGCCGCTACTGGGCCTATCCCGCCGAGAGCGACGCCCTGACCGACGCCCTGCGCCTGTCGCAAGGCATGGCCTACAAGAACGCACTGGCCGACCTGCCCTTCGGCGGCGGCAAAGCCGTGATCCTGCGTACCCCGGCACAAACCGATCGCACCAAGCTGTTCCGCGCCTTCGGCCGCATGGTCGAATCGCTGGGTGGCCGCTACATCACCGCCGAAGACGTCGGCACCACGGTGGAAGACATGATCGCCGCCCGCACGCAGACCCGCTACATCAGCGGCATGCCGCGCGAGGGCACCTTCGGTGGCAACCCGTCGCCCAAGACCGCTTATGGCGTGTTCGTCGGCATCGAGGCCGCCGTGCGCTACGTGCTGGACCATAACAGCCTGCAAGGCGTGTCCGTTGCCGTGCAGGGCCTTGGCTCGGTGGGCTGGGACCTGTGCCGCCAGCTGCATGCGGCCGGCGCGCGGCTGATCGTGGCCGATATCCACGGCGCCAAGGCCGAGCAGGCGCGCGAGCAATTCGGCGCGCAGGTGGTTTCCACCACGGCCATCACCAGCGTGGCCGCCGATGTGTTCGCGCCCTGCGCGCTCGGCGCGGTGATCACCCCGGCGGTGGCCGAGGGCTGCCAGTTCAAGATCGTCGCGGGCGGCGCCAATAACCAGCTCGCGTCGCTGGACGAGGGCGACACGCTGCAACGCCGCGGCATCTTCTACGCGCCGGATTTCCTGATCAACGCGGGCGGCATCATCAGTTGTGCCCGCGAGTATCTCGGCGGCGCGGAGGAAGCCGCGGTGCTGGCCGAAGTGGCGCATATCCGCGAGCGCGTGTTCGCACTGGCCCAGCGCGTGGAGAAGAGCGGGATTGCGCCCGCGCGCGAGGCAGTCAACTGGGCGCAGGAGAAGCTGGCGCAGGGCGTCCGCTAGCCTTGGCGGTGTTGAGGGTCCGCGCTGGCAACGGTGCGGACCCGGCCGGGAGCCGGGATCGCGCCGTCATCCTGGAGCCCGTGCTTGAGCTTGCCGCTTTGTGGAGGTCACCGGCAACTACTCGATCGTGATCACGATGGCCACGCGCCGGTTCTCCGAGCGCCCGGCAGCGGTGCGGTTGTCCGCCACCGGCTTGCTCTTGCCCAGTCCGCGCACCTGGATGTTCTCGGGCTGGAATCCCGACGTGGCGAGCACCTTCGCCACCGCCTCCGCGCGCCGGACCGATAGCTGCTGGTTATAGTCAGCCGAGCCGGAATCGTCAGTGTGCCCGTCCAGCCGCACCAGATCGATGCCCGCGCCTGACAGCGCCAGGCCGATACGCTGCACGGCCTCTTGCCGGTCTGTGCTGATCACATCCTCGTTCAGGCCGAAAAGCACCTTCTCGGACAAGCCGAGCTCCCAGCCGTTCTCGGTGAGCGTGAACCCCTGCGACTGCAACGCCTGGACTTGCGCAGGGGCGAGCTTGGAAGCGGGCGCCGTCTGGCAGGCGGCCAGGGCAACGGTGATGGCCACCGCGGCGGCAGCCAGGCCCCGGCTGCCAGTGATTCGCAAGTTAGATAGCACGATCCATGTCCCCATCATTTTTCTCGTTGTCCTGGCGCTCGGGCCCGAAGGCGAATTCGGGCCGCCCCAGCCGCGGCTGCGCGCTCTCCCAACCACCTCCCGACCTGCGCTTGGCCTCGTACATGGCCTCGTCCGCGGTCTGCATCAAGGTGGCGGCGGTCTGCGCATGAAGCGGAAACACGGACAACCCGATGCTAAGCGACGCTTCGATCCTGGTGCCGCTCGACAGTTGCACAGGGTCCTTCATGCGAAGCAGGATATGCTCCGCGACCTGGATGAGATCGGCAGGCTTGCGCAGCGAGGTGAGCAGTACTGCGAATTCATCGCCGCCGAGCCTGGCCACCAGGTCGCCCTCGCGCACGCAGGAGCGGATGCGCCGGGCAATGTCGGACAACACCTCGTCCCCGGCGGCATGGCCAAAGTTGTCGTTGATCTTCTTGAACGCGTCGCTGTCCAGGTAGAGCACGCCGGCGTAAGCCTTGGAGGTGCCGGCAAAGCGCACGGCCCGATGCAGCGCATCCTCGAACGCCGCCCGATTGAGCAGGCCGGTCAGGCTGTCGTGGCTGGCGCGGTGCGCCAGCGACCTGTTCTCGTGCTGGAGCTGGCTCTGCCAGGTCTCCAGTTCGTCGAGCAGGCCGTTGAAATCCTCCCCGAGCGCGTTGAGCTCGGCAATATGCGCCGGCGGCGTGCGCTGGTCGAAAGCGCGCTCCGAGCGCACGGCATGGGCCACGCGCATGAGGTTGCGCACCGGCTCGATGATATGGACCAGCATGCGGCTCGACATGTAGTGCGCGCTGACCGCGGTAAGCAGCAGGCAAGCCAGCAGCCCCAGCAGCCCGCTGAGCACAAAGCGCAAGAGGTTGCCGGTGTAGGCGGTCAGGCGGACGGTGCCCACCGCCTGCGTTTCATGCAGGATCTCCTGCTCCACCGGGCCCAGCGCCATCACGCGGCTGGCCAGGCGCTGCAGGCCGGGAAACCGCTCGTCGGCCGGGCGCTGCCACTCGGCCAGCAGGCGGTTGTCCTTGTCATAGACGCGGGCCTGGGCCACCTCCGTCGCGGCGATTGCCACCAGCGCCTCGTTGGCGGCCGCCTGGTCGCGGAACACCACCGGCGCTTCCAGCGTGTACGCCACGGAGCGGGCAACCAGGCGCAGGTTGTGGTCGGCATAGACGCGCAGCGCGGCCAGCCCGAGCGCGGTCAGCGAGATGCCCGCCGTGCACACGGCGATCAACGCCACGCTGAGATGAATACGGCGCAGCGCGTTGTACAGCGTCGGACGCGATCTCGTCGCGTCGGGCCGCAATGGCAGCTTCATGGCGATGGCCCCCGGCGGCGGCCAAGCTGCAATACGGCCGGATGGATATGGATGCCGCTGCGGGCAACGGCATCCAGGTTGACGCGGAACGAGACGTGGCCATCGACCACGTTGAGGCAGAACATGCTGCCGATCTCGCACTCGTAGTCTTCTTCCGTGATGACAAGGACCGGGCGCCCGATCAGCTCCGTCGACAGCTTCTTGCGCCGGGCATCCGTCATGGGCCCGAGGTAGACGGAATCGCAGCCCGCGGTGGACACGCCATCCTGCAGGTCGATGCGCCTGGATTGCACGGAGCGGCCGGTTGCCAGGACGCCGCCCTCCGCAAGCTTGGCGCCGTAGCGGGCCGAGCCGTCCACGCACAGGCGCAGGACTTCCCGCTCGGTTGGCCAGCGCGCATAGCCAAGCAGGCTGAACACCACCCGCGCCACCGCCTCGGAACGCGGGGGGGCCGTGTCTGCAGCGGTGTGCTGCGACTGCGCGCAGAGGATGGCGGCAAGGAGGGCCGGCAGCAAGCGCGGCAGGCGCGAATGCTTGCGGCCGCGGCTCGGACTGGCTGGGGCGGTAGCCGTTTGAAGAGGCAAGTGGTGAGGCCTACCAAGTAACGCATTTGGGGAACGCCGCATCGCGCAGCGAGCGATGTGGCCTGACCTGGCTAGCACGATCAAGCAGGGATTCCGGCCCGGCGCGAGCGCCACTGGAATCCTTGCTAGCCCAAACCCTTTAACGGCGCGCCCGCTTTTATATTTACCCCTTATTTCTGGCCCGGCGCCGCCGGTGACGCCGAAGCCAGGCCCGCGACTTGCCGCAGCATCGCCATGGGGCCGAGCCGCTCGATGGTGCGCATCTGTGCCTCGTTCCGCACAAAGAACGATCCTGCAAACCCGAGCGTATTGACCGAGATGCCCTCGACGGACTCCGCCGACCTTGGCACGATCAGCATCCCAAGCGGCGTGACGAGCAGGTTGTATGGCGCCAACGGCTGCGGTTCTCCATCCACATCGATCACCCGCACGCCAGCCGCTGCCAGCAGCGCGCGATAGCGCGCAAGTGCGGTGCGCGCCAGATCCGGCCCGCGGGCCGCCGGCAAAGCCAGCGGCGCGAACGCATGCGAAAACGCCAACCCCGGCACGATGCCGACGGCGCCATCGATGCGCGCGGCCGCAAGCAGCGGCGCGATGGGCAACGCCGGGCCTTCGCTGGCAAGCGGCAGCGGCACCAGTTGCAGGTGCTTGTGGCGCTGGCTTGCGCCGGCCGCCGCACCCCCGTTATAGAAGCCAAGGCCATCGAACTCGGCCATGCAGGCAAGCAGCGCCTCGAAATCCGCCAGGTTGAGCAGCGCGTCCTGCGGCTCGAAGCGGCGGGTAACGATCAGCAGGTGATGGTCCAGGACGTTGAACTTGTTCAGCAGCGCAAGATGGGTCTCGGAGATGTCGGCGACAAACAGGTCCGGGTCGTAGGGAAGGAACGGGTCGGTGCCCGCCTGGTTGCCGGGAACGGCGTTGTCCTTCTGCCGCGCCTGGCTCTGGTCCCTGTCGCGGTCCTTGCGCGCAAGGCTGGAAACCTGGCGCACCAGGAAACGCACGCCGCCATCGTCGATGCCCGCCTGGAAGGTCTCGATAGGACGCAGCGCGCCACATCGCAGGGCGTGCTCCGTCTGGCGCAGGATGGCCGGCCACAGCGTGCCGGGCTGGAGAGATCGATGTGGCATGGTCTGGCCCAAGGGGTGAGTGACTAAAGCCGGGGGACTGATCGATCTTATCCCTCGGAGGCAGGGCAGGCAGGAAGTGACACTCCCTTTA
Source organism: Cupriavidus sp. GW822-FHT03E04 (assembly GCF_058801495.1). Lineage (NCBI taxonomy): Bacteria > Pseudomonadati > Pseudomonadota > Betaproteobacteria > Burkholderiales > Burkholderiaceae > Cupriavidus > Cupriavidus sp. GW822-FHT03E04. The sequence continues at coordinate 36,041 of NZ_JBXANI010000007.1, forward strand.
TTACAATGCGTGGAAGCCACCTGGGGAAACAGAGGAAACCACAGGGGCCACCACAGAGGACACCAATGAGCAACGCGGAACAACGGCACGCACCGGGCAAGCGCTGGTCCCTCCCCGCTCGCATTTACCTGCTGGGCGCCGTGATCCTCGCTGCAGGCTGGATCGCAGGCGTCCTGATCTATCTGTGCGCCGCGAGCGACGAGGCCGGCGACCTGGCCTACGGCCCCGGGTGGAAGCGGCAATATGATTTCCAGCTCGAACGTATCGGCGGCAAGGCTGCTGTACTGGCGGCCGAGTTCTCGCAGTGGTTTTCGGATCTGTGGCACGGCAAGCAACTGGCCTTCACCGTGGCGATCCTGTGCACGGCCATCGCGTTTTTATGCTTCTTTGTGGCGCGTGAGCTGTCCTTGGTCGCGAACCGCGACGACTGAAGCCGGATGCGGCGCCAAGCCTTGCAACGCCATCACGTCGTCACGTCATAGCAACGGCAAGCCGGCATTGCGCTTGACCTCGCCCAGCGACAGCATGGATTCCACCGCCGTCACGCCGGGCAATGTGCGCAGTACATCGCGCATGAAGATGCCGTAATCCTCCAGGTCGCGCGCGACCACCAGGAGCAGGTAATCGGCGCTGCCCGACACGTTATGGCACGAGACGATGCGCGGGATGGCCTGGATCTCCCGCTCGAAGCGGTCGGAGAGCTCACGGCTGTGCACGCCAAAGCGGACCTGCGTGAACGCCATCAGGCCAAGCCCCAGGGCCTGGCGGGACAGCACCGCACGATAGGCCTCGATATAGCCGTCGGCCTCCAGCCGCTTGAGCCGGCGCGCGCACGGTGTCTCGCTCAGCCCCACGGATTCCGCCACGCTGGCGTTGGTGGCGCGTCCGTCCGCCTGCAGCGCCATCAGGATGGCGCGATCGATTTTGTCGAGATCCAAAAGCAAGCCCTCAATAAACCAGAAAAAATTAGCGGATTCCCCCAAATTATATGGGTTTAACCCATAAAATCGCCAGAATTCCCTCATACCCCTGGGTCATGATGTTGCCCTCGTCACCGCATGCATCATGGTCTCCCTACATTTGCTCGTTACCTTCATCGGCGCCCTGGCCGTGGTCTATGCCTTACCCGGGCCTGACATGGCACTGGTGCTGCAAACCAGCACCGGCCGGGGCGTGCGCCATGGCCTGGCCACCGTCGCCGGACTTGCCATGGCACGCGCCGCGCATGTCACGCTCTCGGCATGCGGCGTGGCCGCGCTGCTGCGCGCGGCGCCCTGGCTTTACCAGGGCATCCGCGTCGCGGGCGGCCTATACCTGGCCTATGTGGCCGTCCAGATCTTCCGCAGCCCGGCCTTCGGGATGCACGCCGGCACCGGCGCGGCAGCACCGCCGGTGCGGCTGCGCGCCTCCGTTGCCAAGGGCGCGCTCAGCAGCATCCTGAATCCCAAGGCCCTGCTCTTTTGTTCCGTGCTGTTGCCACAGTTCGTGGATCCGCATGGCGCGCCGGTGTGGTCGCAAGTGCTTGAGCTCGGCGTGGTGCTGGTGCTGACCGGCGTGGCCTTCGACCTGGCGTGCGTGTTCGGCGCGCTGCGCCTGACCGGCTGGCTACGCCGGAGCCCGCGCGCGCAGACGGTCCAGCGCTGGTCCTTCTCGGCCGCGCTGCTGGCCTTTGCCGCGCGGATCTCCTTCGAGCAAAGCTAAGCACAGGACGACAGCATCTCCACGCGTGTGACGCCTTTTGCCCACCGGCAACACGGCTCTGGCAAGAACAGCGCGAGGTGCTAGCCTTACTAGGCGGCCAGGCACCTTGAGTCTGCTTGAAGGGCCGCCGATGCACACCAAGCGGCAAGGGGGCCATGGACAAGCCCGTCATCATTGCGGTCGACGACGATCCCGTCCAGGTCCGGCGGCCGCTCATGCCGCGAACACCGGCAAACGCGGCCGCCCCCTGACAACCCGGGAGCCGGAACACCATGGATAGCAAGACGCAACCCGCCGCAGCCCCGACCGACGCGCCTGGCGCGGCCAGTCGGCCCATCGATCAGCAAGTGGTCTTCGTCCTGCAGGGCGGGGGCGCGCTGGGCGCCTTCCAGGCCGGGGTCTACCAGGCGCTGCACGAGGCAGGGGTCGAGCCCGACTGGGCCATCGGCACCTCCATCGGCGCCATCAACGGCTCGATCGTGGCAGGCAACCGGCCTGCGGATCGCTTGCCGCGCCTGCGGCAGTTCTGGGAGCAGGTGGGCCGCCACGGGCCGCTAGAACTAGCCCGCCTGCTCTCGGGCGGCGACGGCACGATGTCGAACCTTGCAACCCTCACCCAGGGCATCCCTGGCTTCTTCACGCCAAACCCGGCGGCCTGGTTCGGCACGCGCGTGCCGCTCGGGGTGGAGCGGGCCGGCTTCTATTCGGTCTCGCCACTGCGCGACACCCTGCTCTCGCTAGTGGATTTCGCTTACCTCAGCGAGAAGCACACGCGGCTCACCGTCGGCATGGTCAATGTCCGCAGCGGCAGGATGTGCTACTACACCAACCGGGACACCGCGCTGAGCGTGGAGCATCTGCTGGCATCCGCGGCGCTGCCGCCGGGCTTCCCGGCGATCCGGATCGACGGCGAAGCGTTTTGGGACGGCGGCATCTGCTCCAACACGCCGATCGAAGCCGTGCTCGACGACCACCCTCGCCGCAGCTCGGTGATCTTCGCCGTGCAGCTGTGGCCCCTGCAAGGCCCGGAGCCCGACACCATCTGGCAAGCCATGGGACGGCAGCGGGATATCCAGTACTCAAGCCGCGCCGAAACCCAGCTGGAGCACCAGAGGCAATTGCACCGGCTGCGGCATGTGATCCGCGAACTGGCCAAGCACATTCCCCAGGCGGAGCGCAGCACGCCCGCGGTCGAGGCGTTGCTGGGCTGGGGCTGCCATACCACCATGCACGTGGTCGAACTCAATGCGCCGTCGTTCGACGGCGAAGACCTGACCAAGGATATCGACTTCAGCGCCGCCGGCATCGACGCGCGCTGGAACGCTGGCTATGTCCACGGCAAGCAAGCCATCGCAGCCGCGCCCTGGCGCGGCGTGCTCGACCCGATCGAGGGCATCGCGGTGCATGTGGCGCTGACACCGGCGTAGGTGCGTTGACGCCGCGCTGGCACGACGTCCCGGGATTGAGCGCTCGCCAGCAAGGCTGGCGCGGGCGCGCTAAGATGGCACCCCTGTTGTCTCACCGGCCTGACAGCCGCCCCGCCACGCACGCGGACCCGCCGTTGATTGATTGATCAATCGACGCCCGCGCGCTCCCTGACCAGCCAGGACACATCACCATGGATCTCGAACTTCGCAATCAACGCGTGCTCATCACCGGCGGCAGCCGCGGCATTGGCCTGGCCTGCGCGGCCGGCTTCCTGCGCGAGGGTGCGCGCGTAGCCATCGTTTCGCGCAGCGCCGAGAACCTGGCCAAGGCCTGCGCCAGCCTGGCCGAAGGCGAAGGCGAATACGCCAAGGACGTGGTCGCGGTGTCCGCCGACCTGACCGATATCGCCGCGGCCGCGCGCGCGGTAGAGGAGGCAGTGGCCGCGCTTGGTGCCATCGACATCCTGGTGACCTCCGCCGGTGCCGCCAAGCGCCGCCCGCCGGACGAGCTGACCCCGCAGCTGTGGCAGGACGCCATGGCCGCCAAGTACTTCAGCTACATCAACGTGATCGACCCCGTGGTCAAGCGCATGGCGCAGCAGGGGCGCGGCGCCATCGTCAATATCGTGGGCATGGGCGGCAAGCTGGCCAACCCCGCCCACCTGGCGGGCGGCGCGGCCAACGCGGCGCTGATGCTGGCCAGCGCCGGCCTGGCCAATGCCTACGGCAAGCAGGGTGTGCGTGTGAACGCCGTCAACCCGTCGGCCACGCATACCGAACGCCTGCAGCAAGGCATGGAAGTGGATGCGCGCATCGGCGGCACGACCGTGGAGCAGGCATTGGCACGCGCCAACGCGCGCACTGGCCTGGGCCGCCTGGCCACGCCGGAGGAGGTAGCGGACGCCGTGCTGTTCCTCGCCTCGCCCCGCGCCAGCTATATCTCGGGCGCCATCCTGTCGGTCGATGGCGCCACCACGCCCATGGTGGTCTGACGCCGCTGAACGCTACCGTACAGACGCGCCCCGCCACGTGTGCGATTGTCAAGCTACAGTCTGCACAAGGAGCGTGTCATGAACAGCATCGTCTGGTTGGTAGGCGCGGTGGTCATTGTCCTGTTTGTACTCGGCTTTTTCGGCCTGAGGTAACCGCGGGCCGCGACACCAGTTCGATATAGCGTCGAATGGTCGCGGCCTTCTCGTACTGGCGCGACATCAGCGACAGATACGACGTCACCTCCAGGCCCGCGATATCCCGGTAGACAAGGCTGGGCAGGCTGATGTGGCCGGCCACGGCGTTCGGGACAATCGCCACGCCTTCGCCCAGCGACACCAGCGCCAGCACGGCCACCAGCCCGCCCGGCTGCGGGCCCAGCCTGGGCACGAAGCCACCCTGCTCGGCGGTGGACAGCGTGCCCGAAACCTGTTCGGGAAGAATGAATGTCTCCGCCTTGAGATGCGCGGGCTGGATCTCGGCCAGGCCGCACAGCCATGAATCGCTGTGCAGCGCGAGGATAAAGCCTTCGGGCGCCAGCGGCAGCGCGTCCACGCCCTCGGGCAGGTTCATCGGGGAGCGGATATAGGCGATGTCGACCTGCCCATCCCTGACCTGCTCGGGCAGCGTGCCCATGGGCGCCTCGCGCACCAGCAGCTGCACATCGGGGCAGGCCTTGCGGAATGCCGCGACTTGCCGCTGGAGCACGCCCGAGTAGGCCGCCGAGGCGACATAACCCACATGGATCTTGCCCGTCTCGCCACGCGCCTCGCGCTGCGCGCGCAGTTGTGCGGCCTCGAACTGCGCCACCACGGCTTGCGCTTCCGCCAGCAGCACCTCGCCGGCCGGTGTCAACGCCACCGAGCGCTGGTTGCGCTCGAACAGGCGAATGCCAAGGCTGGCTTCCATCTCCTGGATCTGGCGGGTGAGCGTCGGCGTGGAAATGCCGAGCCGCGCAGCGGCCCGGGTGAAGTGCAAGTCCTGGGCTACCGCGATGAAGTAGCGAAAGTGGCGCAGTTCCATCGGTTTGCTGTTTTCCTTCGGAGTACTTTCTGATTGTTAGCTAACAGGCAACAAAATAGCACGGCCGGCGCAACAACGCACGGCCCTGCCCGCCGTATCCTAGCCCGCACCCCATCAAGGAATGCGACAGGAAGCGACGACATGCGGCACAAGACAAAGCGGCACCCACGGCCCGCCGGGCACGGCACATCCGGATTTATTTCATTTCAGGCAATATCGCCGGCAGGGCAGTTTGAGCAGGAGCCGGCATGAGCGGCATGAACTCGCGCGCCGCGCTGCTGACCGCCTCGGGCGCCTGCGCGCTGATCGTCCTGGACACCAACATCGTGGCTGTCACGCTGCCGCGCATCGCGAGCGACCTGCATGCCACGTTCTCCGATATCGAGTGGGTGGTCAGCGCCTACATGCTGACCTTTGCCGGCGGCCTGCTGCCCGCGGGCAGCCTGGCCGACAAGTTCGGCCGCAAGCGCATGCTGCTGACCGGCCTGGCGGTCTTCATGCTGGCCTCGCTAGGCTGCGGCCTGGCGGGGAGCAGCCTGGCGCTGAACCTGGCGCGCGCCGTCAAGGGCGTGGGCGCGGCCATGCTGCTGACCTCCGCGCTGGCGACCATCGCGCACGCCTTTCACGATGAGCGCGAGCGCGCCCGGGCGTGGGCGTTCTGGGGCGCGTGCATGGGTGTGGCCATGCTGGTAGCCCCCGGCCTTGGCGGCCTCATCAGCCAGGCGCTGGGATGGCGCTGGGTGTTCCTGCTGAACCTGCCGGTCGGCATCGTGCTGGGCGCCATGGTGCTGCGGCATATCGCGGAGTCGCGCGACACGAGAGCGGCGCGCATCGACCTGTGGGGCGGGCTATGCTTTTGCGGCAGCCTGTGCCTGATGATCTGGGCCCTGATCGAGGCCAACCGCATTGGCTGGGGCGATACGCACACCCAGATGCGGCTGGCCGGCGGGGCCGTGCTCTTCGCGCTGTTTATCGGCGTGGAGCGCATCCAGCGCCGGCCCATGGTGGATCTCACGCTGTTGCGCAATCCGCGCCTGATCGGCGCATTGCTCGGCATGGCCGCCTATGCCGCCTGCGCCCAAGTGATGATGACCTTGATCCCGCTATATCTGCAAACGGGCCTGGGGTTCTCGGCGATCGCCTCAGGTGCCGCCATGCTGCCGTTTGCGCTGACCATGCTGATCTTTCCGCGCATCGGCGTGCAGCTGTCGGGACGGCTGGACGCGCCGTCGATGCTGGTGTTCGGGCTCGTGCTGGTCGGCCTCGGCAACCTGCTGAGCGCGTGGGCGGCCGTCACCATGTCCTACCTGCCTTTCGCGCTGGCCATTGCCGTCACCGGCAGCGGCGCGGGCCTGCTCAACGGCGATACGCAGAAGAACATCATGGCCTGCATTCCGCACGAGCGCTCCGGCATGGCGTCCGGCATCAGCACCACCACGCGGTTCAGCGCGATCGTGCTGTCCTTCGGCTTGCTCGGGGGCCTGCTCGCCTACCGTACCCAAGCCACATTCGACACGGCGCTGCATGCGCATGAGGAAAGCTCGGGGATAGTGCCCGGCCTGGCCGCACACATCATCCCGCGCGTGGTTGCCGGCGACCTGCACGGCGCGATGGCCGATGTGCAAGCCCCGCTGCGCAGCGTGCTGGAACCGCTTGCGCGCACCGCCTTCGCGGATGGCTTCGCCTGGATTCTTTGCGTGGCCGCCGGGGTTGCACTGCTCAGCGCCGTCCTGGTGCGCCTGCTGATGAAGGACGAATCGCCGGCGCACCAGGCGGTGCGTGTGGAAGTGCCGGCGCGCCGCTAAAGCGCGCCGTGCCAACCACTCAATCGATCGTCATGTGCGCGTCGTGCACGATCTTGCCAAGGCGCTGCTTCTCGTCCTGCACAAAACGCGTGAACTCCATCCGCGTGCCCGACACGGGGCGGTAGCCATAGGTCTCGAACTGCGCGCGCAGGCCGGCATCGCTCTGGAACGCGGCCTGCGTGGCTTGCGCGATGCGGTCCAGGATCGGCGCCGGCGTGCCATTGGGCGCATAGATGCCGCCCCAGTGCTCCATGCGGATGCCTGCAAAGCCTTGCTCCGCCGTGGTGGGCACGTCCGGCAACGCCTGCGCGCGCTTGTCGTCGGTCACCGCCAGCGCGCGCAGCTTGCCGCCGCGCAGGAAGCCGAGCACGCCAACCGGGGCTTCGGACGCCAGGTCGATCTGCCCGCCAATAACCGCGTTAAGCGTTTCCGAGCCGCTCTTGTAGTGCACCAGTGTCACTGGCACGCCGAGCGCGGTCTCCACCATCTCCGCCACGAAATGCCCGGTGCTGCCGGCGCCGGCGGTGCCGAACGTGATGCCACCCTTGGCCTTGCCGTAGGCCTGCAGCGCCTTCAGGTCCTTGATGTCCTTGATGTCCTTGCGCGAGGCACCGGCGCCCACCACCATCACCGACGGCGCCGCATTGGTGCTGACCACAGGAACGAGGTCGCCGTCGGCGTAGGGCATCTTCGCGCGCAACAACGCGTTGGCGACCGCGCCATTGCCGGCGATCAGCAGCGTATAGCCATCGGGCGGGCTCTTGGCGACAAACTCCGCGCCGATGATGCCGCCGGCGCCCGGCTTGTTGTCCACAATCACGGTCTGGCCCAGCTGCCGGCCAAGCGCCTGCGCGATCAGCCGCGTCGTGATGTCGCCCGGGCCGCCGGCCGAGAATGGCAGCACCAGGCGGATCGGCTTGTCCGGCCAGTGCGCCTGCGCAACGGCCGAAAGGCTGGATAGGGCCAGCATCGCGCATGCTGCCATCCGGGCCAGCACGGCACGCCGGGGGATTCGTTGGGTCATGTCTCACTCCTGGTGTTCTTTGTTGACGGCAGGCACTCAGTCGAACGCGCAGCCCACCGGCGGCGCAAGCAGGGCGAGCAAGTCGCGCACATCGTCGAGCTGCTCAAGATCCCGCACCATGCGCTCGATGGCTTGCTGCCGCTGCGGCGCAATCAACCCGTCCGTCAGGGCCCTGTACTTCGCGGCCACTTCGTCGCTCGATTGCGGCGCTTCGATGGCGCGCGATGCCGTACGATTGACCTCGATGCGCTGAGCGTCGGTGAAGGTCACGGCCAGACGCACGCGCCCGCGTGCCCGTTGCCCGCCTGCGTCGAAGGCGGGATCGTGGCGCACGGCGATACGCGGCAGCAGCGCCCAGACATCGTCGGCATCGATGCGCGCCGGCGTGAACTGCGGCACCAGCGCCGCGCCGTCCAGCACCGCTACCGCAAGCGCGTAGCCGATGTTCATCTGCGCGCCGATTGGCGTCAGCGGCCGCTGCGGCACCCACCAGCCATGGTGATAGACGGCATGCGACACATCCACCTCGATAGCGGCGATCTCCCGCGCCTTGAGCGCGCGCTGCGCGCCCACGTCGAACAGCGCATCGAGCGGCGCGTGGATGCCACCCATGGCCGCGTACGGCTTGATGACGATGCGCTCGACTTCCCAACGCTCGCCCAGGCCATCGGTGATCTGCGCGGCGTCCGGCGCATGCCCTTCGCCGAACGTCGAGAGAAAGCCGCCGTACTCGCGCTCGAACACGCGCTTGATGCCGGTGTAGCCGCCCGCCGCCAGCACCGCCGCGTAGAGCCCATTGCGCGCGGCGAAGCCGTGGTGCATGCGCTTGCACATGGCCTCGTACTGCGCCGCCATCAACCCGGCCGACTGCGTGCCGGCCAACCCCAGCGCATCCTCAAAACGCGCGGCGTCGAGCCCCAGCAGCTTGCCCACCGCGGCGGCGGCTGCATGCGTGCCGAACACCGATCCGGAATGCCAGCCGCGCGACAACATCTGCGCGCCGTGCAGGGCCATGCCCACGCGCGGGCCCACCTCATAGCCGGCCATGGCCGCCTCCAGGAAGCGCCGCCCGCACACGCGGCTCTCGCCTTCGGATGCGGCCCACAGCGCGGGCAGCACGAGCGAGGCGCTGTGCAGCGGCCCGAGCGGATGGTAGTCGTCAAGCTCAAACCCCTGGATAAAGGTGCCATTGAGCAGCGCGGCGCCCGGCGCGCTGGTGCGCGCCCCCCAGCCGACGATGGTGCGGTCCCCCTGCCCCTCCATCTGGCGGACGATGTTGGCGGCGGTGCGCGACCACGGCAATTGCGCGCCGACGATGGCACAGCCGATGCCGTCCAGCGTGAGCGCCTTGGCGCGCTCGCGCGCGGTGGCGCTGGCTTGCTCCAGCCGGAAGGCGGCCAGCCATTGGGCGAGCCTGCCGGTGGGCCCGTCGGGATCGGTTGGCGGCATGGGTGCGGCGTTCTGATTCTGATCCTGGTTTTGCATGGTGTGTCTGTCTATGTGGCGTTACGTGAGGCTACGTGGAGACTGGCGCAGTCGGCTGGCAGTCAGGTCCCCCTACTCGAATGGATACTGCTTGACCAGCACCCCCAGGCGCTCGCTTTCCTGGCGTACCTGCGCGGCAAACTCGGCAGGCGGATTCACCACCAGCTCGGCGCCCGCGGCGGCGACGGTCCGTTGCACCTCCGGATCCTTCACGGCCTCGCGCAGCGCGGCGACAATGCCCTGCGTGATCGCCGCCGGGGTGTCCTTGGGCGCGAACAGGCCATACCAGGTGACCGACTGGAACTGCGGGTAACCGGCCTCGGCCGTGGTAGGCACATCAGGCAGCGCGGCGGCGCGCTTGTGCCCCTGCGTGGCAAGGATCTTCAGCGTGCCCGCCTTGTAGTGCGGCAGCGCGGCAGTGATGCCGGTGAACGCCAGGTTGACGTTGTTGGCGATCAGGTCCGTGACGATGGCGCCAGTGCCACGGTAGTTGACGACAATGAGGTTAGGCAAGCCCGCCTCCGCCGCCAGTTGCTTGCCGGAGATGCGCGCTAGACTTTCGCCGGTGCCAAGCGAACAGGTCTTGGCTACGGTCTTGCAGTACTGCACGAGTTCCGCGAACGTCTTCACGGGCAGCTTGGCGCTGGCTACCACTGCGGCGGGCGACTGCGAAATCGCCGTGATGGGGTCGAGCCGCGCCAACGGGTCGACACCCTTGAACCCGGGCGTGTACCTGGTGGCCACGATTGCCGGCACCTGCAGCAGCAGGGTATAACCATCGGGCTTCGCCTCCATCACGCGCCGCGTGCCAATCAGGCCGTCGGCGCCCGGCAGGTTCTCCACCACCACCGGCTGGCCCCAGAGCACGCCAAGCGGCTTGGACACCGCGCGCGCGGTGGCGTCCGTACCACCGCCGGCGCTATAGGGGACCACCAGTGTGACCGGACGATCCGGGCGCCATGCGCCGGGGCTGGCAGTAGGGCTGGCGGCGGCTAGCGTGCCGGCCGACAGCAGTGTCGCGCCGATGGCGAGCGGGCCGACGGCTCGGCGCCTGGTTTGTCGTTGGATCAGGGATGGCATGTTGTCTCCGTATTTTTTAGTGGTAACCCGTGGTGTTTCCGGCTAGCCGTGCGAGCACTCAAGCCGGCGCGACGCTCGCTGGAGTCAGCGGCCGGCCACGCCAGTCGCGCTGGAACACGCCATCGAGCCGGCCCCGCGCGATGGCATGCGCGCGCAGCCACGCCATCAGCGCTTCGCGCGCAAGACCGGCTGGCGGCTCGGCGGCAAGCGCGAACAGCTGGAACACGTAGCGATGTGGCCCGTGTCCCGGCAGGGGCCGGGGGCCGTCGTAAGCTGCATGGCCCAGCCCGTTGACGGCCAGCGTCACGCCGCCCGGCAGCGGCGCGCGCGACAGCGCGCCTTCGGCCAGCGCGCCGACCGAGGCCGGGCCCCAGGCAAGCGCGTGCACGATGGCGGAAGCCAGCGGCACATCCGGATCCTCGACCATCAACAGCCAGTGCGTGGCCGTTGCCGGCAATCCCGTCCAGGCCAGCGCAGGCGAGCAGTTGGCGCCCACGCTCGCACCCGCGTGGCGCACGGGCATCGCGCCGTGATCGGCAAACGACGCGCTGTGCAGCGCCAGCGTGTGGGGCAATGCGCCCAGCACGGCGTCGCTGCAAGCCAGGCTGCCATCGCCCGCGTGGCGTCCGCGCAGCAGCAGGCCGGCTGCGCGCAGCAACAGTGGATGCTGCAACCGGGCGTTCATGCCACGTCTTGCCGGCGCACCGTCCAGGCCCAGGGCCGGCGGGTGCGATCGGCTTGCTGCCAGGCACGGATCAGCGCGTCGTCCTTGAGCGTAAGGCCGATATCGTCCAGCCCGTGCAGCAGGGCTTCACGACGCAGCCGGTCGACGGGAAACGCGACGATCGCGCCATCGGGCGCGGTCAGCGTGGCGCTCGCCAGGTCCACCCGCACCGGCGCGCCGCTTGCGCATTGCGCGGCCAGCGCTTGCACCGTTTCGGCGGTGAGCTGGATCGGCAGCACGCCATTCTGGAAGCAGTTGTTGTAAAAGATATCGCCATAGCTCGGCGCGATCACGCAGCGCACGCCCAGGCCCATCAGCGCCCACACCGCGCCCTCGCGCGAGGATCCGCAGCCAAAGTTGGCGCCGGCCAGCAGTACCGGCGCGCCGCGAAACGCCGGCTGGTTGAACACGCAGCCCGGGTCCTCGCTGCCATCGGCGCGGTAGCGCAGCGCTTCCAGCGCGTAGGGGCCGAGTTGCTCGCGCGGCAACGCGGTGAGCCGCTCGATGCGGATGATCACGTCGGTGTCGATGTTGGCGCGCAACAGCGGCACGGCAGCGCCCGTTACGACCGTAAAGGGTTGCATGGTCATGTGAGTTTCCGTACGTCGGCAATGCAGCCTGTGACCGCAGCGGCGGCGGCCATCGCGGGGCTGGCAAGATGCGTGCGGGCGCCTGGCCCCTGACGCCCGACAAAATTGCGGTTGGAGGTGGAGACCGAGCGCTGCCCGGGCGGCACCTGCTCGCCGTTGGCGGCCACGCACATGCTGCAGCCGGGCTCGCGCCAGGCAAAGCCCGCATCCTCGAACACGGCGCGCAGCCCCTCGGCCTCGGCCGCGCGCTTGACGTTCTCCGAGCCCGGCACCACCCAGGCGGTCACGCCCGGGGCCACACGCCGCCCGCGCGCCACGGCGGCCGCTGCGCGCAGGTCGGACAGGCGCGAGTTCGCGCAGGAGCCGATAAAGACCCAGTCCACCGGCGTACCGGCGATGGGGGCATTGGGTGCCAGGCCCATGTAATCCAGCGCGGCGCCAATGGCGGCACTGGCCGCCTGGTCGCTGGCGGCGGCCGGATCGGGGATATGCCCGTCGATCGCCATCGCGTGCTCGGGGCTGGTGCCCCACGTGATGGTGGGCGCCACGGCGGCGGCGTCGATCACCTCTTCGCGATCGAACGCGGCGCCGGCATCGGTGGCGAGCGTGCGCCAGTACTCGGCCGCGACGTCGAACTGCGCGCCGGTGGGCGCATACGGGCGGCCGCGCAGCCATTCGATGGTGCGCGCATCGGGCGCCACCATGCCAAAGCGCGCGCCCAGTTCCACGCTCAGGTTGCACAGCGTCAGGCGCCCTTCCACTTCCAGCGCTTCGATGGCCGTGCCGGCAAACTCGATGGCATAGCCGCCGCCAGCCGCCGCGCCGAGCCGGCCGATGATATGCAGCGCCAGATCCTTCGCGGTGATGCCCTCGGCCAGCACGCCGTCGCATCGGATGCGCATGCGCCGCGGCTTTTGCTGGCGCAGCGTCTGCGTGGCAAGCGCGTGCGTGCTCTCGGACGAGCCCACGCCGAAGGCCATCGCGCCCAGGCCGCCATTGGTACAGGTATGGCTGTCGCCGCAGATGACCGTCAGGCCGGGCAACACGATGCCAAGCTCTGGGCCCATCACGTGGACGATGCCCTGCCCCGGCTGGCCAAGGTCGAACATCGTCACACCCGCCGCGGCCGAGCGCTCGCGCAGCGCAGACCACAGGCGCCCGCCCGGCACATGGGTATTGCCATCGCGCCCGGGCTGGCTGGAGACGGCGTGGTCCGGCGTGGAGAACACCAGCGCCGGATCATGTAGCGGCAAGCCGCGTGCCGCCACCTCGGCCAGCGCCGGCGGGCCGGAAAGATCGTGCAGCAAGTGACGGTCGATGTGCAGCAGCGCCCAGCCATCGCCGAGTTCGCGCACCACATGCGCGTCCCAGAGCTTGTCAAAGAGAGTGCGCGCCATCGTCAAGCCTTTGCGCTTGCCGGCGCGTCGGGGTTGGTGGCGCGCTCGCCGGCATTGAAGCGCTGGCGCAGGCTATCCCATTCATCAGCGCCGAAGCGCCGGAAGGTCTGCCCCACGCTGGCCGACACGCCTGGCGCGGTAAAGGTGGCCTTGAGCTCGGCCAGCGCTTCGTCGCCCGCCTGGATCGCGGCCTTGAGCATCAGGCCCGGCAGGATGGCCAGCTTATAGCCCATGGCCTCGGCCTCGCGCAGGTCGAAGATCGGCGTGCGGCCGCCGGGCACCACGTTCAGCAGGCAAGGGCCGCGCACCAGCCGCGGCACTGCCGCGACTTCCTCGATGGTCTGCGTGGCTTCCACGAAGGCCAGGTCCGCGCCAGCTTCCAGTGCGGCGTTGGCGCGCCAGATAGCCTCTTCCAGCCCGAGCATGGCGCGCGCATCGGTGCGCGCGATGATGACGAAATCCGGCATGCGGCGCGCCTGCACCGCCGCGCGGATCTTGGAGACGAACTCCACGCGCGAAACCACCTCCTTGCCATCCAGATGGCCGCAACGCTTGGGCGCAACCTGGTCCTCGATATGGATCGCCGCCACGCCACGGGCCTCGTACTCGCGCACGGTGCGGGTGACGTTGAGCTGATTGCCGTAGCCGGTGTCGGCGTCGGCAATCAGCGGGATCGACACGGAGCGCGCCATCACCGCGGCGTTTTCAACCATCTCACTCATCGTCAGCAGGCCGAAATCGGGGAAGCCGCGCGCCGCCGACGTGCCGGCGCCAGTCATGTAGCAAGCGGAGAAGCCGGCCTGCTCGATCAGGCGCGCGCCGATGGCGTCGTAAGCGCCGGGCGCGATGATCATGCCGGGCACCTGCAGGCGCTGGCGAAGGATAGCTGCGAGGGTCATGGACGGGTCCTGTGTGCTTGCGGTGGGTGACGGAATGCGTACGGAGTGAGCATCAGCGCGGAGGGGAACGGGTTGTCTACCGTCACCCTGTGTTTATGTGTTTATATTCTAGATACAACTTACCGGTTCCGTCAAGAATCGGGAAATTCGCCGCTGGACCGTTGTGCTATGCTGCCCACGCCACTAAACCGTCACCTCATGCCGCGCACGACCGACTCCCCTTCTACGCTGGGCCATATGCCCGGTACCTCACTGCACCGGCAGCTCTTTCTCGTGCTGCGCGATGAAATCACGCGCGGCGTCTATGCGGAAACGGGGGCTTTGCCGAAAGAAGAAGCACTGTGCGAGCGCTTTGGCGTCTCGCGCATCACGGTGCGGCGGGCGCTATCCGAGCTGGCGGCGCTGGGGCTGGTGGAGCGGCGCCATGGCCTTGGCACCTTTGTGCGAGCGGACATGCCGGCGGGGCGCAGCAGCCCGAGCCTTAGCGTGATCGACGGCCTGCGCAAAGCAGCACTGGAGACGGACGTCGAGGTCCTTGAGGTGACCACTGCCGTGCCGCCGGCGGACATTGCCCAACTGCTGCAACTCACCCCGGGCGAACAAGCCGTGCACGCGCTGCGCCTGCGCAGCATCAAGGGCACGCCGGTGATGCTGACGGATGCATGGGTTCCCGCCGCGCTGGGCAAGCGCGTGTCGGCAGCGGCGCTGCGCAAGCACGCGCTCTACGAGATCCTGATGGCGCAGGGGGTGAAATTCGGCCGCGTGGTGCAGGAAATCACGGCCCAGGCGGCCGACCCCGCCTACGCGGGCTGGCTGCGCACGGAGGTTGGCGCGCCGCTGCTCAAGCTGGTGCGCCTGCTGCATGACCCGGAGTCGCGGCCGGTCCAGTACATCACGGTGTATATGTCCCCGGAACGCAGCCGCATCCTGATGGATATCTCGGGCGACAAGGTCAACACGCTAAGCGCCGGGCAGTTCGTCCATGACGTGCCACGCGGCTAAGAGGCCGCCTCAACATGAAGCGAAGCGGTTCTGGCCAGGCGCGCGGCCCTGGCGTTCACTGGCTAGCCCTGCTGCTGCTCGATGGCATCGACACGGCTGGGGTAGAAAGCCACGTGGTCCTTGATGGCCTCGACGGCGGCATACGGCGCCTCGTAAGTCCACACCGCATTGACCGATCGCTCACCGCCCGCGGGGATGCTGTAGTAAGCGCACTCGCCTTTGTACGGGCAGTAGGTGGCGTGGTCCGTGCGGGCCAGCAGTGACATATCGACATCCTTGCGCGGAATGTACTGCACCGCCGGGTAGGATGCCTCGCGCAGCGTGAGCGCGCTGCGGGTGTCGGCAATGACGACGCCGCCGAGCGCCACGACGACGCGCGCGGGGTTTGCCTCGATCACGATCGGATGATCGGGCCCCGGGATCTTGATGGGCTTGCTGGTCATGGCTGGGCTTCCTGATGTGTTGCAGGGCCCGCCAATACTACGCGTGAACGCGCCAGCTTGCCCGGCATCAAGATGCGCCTTGCACCGCCCTGCGCAGTGCCGCCTGCGCCAGCAGCCGCGTGGAATCCAGCGTCGGCAGTGGCGAGTTGGCATCGTTTACGATCAGCGGGATTTCCGTGCAGCCGAGCACAACCGCATCGCAACCCTGTGACTTCATCCGCCCGATAACCCGCTGAAAGTAAGTGAGTGCTTCCGGGGTGGCGATGCCGCCCACCAGTTCGTCCATGATGATGCGATTGATTTCATCGCGCTCGGCGGGGTCCGGCCGCATGAAGCCGAGCACGCGCGCGGCAAGCTTTTCGGGGTAGACCTCACTGTCGACAAGCCAGCGCGTTCCCGTCAGGCCCAGGCGGGTGAAGCCGCGCGCCGCCGCGCTCTCGGCGACCACCTCGGCAATATGCAGCCAGGGCCGCGGCGAACGCGCCACCACGTACGGCAGCGCCTGGTGAATGGTGTTGTCGGGACAGATCAGGAAATCCGCGCCCATGCCAGCGAGCTTCCTGGCAGAGGTGAGCATCAACTCACCTACGGCCTGCCAGTCGCCGCGATCCAGGTGCTTGACGTACTCGGCAAGCGACGGGGTATGCATGGATATCTCGGGATGCGCATGCGGCCCGAGCAGCCGCGCGCCCTCCATGCAGATGGTCCGGTAGCAAAGCGCGGCGCCTTCGGCGGAGCAGGCAACAATGCCAATATGCAGGGTCATGACGGTTGGCTCCATGCGATGTGATCGGGGAATGCAGTGTCTGAACGAATTCGGCTGGTAGAGGCCAATCAATAGGCATCATAAATCACTAATCGCTATTGAACGCCTCGGCACTCCGGCATATACTTTTGGCATATCTCACTCAACAGGAGTGCGGCATGGATACCGCGAAAATCTTCTGGTCTGGGCGATCACAAGCCGTACGCTTGCCGAAAGACTTCCGTTTCGAGGCAAGCGAGGTGCGCATTCGCCGCCATGGCAACGCCATCATCCTGGAGCCTATTGCCAGCGATTGGGCGTGGCTGGATCCCATCGTCGGCCCGCTGGACGAAGACTTCGCGCAGGCGGCAAGCGAACAGCCCGCAGATCAGAGCCGGCCAGAACTGGATTTTTTTAAGTGAAATTCCTGCTCGACAGCAATGCCGTCATTGCGCTCCTGAGAGGTCACGCAGGCTTTCTGAATCGATTGCGGCAACACCAGCCGCAAGATTTCGGCATCCCGGCCATTGTGGCGCACGAGCTATTCTATGGCGCGTTCAAGAGCCAACGCGCCACGGAAAACCTCGCTCGGGTCGAAGGGTTGCAATTCGAGGTGCTGGATTTCGACCGCGAAGATGCGCGTCACGCCGGTGAGTTGCGAGCGGCGCTAGCCACAGCCGGCACACCAATTGGCCCTTACGATGTACTGATTGCGGGCCAGGCCCGCGCCCGAGCCCTGACACTTGTCACCCACAACACCCGCGAGTTTCAACGCGTACCTGGCCTGCGCGTCGAGGATTGGGAGGGCTGATACCGAGCGCGCGCGCGTGGGCTCTCTCCCTCCTCGCGCAATACGCTCAGCCTGCCACGCGCGGCTTCACGCGTCCCGCCGCATCCTTGGCGCGCACGCGGGCCGCTTCCACATCGGCGTCGTACGCCAGCGCCACGCCCATGCGGCGCTTGGTGAAGCTCTCTGGCTTGCCAAACAAGCGCAGCTCGGTCTGCGGCACGCGCAGCGCCTCATCCACGCCGTCGAACACTACGCCCTTGGCATCCACGCCGCCGTAGATCACCGCACTGGCGCCCGGGCTCTTGAGCGCGGTGCTGACCGGCAGGCCGAGAATGGCGCGCGCGTGCAGCTCGAACTCGTTCTGCCACTGGGTGATCATGGTCACCATGCCGGTGTCATGCGGACGCGGGCTGACTTCGCTGAACCAGACCTGCTCGCCCTTGACGAACAGTTCCACGCCGAACAGGCCTTGCCCGCCCAGGTTGGCGGTGACCGCCTGCGCAATCTGCTGGGATTTTTGCAGCGCGGCCGGATGCATCGGATGCGGCTGCCAGCTTTCCACGTAATCCCCGCTGACCTGCACGTGGCCGATCGGCTCGCAGAACTGCGTTTCCACCTGGCCGTCGGCGCCGATCGCGCGCACCGTCAGCAGCGTGATTTCGTAGTCGAAGTCGATGAAACCTTCCACGATCACGCGGCCGTGGCTGACACGGCCACCGGCCATGGCGTAGTCCCATGCGGCCTTGACGTCGGCGGGGCCGTCGATCTTGCTCTGGCCCTTGCCGGAGCTGCTCATCACCGGCTTGACCACGCACGGGTAGCCGATGCCGCCATCGATGGCGGCCCGCAGCTCTTCCAGCGAGTCGCAGAACTTGTAGGGGCTGGTGGGCACGCCGAGCGTCTCCGCGGCCAGGCGGCGGATGCCTTCGCGGTCCATGGTCAGGCGCGCCGCGCGCGCCGTGGGGATGACGCGCACCACGCCGGCGGCTTCCAGCGTCTCCAGCATCTGCGTGGCAATGGCCTCGATCTCCGGCACCACCAGGTCCGGCTTCTCGGCCTCGATCAGCGCCTTGAGCTGGTCCGGGTCGCTCATGGAAATAGTGCGCGCATGGTGCGCCACCTGCTGGCCGGGCGCATCGGCATAGCGGTCCACCGCAATCGTTTCAACGCCGAGGCGTTGCAGCGCGATCAGGACTTCCTTGCCGAGCTCGCCGGAGCCCAGCAGCATGACTTTGGTCGCGCCAGGCGAGAGAGGGGTGCCGATAGTGGTCATGTGGGACCCTTGGGATCAAGTAAAAACAGCGATTGTACGTGGACCGAAAGAGCGCGCCCAGGCAGGCCGGCAAGCCGGCCCGGGAGGCATGCGAGGCCGGTGAGGCTTTCGCCACATCGGCGCGGCATTGACACCAACCCCGCGTAGAATCCGGCTCAGCGAATTTACCGATGAGTCGGGCTTCATCGACTTGAACATACACGGATCGGACAATATGCAAGCATGGTTGAAAGTCGGCTGTACCGTTGCATTCGTCGGCGTACTCGCGCTGTCGGGCTGCAAGAAAAAACACGATACAACTGCGCCGGCCAGCGATCAGGCCGCGGCTCCCGCGGCCACGTCACCGGCTCCTGCCACCGCATCAGCCGCAGTTCCGGCCGCCGCCAGGTTCGATATCGCAAGCGTGCCGATGTCCACTGCCGAGCTGCCGCCCTTCCCCTATATCGACTGGCCAAGCGGGCTGATCGACGGCCACAAGTTTGTCAAAAGCTCCGAATTCGACCGCATCTACGTGATCGCCGGCAGCCAGCTCCTGCCGGTCGAAGGACGCGACGAAAACCGGCATTTCATGAACTCGGACGCGAAGCTTTCCGACCTCGCCGCGCAACGCAATTACGAAGCGGTCATCAAGGCGCTGGGCGGCGTCAAGGTCAGCGCCATGCTGCCGACCAACCCCGCCATGCTGGCCCAGAACAACAACGACCTGGGCGACCTGATCGTCAACAAGATGCGCGTGGCGATGAGCCCCGACAGCTATGACTACTACCTGATCCGCAAGCCGGAAGGCAACGTCTGGATCGGCCTGTTTGTCGGTGGCGGCTACACCCAGATCATCACGGTCACGGAAGGCCAGATGAAGACCGTGGTGGGCCTGGTCAAGGCCGACGACATGCAAAAGGCACTCGATGAAAAGGGCCATATCGCGCTCTACCTGAATTTCGATACCGACAAGGCGGCCATCCGCCAGGACGACCAGCCGGTCATCGACGAAATCGGCAAGCTCCTGGACAAGGCGCCTACGCTGAAGCTGTCGATCGATGGGCATACCGACAATGTCGGCGATGAAAAACACAATCAGCAATTGTCCAAGAAGCGCGCCGAAGCCGTAGCCGCCGCACTGATTGCCAAGGGCGTCGACAAGTCCTGCGTGCGTGCCGAGGGCTTTGGCGCCAGCAAGCCGATTGCCGACAATGCCAGCGAGGAAGGCCGCGGCAAGAACCGGCGCGTGGAACTGGTACGCGTGGCCACCTGAGAGGCACCCCTTTCAAGGTGACGAAAATTAGGACACCCTCCGTGTTCTCGAACAGAAACCAGAGTCAATGTGGAGACTTTGCTCGCATCGGCCCAGCCGGCCGAACTGTGGATCGCCGATCGCAACTTCTGCACTCGGGGGATTCTTGCCGGATGGCAGCGTCGCGGCAGCGCCTTCATCGTGCGGGAGCACGGCCGCAATCCAAGCCCCGGCAAAAGGGGGCTTTGGGGGGTGTCGTTACGTTTCGGGGCGGCGTTGGTTATTGGACCCAACAGCCATACGACATCCCCCTGCGGGGGCTGCCGGTCACTCTTCTTTGCGTCGGCAAAGAAGACTAACGAGAAGAAAGCCGACCCTGCCGGGCGCAGAGCAATCGCGGGTGCGCAGGGTGCTGGTTTCGTCGTATGGCCAGCGGTTCTATTGGCATCTGCCGGTACCGGCTTGACTGACCACGACGCTGCCCATTTCCGGGATTCGTAGTGCGGCCCCCGGTAGCGGAATCCTTGCCCATTCGCCAATCTGCCGTTACCGGCGCGAAGCACCACGAGACATCGCCTGTCAATGGTTTCGTGGTGGGGCGGGCGCGGTGGTCAAGGCCTTGGGCATATCAACCCGGTGCCACCGCGCCCACGACGGAACCGGTGCGCCTGCAACTTCGTGGCCGGCCACTGCGCGAGCGACAGACGGCTTGAAGCAAGTGATGTCTGCTACCGGGGGCCGCACCACGAATCCCGGAGGCCGGCAGGTTCGTGGTCAGTCAAGCCGGTACCGGCAGAAGCCCGTCGGCACTCAGGGCCATACGACGAAACCACCGATATTCGAGAGCCTTATTGCTCTGCTCCCGGCAGGGTCGGCTTTCTTCTCGTTAGTCTTCTTTGCCGACGCAAAGAAGAGTGACCGGCAGCCCCCGCAGGGGGATGTCGTATGGCTGTTGGGTCCAAAAACCAACATCGCCCCCCTTACCCCCTTACCTCAAGTACAAGTGGATCGGCCAAGGCCGCGCAACGACGCCAGCATCTTTTGGAAATGGCCTCTAAGCGACGGGCCTTGCCGAAATCCATGGAGCCAATACACTAGGTCAGTCGGCCTGCGCTCGGCAGGCCTCCCTACCGGGCTAACCAGCCATAACCAGGAATGGCCATGAAAATTGATCTCACGGGCAAGATCGCCCTTGTTTCAGGATCCACCGCCGGCATCGGATTCGCAACGGCCAAGGGACTCGCTGGCGCGGGTGCCAGCGTCATCGTCAACGGGCGCAGCGAGGCCACGGTGGACAAGGCCCTGCAAGCGTTGCGCGCCGCTGTTGCCGGCGCTGACGTGACGGGTTTCGTCGGCGACCTTGCCGACCCCGAGGTCTGCGCCCGCCTGGTGACGGCGCATCCCCGGGTGGATGTGCTGGTGAATAACCTTGGCATCTTCCAGCCGCAGGACTTCTTTGAGACGCCCGACAGCGAATGGACCCGCTTCTTCGAAACCAACGTCATGTCGGGCGTGCGGCTGTCGCGGGCCTATGCGCCCTCCATGGCCGAGCGTAAATGGGGACGGATCGTGTTCGTCTCGTCGGAATCGGCACTGAACATCCCCGCCGACATGATCCACTACGGCTTTTCCAAGACCGCGCAACTCGCGGTCTCGCGCGGGCTGGCCAAGCGGCTTGCCGGTACCGGTGTGACCGTCAATGCGGTGCTGCCAGGCCCCACGCTGTCAGAGGGCGTCACCGACATGCTCAAGGATGCCATTGCAAGCTCGGGGCAATCCGCCGAAACCGTGGCTGCGGACTTCGTCAAGACACACCGTTCCACCTCGATCATCCAGCGTGCCGCCAGCGTCGAAGAAGTCGCCAACATGATCGTCTATGCCTGCTCCCCGCAAGCCTCGGCCACCACCGGCGCCGCATTGCGCGTGGACGGCGGGGTCGTGGATACGATCGCCTGAGTCCTGTGCGCAGCCTTCCTTGCGTGGCCATGCGGCCGCGCCTGCTGGCCGTTCCCGACGCTTGCGCTTCGCACTGAATCTGCATAGGCTGAACTACGATTCAATCTATCTTAGTTAAGCCATGTCCCACATCAGCACGGGCGTCGAATACGGACTGCACTGCCTCCTGTTCCTCGCCGACCCGACGGCAAGCGTCAAGGAAGCCAGCGTGCGCGACCTGGCCGAGCTGCAGGGCGTCCCTGCCGAATACCTCGCCAAATTGTTCACCAAGCTGGCCAAGGCCAACCTGGTCGTGGCCACTGAAGGCATTCGCGGCGGCTTCTCGCTGGCGCGGCCGGCGGCAAAGATCACGGTCATGGATGTCGTGCAAGCTATCGACGGCGACAAGGCGCTGTTCGACTGCCGCGAGATCCGCGAGCGCTGCGCGCTGTTCGATGCATCGCCGCCCGCCTGGGCCACCCGTGGCACCTGCTCCATCGATGCCGTCATGCAGGCGGCACAAAAGGCCATGCGGCAGGAACTGGCCAAGCACACGCTCGCGGATCTCGCCGAGCGGACCCTCGTCAAGGCGCCAGCCAACTTCGGCCCGCACGTAGTGCGATGGCTCGCCGACCGCGCCACCCACCGGCGCGGCGAGCGCGATACGGCAGACAAAGACTAGGCTCGGCGAGCGCGATTCCGGCCAGCCAACGCAGCGGATTTACGCTACCACGGTGCGATCGGGATTGGCCGCGGCCAGTGCCTGCGCGCGATCGGCGCTGGGTGGATAGATCCATTCGGAATTAATCCGGCCCTTCAGCGCCTTGGCGTCCGCGCCAACGAGCTTGACTTCACGCTCCCAGCCCTCGGTGTAGACCGCGCCCCACGGGCCCAGGTCCAGGCAGGTGACGTACCGCGGCTGGCGGTAGGGGATCGGTGCGAGGCCGAGCAGATCCGCGGCAACGTTGTGCCCCGCCGAGCGGCCAAGGTTCAGCGCGTGCTGGCACGACATCGCGGCATAGTTGCCGTCATCGTCCGTGGCGGCATATGCGACATCACCGGTGGCGAACACGGCATCCACGCCCTTGACGCGCAGGTTGCTGTCCACATGCAAGCGGCCGAATGCATCGCGCTGCGCGGGAATCTGCTGCGTGAGCGCGCTGGCGCGCACGCCCGCCGTCCAGATCACCGTCTTGGCATCGATGCGCTCGCCGTCCGCCGTGGTCAGGCCGTTCTCGTCGACCGACGCCACCGACGCGCCTAGCCGCCAGGTCACGCCAAGCTCTTCAAGCGCTTGCGTGATGACGGGACGCGGGCCGGCGCCGAGCTCGGCGGCCACCTCGTCATTGCGATCGACCACGATGACGTTCACCACGGCGTCCTCACCCAGCGCTTCGCGCAGGCGCGCCGGCATTTCGGCCGCGGTCTCGATGCCGGTGAAGCCGCCACCGGCCACCACAATGGTATTGCGCGCGGCCGATGCCGGATGATCGGCAAGGCGCTTGATATGCGCCTCCAGCTCGGCCGCCTCATCGATCTGGTCCACGCTGAACACATGCTTGTCCAAGCCCGGGATCTGCGGGCGGACCAGGCGGCTGCCCGTAGCGAGCACGAGGCGGTCATAGGACAGCGTGGACCTCGCTTGATCGACGCCAACCACCTCGACTTCATTGCGGTCCGCATGGATCCGCTCGACGGTGCCCTGGATGAACCTGACGCCAACCGCATTGAAGATGTCGCGCAGCGGCGCCTTCATCCGCGCAGCGCCTGCCTCATAGAAGCGCGGACGCACATGCAGTTCCGGCTGAGGCGCGATCAGTGCGATCTCCACATCCTTCTGGCCATGCAGATCGATCAGGCGCGCCGCGCTCAGGGCACTCCACATACCGGCGAAACCGGCGCCAACTATCAGGATACGTTTGGCCATCATGCAACTCCTCTGAATTTACGCAAGCGTTCATGCTGCCGGGCCTGGCACGCCGTGCGACGCGCCGGATCATAACTAAAGGGATTTTTTACGGCACGCGTTGCCAACGGCGAGTTCGCCGCATGCGGCGACGATGCGCCTTGCCCGCAGCAGCAGCAGCAGCAGCAGCAGCAGCAGCAGCAGCAGCAGCAGCAGCAGCAGCACGAAATCATAGCGAGGGGATCGAGCGCGCCAAGCATCATTGCGTGATGTTCGACATCACGTTGGCGCGTTAGTGGTGGTGGCGGTGTTGGCGTTGGTTGCAGCCCTGTGATGGCGGGCACCGCGCGGGCAACACTCGCGCAACGCCAGCGTGGCGGGTCATGGTGTATTGCTTTTGTGGCAATTGCCGCGGGCTATTTCCGAGCGTTATTGTTGATGGCCTGATGCCCGTAGCCTCCTGTTCATGAAAGGTGCGCTCAATGAGATACGCCACCTTTTTAGCGCGCATATCTTCCAATGACGCTTTGGCCGCCAAGCGCATGGCCTTTTAGCGCCTGCATCAGTTCGTCCCTGTTCAGGCCGGGCGGCAGCGCGGTTGGCGCAAGGTCTGTGGCGATGACGGTCAACACATAATGATGCGGCGCATCACCAGCTTGCGGACAAGGTCCTCGATAAATCGGCTCGCCCCGGACATTCTTGCCAACGGTGATGCCATGGCCATCGGCCTGTCCCTCGCCTTCCTTCAACTGACCGCGATCGGCGGCGATGTTGTAGGCAACCCAATGCGAATTGCCTAATCCCATATTGCCGTCAGGATCCAGTAGCAGCACCGCGATGGACTTGGTGCCGGCGGGAAGATTCGACCACGACACCTGCGGCGACACGCCTTTGCCGCCGCAATCGGACGTATTGTTGCCGTGCAGCGTAGGGATCGTCGCCCCATCCGCGAACGATGCGGACGACACTTGCATGCCTGCCGCATATGCCGTGCCAATGCAGCCCAAAACCAGTGCGCCAGCCAGCGACGCGAAGCGTGTTCTGATGAAATTCATTTGTGTCTCGCTCCGATGGAATGAGTGGAATGTATTCGGCACACGCAAAGGAAGGTGCGCGTATACCCTCTGGCATTCACGATTGACCAGACTTAATATGGGCTTGATCGTGCTCAAGGCTGTTGCTAAGTACCTAAGTACGGACGATGTCATTAGAAATAACGTTAAAAATATAACGACTAAAGGAGACATCCATGCAAGATTATCAAAGCCTTGTGTTCATGTGCGCGATCGGCTTGGTGTGCCTCTATGTCCTGCTCGGCACACTCTCCCAATCGCTCGCGATCAAATACGGTGCACCCGCCATCGTTTCCGTTCTGATGGTGGCGTTCTCCGTCTCGCCTTGGCACGTGGTGGGGTAAACCGCAATCAACAGCGGCCGCGGAGGCCTTGATGCGCCGAGTGGCTGTTAAGTGCGTTCTAGCAGGAATCACCGCATTGCTGGCCGCGCCCGGTGTGGCGCTTGCGCAGCCTGCCCAAGCCTTTACCACCGCCCCCGTCTACCTGCGTGCCGGACCCGCACCGGATTACCCGGTGGTGGCGCAGTTGTCCGGCGGCGTGCCGCTCACGGTGATGGGGTGCGTCAGCCAGTACACATGGTGCGACGTGGCGCTGCCTAACCTGCGTGGCTGGGTCTATGCCGGGCAGCTTGGGTACGCCTATCAGGGCGGCAGTGTTCCTGTGCTGAACTACGGCACCGTGATTGGCCTTCCCATCATCACATTCTCCATCGGCTCCTACTGGGGTAACTACTATCGCGGGCGGCCTTGGTACCACGACCAGGGACGCTGGGCGCAGCGTCCGCCATATGGGCCGGGACCGGGCTATCCGCCAGTACATGTGCGCCCGCCTGGTGGTTATCCGCCCAGCCGTCCGCCGGGTCACGGCGGCGGTCACGGCGGTGGCGGTGGCCACGGTGGTCACGGCGGTCACGGCGGTCACGGCGGTCACGGCGGTGGCGGCGGTGGCGGCGGCGGCGGCCATGGTGGCCACGGCGGCCGATAGCATCGCGCCCAAACGGCCCTCGCGACGCACACTGGCAAACGGGTTCAGCCACCCTGGAAATTTTGGCCATTGCCGGGCACGCTGGCGTGGCCCAGAATTTCGCGCACCCCCTGTCCATGCGGACAGCTGCGATTCATACAAGAAAACCAGGAGACCACCATGCGCGACTACGCCGAGGCCATCGCCGGCTTTTCCTATGAGGCATCGATCTCGGAGCGCCTGAGCGGCAAGCTCGATGCCATCAATGCCTGCGTCGAATGCTGCGACCGCCATGCACTGCCAGGGCGCATCGCGCTGTTCTGGGAGAGCCGCGACGGCACCAGCGAGAGCTATACCTTCAGCCAGTTGCAGAAGCTCTCCGCGCAGTTCGCCAGCTTTCTCGCGGCGCAGGGCATCGGCCCCGGCGATCGTGTGGCTGGCCTGCTGCCGCGCACCCCGGAGTTGCTTGTCACCATCCTGGGCACCTGGCGCGCCGGCGCGGTCTACCAGCCGTTGTTCACAGCCTTTGGCCCCAAGGCCATCGAGCATCGGCTGCAGACCTCCGGCGCCCGGCTCGTGGTCACCGACGGCGCCAATCGCGGCAAGCTCGATGAGGTGGAGAACTGCCCCCAAGTACTCACCGTTGGCGGCACCAAAGGCCGCGGCATCGCGCGCGGAGACTTCAGTTTCTGGGCGGAGCTTGACCGCCAGCCGGCCCGGTTCGATCCGGTCATGCGCACCGGCGACGATCCGTTCCTGATGATGTTCACCTCCGGCACCACCGGCCCCGCCAAGCCGCTGCTGGTGCCGCTCAAGGCCGTGGCTGCGTTCGCGGGCTATATGCGCGATGCGGTCGACCTGCGCCCCGAGGATGCCTTCTGGAACCTCGCCGATCCTGGCTGGGCCTATGGCTTGTATTACGCGGTGACCGGGCCTCTGGCCCTGGGGCATCCCACCACGTTCTATGACGGCCCGTTCAGCATCGAGAGCACATGCCGGATGATCGACAAGTACGGCATCACCAACCTGGCCGGCTCGCCCACCGCCTATCGCCTGCTGATCGCGGCGGGGCAGGCCGTGGCCGGCCCGCTGCGCGGCAAGCTGCGCGCGGTCAGCAGCGCGGGCGAGCCACTCAACCCGGAAGTGATCCGCTGGTTCGCCGACCAGCTCTGCGTCACCATCCACGATCACTACGGCCAGACCGAGCTCGGCATGGTGCTGTGCAATCACCACGCGCTGCGCCATCCGGTGCACCTGGGCGCGGCCGGCTTCGCCAGCCCGGGCCATCGCGTGGTGGTGCTGGACGACAACGCACGCGAGTTGCCGGCCGGCGAGCCTGGCACGCTCGCGCTGGATATGCAGCAATCGCCGATGGCCTGGTTCGCCGGCTACCACGGCACGCCCACCGGCGCCTTCGTCGGCCAGTATTACCTGACCGGCGACACCGCGGAGCTGAACCCCGATGGCAGCATCAGCTTTATCGGCCGCGCCGACGATGTCATCACCACCTCCGGCTACCGCGTCGGCCCGTTCGATGTAGAGAGCGCGCTGATCGAGCATCCGGCGGTGGTCGAGACCGCGGTCATCGGCAAACCCGATCCGGAACGCACCGAACTGATCAAGGCCTTTGTCGTGCTCGGCCCCCAATACAAGGCGAGCCCGGAGCTGGCCGAAGAACTGCGCCTGCACGTGCGCAATCGCCTCGCGGCCCACGCCTATCCCCGCGAAATCGAGTTCGTTCCCGAGTTGCCGAAGACGCCGAGCGGCAAGGTCCAGCGCTTTATCCTGCGCAACCAGGAAGTGGCGCGGCAGCGCGAGACGCAGGCGTAACGTTGCCGGCACGGCTGCTGACGCGGCAAAACATGGGGGGCGCTGCCTGGCAGCGCCCTTTTTTCCTTTCCCCCGAGTCCGCGTGTGGTTGGCAGCGCTTTTTGACAGGCCACCAAAGACGTCCAATCTTATCGAACAAGATTGCTAACTCTTTCGCATGGCTTATTGTCCCGCGCTGTCCATACTCCATTCACATCACCACACCACGTTCTCAGGAGAACACCATGAATCGCTTCGAAGGCAAAACCGTACTGGTCACTGGCGGCAACAGTGGCATGGGCCTGGCTACCGCGCAGGCATTCGCCGCCGAGGGCGCGCGCGTCATCGTGACGGGCCGGGACACCGCGACGCTGGAGGCCGCCAAGCCCACGCTGGGCGCCAACGCGCTAGCCATCCAGAATGACGCCGGCACCGTGGACGCCGCCCGCGCGCTGGCAAAACGCCTCACCGATGAAGGCATCAAGCTCGATGCCGTGTTCATCAACGCGGGCGTCGCCAGGTTCGCACCGTTGTCGGATGTCGAGGAATCGATGTGGGACCAGACCTTCAATACCAATGTGAAGGGCCCCTTCTTCCAGATCCAGGCACTGGCGCCGCTGTTCAATCCAGGCGCATCGATTGTGCTCAACGGCTCCATCAACGCGCACATCGGCATGCCGTCATCTGCGGTCTACGCGGCCAGCAAGGCCGGCCTCATCTCGCTGGCCAAGACGCTCTCCGCCGAGCTGCTGCCGCGCGGAGTCCGCGTCAATGTGCTCAGCCCGGGCCCTGTGAGCACGCCGCTCTACGGCAAGCTCGGCCTGGACGCCGACACCCTCGCCAACACAGCCGCCCAGATCAAGAGCCAGGTCCCGCTCGGCCGCTTTGGCGAGGCGAAGGAAATCGCGGCAACGGTGCTGCATCTCTCGGCCACCGAGTCGGCGTTCATCGTCGGCACGGAGATCATCGTCGATGGCGGCATGAGCCAGTTGTGAGGTTTGAGCGGCCTAACTGGCTTAACTGGCTTAACGGGCTTAACGGGCTTAACTGGCCTAACTGGCTTAGCTGAATTGTCTGACTAAGCATCAGCAAGGAGCACTGAACACCATGAGCGAAAGCATCGCCTTTATCGTCCACCTGCCGGGTAAGCCGGAGCATCGCGACGAACTCGAATCCAGCTTGCTGCAAGTGCTGGAACAAATGGCCAAGGAGCCGGATTTCGTCAACACCTACCTGCATCGCTCGGTCGAAGACCACGATACGCTGGTGCTCTACGAGACCTGGGCTTGCAGCCCAGCATATTTCCAGACATATCACTTGAGCCGGCCCTATCGGCAAGCCTATGAGCAGGCATTGCCGAGGCTGCTCAAGCGCGAGCGCACGCTGGAATTCCTCAAGCCGCTGCGCGCGTTCGAGAAGCCGGCGGCATAAGCTCGGGCAATTGACGTTGCCCTCATCGCGGGAGCCGGAAGACGGTCATCCGGAAGTGGAGGATGCGCTCTTTGCGCCCGCCCCGGATCGTCATCTGGATTGCGTACGGGGTACGCCGGGAGGCACCCCCACACAGTTGGGTACGCGCATGTCGACCTTGCTGCACAGCAACAAGCGGGATACCGTGCTTGTTCGGGTATCTCCCTAGGGGCTATCCAAATAGAGGGCTCTAGAATCTGCCCTTGGATGGTGCACTGCGCAAATCAGTGATGCCGCCGCCTTTCCGAATCTCATATTCGACCCGCTTGCCGCGACGGCACATCCCGTGCATGTCGGCCTGGCTGCCGGGCGATACACAGGAGAACACGCATGTTCGTTTTTTCGTCCGACCAGTTCGCTGAAGCCCAGAAAGCCCATTTCGCCAACTTGTTCGCGCTGACGAATACGGCTTTCGACGGTTTCCAGAAACTGGCCGAGCTGAACCTGCAAGCCGTGAAGTCGAGCCTGGCCGAAAGCCAGGAGACCGTGCAGGCGGCCTTGTCCGGTGGCGACCTGAAGGATGTCTTCAGCGCGCAGGGTAAGTTCGCGCAGCCGGCAGCCGACAAGGCGCTGGCGTATGCCCGCCACGTGTACGAGATTGCCTCGGCCACGCAGGCCGAGCTCACCAAGACGGTGGAAGCGCAATACGAACAGCACAACCGCAGCGTGCAAACCTTCGTCGATACGTTCGTAAAGAATGCGCCGGCCGGATCGGAGGCGATCACCGCCCTGCTGCAGCAGACGGTTGCCGCCGCCAACAACACCTACGAATCGGTGCAGAAGGCCTCGAAGCAAGCGGTTGAAACGGTGAAGTCCAACATCGAAGCATCGACCGCGGCAGCGACTGGCGCAGCCCAGCAAAGCGCACGCCGCGCTGTCAAGGCGTAAAGCACGCCCGCGCAGCGCGGCCTTCCCGTGCTGCGCGGGAGATGCGCGCATTGCCTTCGGCTACGCCCGGCGCCTTGGAGGCCGTTTCAGAATGAAGCGAAGCGGTTCTGGCCAGGCGCGCGGCCGCAGACCCTACAAGTAGATCGACCAAGGCCGCGCAACGACGCCAGGATCTCTTTGAAACGGCGCTCTTAGTGCAGGTGCCCGCCGAACAGCCCTAGCAAGCCGATGATGATCAGGTAGATTGCCACGATGTAGTTCAGCAGCCGCGGCATGATCAGGATCAGGATGCCCGCGATCAGCGAGATCAGTGGGCTGGCGTTCGTGATGGCGATCATGATGGATCCCTTTCACAGCAGTGCAATCCATGCACTGCGATGGACGCGCTGGCATGACGCCGTGGCGCGGCCCGCCAAGCCAGGATCTGGAGCGATCCTGGCTTGGCGAGGCTGTCCGCAACAGGCTTGTCGCTTGTGCGGACTTGCGCTTGCTCGCGCTTACTTGCCCTTCGGCTTCATCAGGTTTTTCGCCTCTTCGATATTCTGCTCCGCGCGCTTGGTAATCACGGCCAGCGCCTCGGCCTGCGATTTCTGCGCCATTTCCGCCAGTTCACGCATATTGTTGAACGCCTTCTGCAGGCCCTGCTGAACGAACTCGCCCTGCTTGGCCATGGCCTCGGCCGGGTTGCCGCCGGTGGTCATCTTTTGCGCCGCCGACTGGATCTCCTGCATGGTCTTGCTCAGGATCTCCGTTTGCTTCTGCACCAGTGCCTGCATGCCTTCGTAGGCCACCTTGTTGGCCTCCGTGATGGCTTCGATATCCTTGCGCCGCGCTTCGATTACCGAGGTCATATCGACCCCGGGGAGCTTGTACTGCTCAAGCAACTTGCTGAAATCGGTGAACGGATTGGACGGTATCGACATGATGCATCTCCTCGCTGGGGGTAGGTGAAGCAGGAAACTGGCCGCGCCGGGATCCGGATGCTTCTGCCCGATCCACTTCTCGATCGCGGGCGCAGTAGCTCAAGTGTAGCGCGTACCGCACGCCGCTAGGAGGGGAATGCGCCACCGTCTGCAGCCGAGCGCTGCGGAATTCACTTCAGGCCGCCCCGGCCCTCACCATGGCTTCACCGGGCCGTTCGAATTCGGCGAACGCTTCCTTGAAAACTATGAACTGGCCCGCCCCGGGGGCCGCCGATACACTCGCCCGCACCATAACGAATTGTCTTGCGGAGACCCCATGCTTCATCAGGCCCTGGCCGGCATCAAGGTGCTGGATTTGTCCCGGATACTGGCCGGCCCGTGGTGCACGCAGAACCTGGCCGACCTGGGCGCCGAAGTCACCAAGGTAGAACGCCCCGGTCACGGCGACGACACGCGCGGCTGGGGCCCGCCCTACTTGCACGCGCCCGAAGGCAGCGCGGGCGGCAATAGCGAGGCTGGCCTCTCCGCCTACTTCATCTGCTGCAACCGCGGCAAGCAATCCGTGGCCATCGACTACGCCACCCCCGAAGGCGCCGCGCAGATCCGCGAGCTTGCGCTGCAAGCCGATGTGCTGGTGGAGAACTACAAGGTTGGCACGCTGCGCCGCTACGGCCTGGACTATGAAACGCTCAAGGCGCTCAACCCGCGGCTGGTCTACCTGTCGATCACCGGCTTTGGCCAGAGCGGCCCGATGGCGGACAAGCCCGGCTACGACTATGTGTTCCAGGGCATGGGCGGGCTGATGAGCTACACCGGGCACCCCGACGGCGAGCCTGGCGCCGGCCCGCTGCGCACGGGCGTGGCGGTGGTGGACCTGACCACCGGCATGTATGCCACCTCGGCGGTGCTGGCGGCCTTGCTGCGCCGTCACGCCACCGGCGAAGGCGAATACCTGGATATCGCCCTGCTCGACGTGGCAGTCGCGCTCAATGCCAACCAGGCCTCCAACTACCTGGTGTCCGGCAAGGCGCCGCAACGCAGCGGCAATGCGCATCCCAACTGCGCGCCGTACGAAGTCTTCCGCTGCGCCGATGGCCACCTGATCCTCGCCATCGGCAACGACGCGCAGTTCGCGCGCTTCTGCGAAGTGGCCAGCCTCGGCGCGCTGGCAACGGACCCACGCTACGCCAGCAACTCGGGGCGCATCGCCAACCTGCCGGCGCTGCGCAAGCTGCTCACCGACGTGTTCCCCACCCGCGACCGGCAGAGCTGGACGCAAGCCTTCGACGCGGCCGGCGTGCCATGGGGCCCGATCCACTCCATGGCAGAAGTGTTTGCGCATCCGCAGGTCGCGCACCGCCAACTGGTGCAGCAAGCCGAGCACCCGGTGCTTGGCCGCGTGCCGATGATCCGCAACCCCATGCTGGCCGGCAGCGGCGCGCGAGCACTGGCGCCGCCGCCGCTGCTCGATGAGCACGGCCGGCGCAACGGCAGCTAGTGCCGGCGCGCACCGACACCTAAAAAGAACCCATCCGGAGACATCGCTTGAACAAACGCATCATCGCCACCACCCTGCTCGCTGGCCTGAGCCTTGCCAGCGGCGCGTACGCCTCGGCCTACCCCGGCAAACCCATCAAGCTGATCGTGCCCTACGCGGCCGGCGGCACCACCGACATCATCGCGCGCATCGTCGGCACCCGGCTCGGCGTCGTGCTCAAGCAGCCCGTCGTGGTGGAAAACCGCCCTGGCGCGGGCGGCGCCGTAGGCAGCGCCTATGCGGCCAAGCAGCCTGCGGACGGCTATACGCTGGTCATGGAAGTGGAAAGCTCGCACGCGGTCAACCCCAACGTGTACGCCAAGACAGCCTACGACCCCGTCAGGGATTTCGAACCCATCAGCAACCTCGCCGACGTGCCCAACGTCCTGGTGGTCAACCCGGCCTTCCCGGCCAGCGACCTGCCCGCCTTCATCAAGCTGCTCAAGGCCAACCCGGGCAAGTACTCGTTCGGATCGTCGGGCAATGGCGGCCTGAGCCATATGAACGGCGAGCTGTTCATGAACGAGACTGGCACCAGGATGCTCCACGTGCCCTACAAGGGCCTGGGCCCCGCGCTCAACGATGCGGTGGCAGGCCAGATCCAGGTGGTGTTCGACAACATTCCCTCCTCCTCCAGCCTGATCCAGGGCAACCGCCTGCGCCCGCTGGCGGTGGCTGCCAGGCAGCGGCTGAAGGTACTGCCCAATGTGCCAACCTATGCCGAGGCCGGCCTGCCGGCCATGAACAATCCCTCCTGGTTCGGACTGGGCGCGCCCGCCGGCACGCCGGCGGCTATCCTGGACAAACTCAACGACGCAGTGCGGCAGGTGCTGGCCGATCCCGAAGTCGTCACCGCCATCGAGAAGCAAGGCGCCATTCCAGCACCGATGACGCGCAAGGCATTCGCCGAGCTGATCCGCGGCCAGAACGCGCACTGGAAGAAGGTCGTCGAAGATATCCATTTCACAAAACTGCAGTGAGACCACGTCATGAGCCAAGCAGATAACAAGCCATACGCCGGCATCGAGATCAATGCGCTCGGCATCGCCACCCTCACCATCCGCGAGGCCGGCTCGCTCAATATCCTGAGCACGCCGGTCATCGCCGCACTGACCCAGGCCGTGGCCGAGCTCGCGGCCCGGGACGAGATCCGCGTGCTGATCGTGCAAGGCGCCGGAGAAAAAGGCTTTATCGGCGGCGCCGACATCAAGGAGATGGCCGCCCTGACCCGCGACAGCGCGCAGCGCTTCATCAGTGGCCTGCGCGGCCTGTGCGACGCGCTGCGCCACTTCCCCGTGCCGGTGATCGCGCGCATGCCCGGCTGGTGCCTGGGCGGCGGCCTGGAACTCGCGCTGGCCTGCGACATCCGCGTCGCCGCGGACAACACCCACGTCGGCATGCCCGAGGTCAAGGTCGGCATTCCGTCGGTCATCCACGCTGCGCTGATGCCCCGCCTGATCGGCAACGCCCGCGCCGCATGGATGCTGCTGACCGGCGAGATCTCCGACGCGCGCGAAGCGCTGGCCTGGGGCCTGGTGAGCAAGGTGGTGCCGCTAGCCGAACTGGACGCCGAGGTCGAACGCCTCGCCACGCTGCTGGCCGGCTTCGGCCCTGCCGTGGTGCGCCAGCAGAAGCGGCTGTTACGCGAGTGGGAAGAGGCGCCGCTGGATGTGGCCATCAACAACAGCGTGGCGGAGTTTGGCAGTGCCTTCGAGACCGGGGAGCCGCAGCGGTACATGAACGAGTTCTTGCAGCGCAAGCGCTAAGCGGTACGCGGGAAAAAGGGGCCAAGGGAGCCGGGACGGACTGTTCGCCGGCAGGAACAGTCTGTTCCGGGAACTCCCTTTTTTGCATTGTCCTTATGACGCTACATTGACGCCGCTGCGATGCCCGAGCCCTTGGGGCGTCGCAAATCATAAGGAAATCAACGTAATGAAATCTCGTGCATGGCTGGCGCTGTTGCCGCTCATTCCCGGCGCCGCAATGGCGCAAGGCAGTATCACGCTTTACGGCGTGGTCGATGCCGGCATCGAATACCTGAGCCACGTGCCCAACGCCACCGGCGGCAGCGACTCCACGGTGCGCATGTCCACCGGCAACCTCTCCACCTCGCGCTTCGGCCTGCGTGGCACGGAGGACCTGGGCAACGGCCTCAAGGGCGTATTCGTACTGGAGAACGGCTTCGACCTCGACACTGGCAAGGTCAACCAGGGCGGCCGCCTGTTCGGCCGCCAGGCCTTCGCCGGCCTGCAGGCCCAGTACGGCACGCTGACCCTAGGCCGCCAACAAACGCTGCTGTACGATCTCTCGTCGGCGTTCGACCCCATGGTCATCTCGACCCGCTACTCCCTGCTGATGCACGACAAATGGATGTCAGGCCGCGCCGACAATGCCATCAAGTTCACCGGCACCACTGGCGGCATCTACTACGGCCTGCTCTACAGCACCGGCTACGACAGCACCGCCGGCGGCGAAATCGCAGGCGCATCCAAGGCAGGACGGGAATGGAGCGCCAGCCTGGGCTACACCAGCGGCCGCCTGTCCACGCGCGTGGCCTACGACGAAGTCCGCGGCAGCACGGTCACGCTGCAGGACAACCGCGAGCGCCGCGCCGCCGTGGCCGCGGCCTATGCCTTCTCGTCGGTCAAGGTGCTGGCGGGCTACCGCTACTACCGTGGCGACTTCACCACCAGTTCCCTGCGCACCAACCTCTACTGGGCCGGCGTGCAGTACCAGGCCACGCCAGCCATTTCGCTGACCGGCGCTGCGTACTACACCGACGTGCGCAACTCCTCGGCCGATCCGCTGAGCTTTGTGTTATCCGGCACGTACGCGCTGTCCAAGCGCACCGATCTCTACACGATCCTCGCTTACGCGAAGAACCGTGATGGGTCTGCGATGGGATTGTCCGGGTTCGGGCCATCGCTGAATGCCAATGCGACGACGCTGGTGAATACCACGGAACAAGTCGGGGCCGGGCAGAGCCAGGTGGGGGCGATTGTGGGCGTGCGGCATCGGTTCTGAGCCGTTTTTCCTGCAGCGGGGGCTGTGTCGGCATCGCCGGTCTGTTCGCCGCCGGGCGCATGACCGACAGTGAGGGCTCCCATTTCATGGTTGCCTCTTGTCTTGATCAAGCACATACCCAAGTTTTGGCACGGTGCGGATGATGTGTGGCTGCCCGCCGGCGTGACTCAACTTCCTGCCCGTCCTGTGACTTCCCCTTCGTGCCCACGCGTTTCACGACCTGGCGCAGCAGAAGGTGATCGACAAGGCCATGGCCGACAAGAGAAAGGCGAAGCTCGGGCCGGCCAGCGGCGCGCAGCCAATGCTGCCGCTGGCGAAGAGACACAGCGGTCATCCCTGAATCCTGGCGGGTGGCGAGCGTATCGGCATGACGAGGCCAGATCGATCGCATCGCCACCGGGTCCGGCGCCGGCGGTCAGCCTGAGGCCGCCAGCCACGAGCTATCGCGGTGCGACCGTGACCCTTTCTTCGCTGCGCGTATGGCGCGCGACTTCGCCCGCCTCCAGGCGCAGCGGCTTGCGGCCAAAGCCCGTATAGAGGGCGAGCTGGTCGCTGTAGTGCGGTGAGCGGGTGCCATCTGGCGCGACGAACCCGCTCTGCCCCGGTGCCACCACATCCCATGCCTGCGTCTTGCCGGCAGCGGCGGCACTGCCGAACACAATCAGGTCATTCTCCGTCCCGCGATTCTGGTACTCCGGCACACGGATGGCTTCGGCCGCATCCGCCTGCGGAATGCCGAAGAAGTTGTTCGCGCGGAAGGTGAGCATCACGGCTGGCGGTTGCCAGCGGGCGATATCGTCCCCGTACTTGGCCGACAGCGATGTCCAGGTGTCGCCCAGTGCGGCGCGAATGACATCGTCTGGCGCAGCGCCGCCAAACAGGTCCACGCGCTGGGCAATGGCCGAGCGAGATCCCAGCAACGCCTCATAAAGAACCTTGCTGCCCGTGCTGAGGTTCAGCGAGCCGGTGGGCCCATCCTGCGTCGTCTCATAGCCGCTGGCCATGTACCACTTGTCGAAGGGCGCGGGAACCGCCTTGACGACGGTCCTTGCCAGCATCGACGTGAGCCAGGCGTTCATGATGGCTGAGCCGGGCTGGGCATACGTTCCGGTGTCGCGCGGGTCGTCGTTGATGCCACTCCAGCCCGCCAGCGTATCGGCGAGGCGGCGGCGCGGATCATCGGCAGGCAGCGCCGCCGCGGCATTGCGGATGAATGGCAGGAAGTGCCGCACGTTCAGGTCCGAGCGGCTGGTGTCCTTCAGGATCTGCCAGGCATCGTCGCTGTCAAGCGTCGCGTGCGCCTCGATGCGATGCTGGATTTCGACATTGCGGTCCGCTGCACCCCACAGGAAGGCAAACAGATCAGAGGCCGGGTAGCCCTTCTCAGGCGAGTTGTTCCAGTTGGCGATATAGCCGGAGCGCGGGTTGTAGACCTGCGGGTTGGTGGAGAACGGCAGCACGCCGCGCCAGTCCCATTCCCCGGTACCGGGCACGGGCAGGCGCGGGTCATGGCCCGTCCGACGATGTGGATAGGCGCCGGTGTGTGCGTATCCGATATTGCCCTGGCGGTCCGCGTAGTACCAATTGATGGTCAGGGCCTGTCGTGCAGCCTGGGCCGTCCAACTCTTCCAGTCATGCGCCTGCGCCTGATGGGTCCACGCCAGGAGCGACTGCACTTCCTTTCCGCTCCAGGCGCGTGCCTTGGCATAGGCAGTGTGCGTGGCGTCGTCCCGCTGCATGACGATGCCGTGCACGGTGCGGTAGACGTCGAGTATCACGGGCGCGCCATCCTTGACGTGGATGATCTCGGCGCGCTTTTGCATCTGCACCCACTTGCCGTTGTGCCAGTAGAAATCAGGCCGAGCGGGGTCGACGCGCTCGGCGAACATGTCGATGTCGTCGCCGAAGCCGGCGGTCGATCCCCATGAGATCTTGCCGTTGTGGCCAAACAGGATGCAAGGGTAGGCAAACGGCGTATTGCCGACGATATCGAAGCCCGCGCCATGCAGGCCGATACCGTAGGTGTAACCCGGGTTGAACCAGCCAAACTGTGGCCCGTTGAGCATGATCGCCTTGGCGCCGCGCGCACGCTGCTTGCCGATCACCCACATATTGCTGGTGGTCGGGAAGCCGGCAGGGCCGTTGGCGCCGCTCTGCGCATACTGGGCGAACACGGTGTCGCGGTTGGCCTGCGTGTCGAGCGCGAGCAACATGCCGTCGTCGCCGCGCGCGGGCCGCTCCGCCATCGGCGGCGGTCCGTCGTAGCGTGGCAATGCGTAGGCAAGTTCGCCGGTGCCTGCCGGGGCGCCGAGCCGTATCGGGTAAGTACGCTCGCCGGCCGCGATGGTGGTGACCGCCTTTGGATTGACGAGCCACTTCAACTGCGTGAACAGATCCATGCCACGCGCTTCACCATACCGGTCTTTCAGGGCAGTAAGCAACGCCAGGTTGTCCACCTCGCTGGTGCTGTCGGAGAAGCGGTTCGCCATGGTACCGACGAACACCATCGCCACGTCGAATGCGCTCCAGTCTGACGGCTTGAAGCCCGCATCGTTGAACTGCTTTGGCATCAAGGTGTCAGGCCGCGCACGGACTTGCGCGATCCACGCATTCATCCCGGCGGCATAGCCATCGAGGATGTCGCGCTCCCTCTTCGGCAAGGCCGCGATTTGTTGCTCGATCGCCGCGGGCCAGTAATTGCCGCGCGTTGCCAGGTCGAACTTGACGAACTTCTCGCCCAGCACCTCGGCCACCGTTCCTTGCGTGCTGCGCTTTGCCATCTCCATCTGGAACAGCCGGTCTTGCGCGACGGCATAGGCATAGCCATAGAAAAGTTTGTAGGCGGTATCCGCGTAGATATGCGGCACGCCATACTCGTCCCGCTTGATCACGACCTGCTGCGCGGCATGGGACGAGGCCGCATGCGCCGTCGCAAGACCAATGGGAATATCCGCGATGCCGCCGAGGGCGAGGATGACGGCAGTCGATGCAAGGCGGGCAAGGCGGGGGCGCAGGGTCATGATGTCTCCGGGGTCTTTTTTTCTTCATGGCGCCGGCACATCCTAAAATAAACCGACCGGGCGGTCAATTAATAAAGACGCATCTGCCCATGCATCGATGTCGCGTATAGGCAGCAGCGAATCGCTGGTAAGCGACGCTTGGCAACCGGGCGGAAACTAGCCGAGTTGTGGAGGCGGGAACAGGATTAAGCGGCTTCGCTCTCGTGGAACCGCTTTTTCAGGGACGTATCCCAGTCCGGAAGGAACGAGTCGGAATGGAACGTCCTCGCCCATGAAATGCAGTCAGCGTCACGTCCAGGATCGGTGACAGACGGTAATTTGCATCGTTGAAGCGGCAGTACCCTGGCGCGCCTGGCGGAATGCTTGCGAAGTCATCCCGACTCACCCACCAAGGTATGCGCTCGGGCTCCGGAGCGGCGGGAAGATGGTGCCTCTGCCCCCTAGGGCAAATTTCTGCCGGGAAGTGAAGGCGTTCTTCCGCGTGCGCCACTGGCGCGCACTGCTTGTCGGTTGACGGCTCGCGTGCGGTTCCTGTCCCGGCCTGCTGCATTGAGCCCATGGCTGTCGGGCAGGCTGCGGCCGCCCAGGTGATTGTCGGCGCGGCCACCGAAAGCACCGATCCTCACTTCCTCGCCCATCCCCCCGACAACATGCTGCGCCTGGGCGGCTCCCGAGGTCGCCGCCAGCGTGGCAATCGCCATCAGGGCAAACGAGTAGATCTGGTTCATGCGATTTTCCTGCTTGTCATGTTGTACGGCATGCCGCTGTATTGGCGGCCGCAGTCTTTTGGGGCTCGGGGAGCATAGTGCGACGGGCCTCCCTCGGTTGTAATCAATTGTTAGTACCTGGCAGGTGCGAGGGCGAAAAGCCACAATGCACGCCCCGTGGCGTGCTGGCCCGGCTATTGCGCCTGCCTTTCACGTCATTTTCGAGGGGCCGACTCTACAGAATCGCGATGCCGCTGCCGTTAATGGAGACGGCCGTCTACAACAAGCCCTTCGCCCCGAAAGATCTCGCGATCCATGAATCCCAACCGGCCAGACCAGACCCAACCGATTACCTTCCAGTGGGCGCTCGCGCTCACCTTCGTGGCCTGGTTTGTCGAGGTGATATTGACCATGTTGCTGCGCCCGGCCTTGCTGCGCAGCGGCATGCAGCCAATGGCCGCCGCCAGTCTCATTCGCGTGGCCTGCTATGGGCTGGTGTTCAGCACCTTGCTGCATGCCAGCGGGTTGAGCTATCGCAAGCTGTTCCACGAGGGCAGCGCCAGCGTGGCGGCCACGCTGGGCCTGTTGGGCCCGCCGATCCTGCTGATGGTGCCGCTGATCCTGCTGCTGGACGGACTGGCCATGGTCGGCATAGAGGCGCTGTTCCCATTTTCCGCCGATGATGCGCGCATGATCACGGAGATGACGAGCGGGGGCATTGGCATCTGGGTGCTGGTGTGCGTGATCGCGCCGTTCGTGGAGGAGATGTTCTTCCGCGGCATCCTGCTGCGCGGCATGCTCCGTCGGTACGTGCGTGCCGATGCCACCGTGTATTCGGCCTTCGTCTTCGGCGTGGCGCACCTGAATATCTACCAGTTCGTGATTGCGTTCGCCATCGGGCTGTTCGCGGCGGCGCTCTATTGCCGCACGCGTTCGCTCTGGCCTGGCATTGTCCTGCATGCGGGCCTGAACACCGGCGTCATGATCTCAGCCGCGATGGCGCCGGAAAGCACGGCGCTGGAAGCCCCGGTCGGCGTGTGGGCGTTAGCCGTTCCATTGGGGCTGGCCGGGGCCTGGATGCTACGCCGGCTGCTCTGGTACCCGCGTGGCGTGGGTGCGACCGAAGGCCAATCCTGACATCCCGATTTCTCCCTGCTGGCAATCCACGAGGCCGGCGCCCCGGGCAAACCTCATCACCGGCGTCGAGGCCACCGGTGAACACCAAAGCAGGCTTAAATATTCCATCGATCCGCGATGGCCGCCAGACGCTGCCTGAGATCGTCGAACTCGCCGGACAAGCGCAGCGTCAGCGAGACATAGCCAGCCCATTGCGGCGCAACGGTGCCCGCAATTCGCGCAAGCGAACAAGTACCACGCGGCGCCAGGCGCGCCACCACGCCATGGGTCAACGCGCGCGCCATGCCGATCAGCATGGCGCTGATGCGGCGGTTCTCTTCGGCAAGATGGTCGCGCACGAATGCCTTGGCCTCTTCGTCGTCAACGCGCGGGCGCGTGGCCGCGAGCACTTCCAGCAGGCTGATGCACACGCGCATGCCGTGCTGGATGGCTTCGAGCTGCTCCATCGATACGTTGATCTCCTTGGCCACCGACGGCATCAGCGATCGCAGCTGTACCAGCAAGCTGCCTTGCAGCACCATGGCCTGCTGCAGTACGGCCCGGTCGAAGCCCGCGTCGTTGACAATGGCCGCATGCATCCTGGCGCAACTGCGCAGGGCCTCGGCCAGCTTGTAGCGCCACGTATAGGTGGCGTGCAGTGGCAGCGCGAAGGAGAACAGCAGTGCGATCGCGATGCCGATCAGCACATCCGCCGCGCGCCAGAGGCCGTCCGCAATGGCGTTCTCGCCATGGCCGGCGACGATAAAGATGGTAATGGCGGAGAGCAGCGCCACGTAGCCGCCCTTGCCGATCGCGTGATACGCACAGACGGCGCAAGCGATCACGATCAGCGCGTAGCTGAGCAAGGGCGCGTGCAAATACGATTGCTGCAGGATGATCACCAGCCCCGCGCCCGCGCCGATCAGCGTGCCGAGCGCACGCTCGGCCGCCTTCTTGCGGATATTGCCGTGGTGCTGCAGGCCGCCGATGACCACCAGCAGCGTGATCGATGCCCATTCGCCATGGGGCAGGTGGATGCCGGTGGTCAGCGCGATGGACGTCAGCAGGCCAAGCGCTACCCTGGCGGCATGAATCACCTTGGCATGGCGGTAGCGCCGCGCCGGATCCAGCACCGGGCGCAGCACACGGCGCAGCCACGGATGGACACGGGAAAGCAGCATGCTGGTCATGCTGGCCCGCCGGCCTGCGCGATGCCTTCGTCCATGCGCTGCAGCAGGTATGGGAAGAAGGGGTTGAACGACATGCGGATCAGTGCATCCAGGCTGACAACAATGAAAGGCTGGGCGCAACCGCCCGGCTGGCACCAGCAAAAACTACGCTAGTGTCCTCCGCCTTCCACCGTAAGGCAACCGGTGCCCGGGCACACAGGCACGCGCCTTGCGCCATCTCAGCCTGCGGCGAAGGTCTCGCGCCCCTGCGCCACCAGCCGCACCAGCAGTGGCGCCGGCGTCCAGTGCTCGCCGTGGATGGCATTCAACGCCCGGATCTTGTCGAGCGTGCGGCCCAGGCCGATGGTCTCGGCATGGAACATCGGCCCGCCGCGCCAGGCAGGAAAGCCGTAGCCATGCACGTACACCACGTCGATATCCGCGGCACGCTGCGCGATGCCCTCCTCCAGGATGCGCGCGCCCTCGTTCGCCAGCGCGAGCATGCAGCGCTCGACGATCTCCTCGTCACTCACCTCGCGGCGTTCGATGCCGGCTTGCGCCGCGCAAGCGCGGATCAGCGCGTCGACCGCCGGATCGGGTAGCGGCGCGCGGCTGCCGGCTTCGTAGCGGTAGTAGCCCGCATTGGTCTTCTGGCCGAAGCGGCCTTGCTCGCAGATGCGATCGGCCACCTTGGAGTAGCGCAGGTGCGCGGGCCGCGTCGGCGCGAGCCGCTTGCGCGTGGCCCAGTTGATATCCATGCCGGCAAGATCGGCCATGGCCAGCGGGCCCATGGCCATGCCAAAGCGCGTGAGCGCGCCGTCCACCTGTTGCGGCGATGCGCCCTCCTCCAGCAGGAAGCCGGCCTCGCGCCAGTATGGCGTGAGCATGCGGTTGCCGACAAAACCTTCGCACACGCGCACCAGCACCGGGATCTTGCCGATGGCCTGGGCCATCTTCATGCAGGTGGCGATGACCTCCGGCGCGGTGCGCTCGCCCTGCACCACTTCCAGCAGCTTCATGACATTGGCCGGGCTGAAGAAGTGCAGGCCGATCACATCTTGCGGGCGCGAAGTGGACGCAGCGATGACGTCGATGCTCAGGCGCGAGGTATTGGTGGCGAGGATGGCGCCGGGCTTGCATAACGCGTCGAGCCAGGCGAACACGGCTTCCTTGACCGCCATGTCCTCGAAGACCGCTTCGATGACCAGGTCGGCGTCCGCCAGGTCGGTATCGGCCAGCGTGGGCGTGATGCATGCCATCCGCTGCGCAATATCCTGCGCCGTGAGCTTGCCCTTGGCGGCCGTGATCTCGTAGTTGCGGCGGATCATGGCCAGCCCCCGATCCAGCGCGGCCTGCTGCTGCTCCAGCAAGGTCACCGGAATGCCGGCGTTGGCAAAGGCCATGGCGATGCCGGCGCCCATGGTGCCGGCGCCGAGAATGCCCACCCGCGCCACCGTGCGCAGCGATGCGCCTGCCGGCAGTGCTGCCATCTTGGGCGCCTCGCGCTCGGCGAAGAAGAGGTGGCGCAGCGCCTTCGATTCCGTGCCTGCCACGAGCTGGTCGAAGCGGACACGTTCGTCGTCAAGACCGGCGTCGATCGGCAGGCGCGTGGCGGCTTCCACGCACGCAATGGCGGCGCGTTGCGCCAGCGCATTGCGCGCCTTGGCGTTAACCGCCGCGCTGCGCACTGCGAAGTCCACGCCAGCGGCATCGGCACAAGGCTTGCGCGCGATCACAGGATGGGCGCCCGGCAAACCCGCCACGCGCTCGGCGAAGGCCACGGCCGCGGCCAGCGGCTCGCCGTCGATCAGTGCATCGGCCATGCCGAGCGCCACCGCCTTGTCACCACGCACGGGCTTGCCGCCCTGGATCAGCGCCAGCGCCGCCGGTACGCCAATCAGGCGCGGCAGGCGCTGCGTGCCGCCGCCGCCCGGCACCAGCCCGAGGTTGACCTCCGGCAGCCCCAGGCTGGCATCGGCGCTGGCGATGCGGTAGTGGCAACCGAGCGCCAGTTCCATGCCACCGCCCAGCGCCACGCCATGGATG
Source organism: Cupriavidus sp. GW822-FHT03E04 (assembly GCF_058801495.1). Classification (NCBI taxonomy): domain Bacteria; kingdom Pseudomonadati; phylum Pseudomonadota; class Betaproteobacteria; order Burkholderiales; family Burkholderiaceae; genus Cupriavidus; species Cupriavidus sp. GW822-FHT03E04. Next base: position 79,259 of record NZ_JBXANI010000007.1, read on the forward strand.
GCGGCAACCACCGGCTTGGCCGACTGCTCGATGCGCGCGATCACCTGGCGCAAGGTGGGCTGCGCGCTGGCAGCCGGCGTATTGAACTGGCGGATATCCGCGCCGCCGCAGAACACCTTGCCGGCGCCGAGGATCACGATTGCCGTCACAGCATCGTCTTGCGTGGCCTGGGAGATGCCGTCGAACAGACCAAGGCGCACGGTGTCCCCCAGGCCGTTCACGGGCGGGTTGTCGAGCAACAGGATGGCGATGCGGCCCTGGCGGCCGTATTGCACCGTAGGCACCGTAGGCACCGTCGGAACCGTAGCGGTGAGCGAGGTGAAGGCGGATGCCGAAGAATGGGAAGTCATGGGATTGCTCGGGCTCAAAGCGAGGTGGAGAGAATGGCCGTAGCCTGGCTGGACAGCACGCCGCCATTGCCATGCACCAGCGCAATGTCCGCGTCCTTGACCTGGCGGGCGCCCGCCTCGCGGCGCAGCTGCGTGACGGCCTCGATCACCAGGAAGATGCTGTACATGCCCGGGTGGAGGCAGGACAGCCCGCCGCCATTGGTGTTCATCGGGAACGCGCCGCCCGGCTCGATGCGCCCACCGGACACGAAGGCGCCGCCCTCGCCCTTGGCGCAGAAGCCGAGATCCTCCAGGAACAGGATCGGGTTGATGGTGAACGCATCGTAGAGCTCCACCACGTCGATATCGTCCGGCGTCAGGCCCGCCTCGGTGAATGCCCTGCGCCCGGACTCCACGGCGGGCGTGACCGTCACATCGTCCATGCAGGAAATCTGCCGGTGCCAGTGAGCATGGCCGCAACCCAGCACATACACCGGGCTGGCGTGCAGGCCGCGCGCGCGGTCAGCCCGCGTGACCACGAAGGCGCCGGCGCCATCGGTGACCAGGCAGCAATCACGCACCGTGAGCGGGTCCGAGATCATCTTCGCGTTGATGACGTCATCCACCGTGAGCGGGTCGCGCGAGAACGCATGGGGATTGAGCTGCGCCCACCTGCGCGCGGCCACGGCCACCTCAGCCAGTTGCGTGCGCGTGGTGCCGTACTGGTGCATGTGGCGCGCCGCGGCCAGCGCATAGCTGCTGGGCGGGTTGAAGGGCTTGTACGGGTGTTCGTAGGGCTGCGGGTCAAGCTCGGCCCGCATCTGGTTCTGGCGCGAGCTGCTCGGCACGCTGCGTGGCGTGCTGCCGTAGCAGATCAGTACGTTGTCGCATTCGCCCGCCTCGATCGCCATGGCGGCAATCTTCAGGTCGGCGATAAACGACGAGCCGCCAAACATCGTGCTATCGGAGAATCTCGGCCGGATGCCGAGGTACTCGGCCATGCGCATCACCCACCACGGCGAGGTGAGGCTGGAGGTGATGATGCCGTCGATCTCCTGCATGCGCAGTCCGCTGGCCTTCACCGCGGCATGCGCTGCCTGCGCGATGATCTCCTGCTCGGTACGCCCGCCGGCGTGGCCCAGGCCGGCCAGCCCGGTGCCGAGGATGGCGATGGCGCCGCGCTGCGAGCCGGATGTGCCTCTGGTGCTACCCATCATTGCGTCTCTCCCGGAGTGAATACGAGCAACGGCCCGGCTTCTTCGTGCGCGATCTGCACCTGCACGCGCATGCCGATGCGGACCGCATCCGGCGCGACGCCGGTGATGCGGCTCATCATCCTTGGCCCTTCGTCCAGGTCGACCAGGCAGACGTTGTAGTCGCCCTCCCTACGGCGCACCGTGGTGGTGGAGTACACGGTGCCGCGGCCCGAGGGCGCAAGCCATTGCAGCGTATCCGAGCCGCAGTGCGGGCAAAGCACGCGTGGAAAGAAGTGCCACCGGCCACAATCCGCACAGCGGGGAATGACGAAGCGGCCCTGGGCCAGTTGCCCAAAGTAGAAGGCGTCCGCGCCCTGGGCATCCTGCGTGGATGATTCGTCATGCATCGGTATGGCTCCGCCCTTGCTCGTTCACCGGCTCGTTCACCTGGCCGCCCACTTACTCGTCCACCTTCACGCCGGTAACCTGGACAGTGCGCTGCCACTTGGCCACCTCGGCCTCGACGTACTTTCGGAATGCCGCCGGCCCCAGCGTGCCCGCGGCTTCGGCGCTTTGCTTGCGCAGCTTGGCCGCCATCTCCGGCGAGCTCATGATGCGGTTGGCCTCCTGGTTCAGCCGCGCCACGATCTCCGGCGACGTGCCGGCCGGCGCGTACAGACCCAGCCAGGTGTAGAGGTCATAGTTCTTGAAACCGGCTTCGGCAATGGTCGGCAGATCGGGAAACAGCTTGCTGCGCTCCGCGCTGGTGACCGCGATCGGACGCAGCTTGCCGGCCGCGATAAACGCCGACACGCTCATGGAATCCTGGAACACCATCGGAATCTGCCCCGCCACCACATCGTTGGTCGACGGCGACGCGCCCTTGTACGGCACATGCACCAGCGGCACGCCCGCCACCTGCCGGAACAGCTCGCCGGCAAGGTGCGTGGAGCCGCCGACCCCGGCCGAGCCATACGGCACGCTGGGCTGCGATTTAGCCCACTTGATGAACTCCGGCAACGTCCTGGCCGGCACCGATGGGTTCACCACCAGCATGTTCGGCGCCTTGGCGATCAATGCGATCGGCTCGAAATCCTTCACCGGCTGGTAGCGCACGTTCTTCTGCACGGCCGGCCCGATCACATGGCCGGTCGCACTAAGCAGCAGCGTGTAACCATCGTTGGGCTTGCGCGCCACATACTCGGTAGCGATCTGCCCGGCAGCGCCGGGACGGTTCTCCACCACAAAGCTCTGCTTGAACGCCTGCGACAGTTCGGCCGCCAGCAAACGCCCCACGATATCGGTCATGCCGCCGGGCGCGAATGCCACCACGATGGTGACAGGCTTGCTGGGATACGGGTCCGGTTGGGCCAGCGCGGGCGCGCAGGCTGTCAGGGAAATCAGGGAACTAAGGGCGCTGCCGCACAAGGCGAGCAGGCGCAGGCGGGCCTGGATGGATTTCACGGTGTCTCCGGTCTTTCGTTCTTGTGTGCCGCCGCCTGGTCGACAAGAGGCGGAGAACGCCGCCATCGATGGCTTGGGGCTGCCGGCCAGTATATTTTTGTGGCCGGAGCCCGGCCATCCGAAAGATTCGAATCACCGGTTCGTGGAATTGGAACGCTCGGGGGGGTGGTTATCAAAGCCGGCGGGCGCTTGGCAGTTGCTCCGCTATGTCCGCATTCCGGCCAGCTTGCGGGACTGCCGCCGTACGCCGTCGAGAATTGCGTCGGCCAGGTCGGCGGGGAAACCTGCAGGCAGGCTGGCCGCGGCCGTGGACAGCACCAGGTCCGTTGCGGCGATCAGTTCCTGGATAAGCGCTTCGACGCTCTGCGTGCTCAAGCCGACCTGCCGGCCTTGTGCAAGCCAGTGCCTGCGGCGTATCTGCCCGATCAGGTAGTCGTTCTCGTTACCGCGAACCGTCATGGCCAGCTTCGCTTTCTGCGGCGCGACCTGGTTGCGGCCGGGCCCGATGATTGGGTGAGCCGAAAGCACATCGTAGAGCGGCGTGGACTGGTAACTGCCGCGCGGCAGTAGCGCAATGCTGAAATTCTTCGCATGGCCGTCTGTCGCGGCAAGTAGCCAGAACACCAGTTGCGCCTTGAAGAAATTGCGCCTGTCCTTGCGCTCCCGCAATCGATAGGCGTAGCTCGTCGTCGCCATCGTAAGCACCCAGTGGCGCGGCGCTCGTGGTGTCGCGAAGCACGCGTGCGACCTGCGCTTCAGACAATGGCCTGCCGTTGATCGTCGTCAGGTCGACTGGCGCATCCCCCTCCTCCAGCAACTGCAGCGCGCCAACGCAATCGCGCCCCAGCACGGCTAGCAGTTCGAACGGCGTGACGCCGCCGGTCCGGTAGCGTTGCGCGAGGCGACGCCGGATGGCATCGCTGTCCGGCAGCAGATTGTCGAAGAAATCGGTGACGATGCGGCCCTTGTAGGACGCATTGGCCGGCAGGAATGGGAGGGACAGGGAAAGCGGGCGCCCTTGCTTGTCCTCGATCCACTCGTCAAAGTAGGTCAGCGACTCCACCTGCGCGCTCCCAGATGCCGACCGGGACGCCGTTCATCCAGATCTGCAGCCTTTGCTTGTGTGAGCGGCATCCCATGCCTACCAAGCCTCGCGCCGCTTCGGCGCGGTGGGCGCGGTCGCCTTCGCGCGCTTGGGCTTGGCGCAGGCGGCGCTATCTTGCGCCACCAATGCAGTCGCCGCGGTGCCTTGTCCCGGCGCCGACTGATAGGCGCTGGGACGCATGGCAGCCTGTGAGGCTACCGGACTCAATACCAGTTCCACCCCAAGAACTTGCAGGGTCCGGTAGAGACGCTCAATACTGGCCGCGGCGGGGTTGGCCTCCAGTTGGGCGTAGGACTGCTGCGTGATGCCCAGCTTGGCGGCAACCTCCGCCTGCGTCAGGTGACTGGCCTTGCGAAAGCCTTGCAGGATGGGACGTAGCTGGCTGATGGCTTTGATGGGATAGTCCATGGCGATCTCCGGCACATGTTATTTACCCAACAAACTATAGCTTGTAAAAACAGAATACAGGTTAAACAATGTAAATTGAAAATACAATCTATGTACTGTATTCCATCCAAGCTCATCCTCCGGTAAACAACTGGCTCGGCGCGATGTACACCCGGATCCCCTTGGCCTGCGCCACCTCAGGGAAGATGGTCCTCATATCGACCGAGGTCCCGCCAATGGCCTCCAGGAACGTCCAGCCAACGGTCTTGTCGCCGGCGCGGAAGGCCACCGATTCGCCGGATGCCACGTTCACGTAGTTCATGCCCGGGACCAGCGTGACCGTGCGGGTCGTCGTGCTCACGTCGGCGGGACTGCCGAACAGGGCGGCGACACGGGCGGCTTTGGTGGCCGGCGTGGCCGGCGTGGGCGCCGTGGCGCTCCAGGCGGAGGGACTCGCAGAGGCGATGCCGAGGAGGGAGAGTGCCAGAGCGGCGGCGAGCGTTTGCTTCTTGTTCATCGTTTTTCCTTGTGCCTACCCTTGTCAGATCTGGGTACACGAGGAAAGTGTAGCGACGATGAATCTATTCTAAAAATGATATATTCATCGTGCATTCAGTCGCTTTTTTCATACTCAGTGGTGACGCCGGCAACTACGCGACCGGGGCGCCATCCTCGCGCGTGGCGGCAACACGCGGATCATTGAGCAGGAATTGCACGAACGCCGCCGTGAAGGACGGCAGCTTGCCTTCGGCGCGCACGATCAGGTTCAGCTCGCGTCGGGCCCAGGTTTCCGCCAGCCGCACGCCGGCTATCCGGGCTTCGCGCAGGGCCGCCGCGGCCACGCTGCGCGGTACCAGCGCCACGCCCACGCCGGCTTCGACCAGCGACAACGCAGCCTCGAAGCTGTGGGCGTGCAGCCGCACGTTGGGGCTTTTGCCGGCGCGCTGCGCCATGTCGCGCAGGAAGAGGAAGTTGCTGCTGCCGCGGCTCATGCAGACGAAATCGAAATCCAGCGCGGCGCCGAAGCGCAACTCGGCCTGGCGCGCCAGCGGATGGCCGTTGGGCACCGCCAGGATCAGTTCGTCCACCGCGTAGCGCACAGCGCGCACGTCGCTGGCATCGATGTCGCCAGCCAGAATGCCGATATCGGCCTCCTGCGCGGCCACGGCGGAGGGAATCGCCTGGCTGGCGCGCTCTTCCAGGTCGATGTTGACGTCCGGGTTGGCCGCCAGGAAGCGGCTCACGCTGGGGATGATAAAACCGTTGAGCGAGCTGCTGTTGGCCAGCAGCCGTATATGGCCCTTGAGTCCGGCGGAAAAGCGCCCGACCTCGCCATGCATGCGCTCCACGCCGCGCAGCAGTTCGCGCACGTGCACCAGCAAGGTCTCGCCGGCAGGGGTGAGTTCCATGCCGCGCGCGCTGCGCACGAACAGGGCCGTGCCCATCGCGTGTTCGAGATTCTTGAGGCGGTAGCTGGCGGCGGATGCCGTGATGTGGATAGCGGAAGCACCGCTGGAAAGGCTTTGTGCTTCGGCAATCGCCTGGAACAGGCGCAGGTCGGTGAGTTCGTAGCGCACTGTGTCTCCGGGGTCCGTCTTCTTGTTTCGCTGGTTGCCACTTGAGGCGGCACGCGAGACAAAGCAGCCGGCCCCGCGCAAGGGATGCTCATTTTAGAACATTGCGCGGGGCCGGCCCGGGGACCCTCGGGATCCGGATCTACGCTTAGACCAGCGTCAGGCGCACGTCGATATTGCCACGCGTGGCATTCGAGTACGGGCAGACCACGTGTGCCTTGTCGACCAGGTCTTGCGCGACGGCGCGGTCCAGGCCGGGCAGCGCGATGTTCAGGTCCACCTCGATGCCAAACCCGGTGGGAATGGCGCCGATGCCGACCTGGCCGGTGATGGCGGTGTCGGCAGGCAGTGCCACCTTGTCACGCGCCGCCACGAACTTCAGCGCGCCGAGGAAGCAAGCCGAGTAGCCAGCCGCGAACAGTTGTTCCGGGTTGGTGCCGGCACCACCCGCGCCACCCAGCTCGCGCGGGGTGGCCAGCTTGATATCCAGGGCGCCATCGGACGACACGGCGCGGCCGTCACGGCCTCCGGTTGCGGTGGCGGAAGCACGGTAGAGGACTTTTTCGATCGACATGATGACACTCCTGGCTAGTTGATAAAACTGGCTCATCGAGCCTTGGGTTGGAGAAAGCCTGTTCGCTTTCCATATTTAATAGCTAGCTATTAAATAGCACGCTATATATTAGACAATCAAAACGGGCTGTCAAGTTGTTCAGCCCACCATCAGCCGCCGCCGCGCCCATCACGCCGGCGCCTTGATCCTTAGCCGCCGGCCGCTACGGCAAACCGCTCGCGCAACTGGTCCAACTCCGCCTTCACGGCCACCACCTGATCGACGCTGCAGCCCGAGGCACACAGCACCGCGCGGGGCACCGCCTGCGCCGGCTCCTTGAGCGCATGGCCTTCGGCGGTCAGCGTGACAATGACCTGGCGCTCGTCGGCTACGGCACGTTCACGCCGCAGCAGTTGCTGCGCTTCCATGCGCTTGAGCAGCGGGGTCAGCGTGGCCGAATCCAGATGCAGGCGGCCGCCGATTTCCGACACGGTCAGGCCATCGGCTTCCCACAGCACCATCATCACCAGATACTGCGGATATGTCAGGCCCAGCGGCGCCAGCAACTTGCGGTACAGCTTGTTCAGCGCAAGCGACGTGGCGTACACGGAAAAGCAGAACTGCTGGTCCAGAAGCAACGCCGACGCGGCATTTGCCGTGGCGTCGTGTGCCGCCTGCTTGGTCCGGGAGGTGCGTTTCGTGTCCATGGGCTGAAATATACATAGCGCGTTATTTAATTGCAAGCTATTTTTAATGAGCACATTGCATCACTTTCAATCACGCTTTTCGCACAGGACATCCTGCGTGGCCACTTCCGGCTTGACCGAAATCAGGGAACGCCTTAGCGATATCATCCGGCTTTGCTGCCGCGCCGCCTGGCTCCAGCGCCACTGCGGAAGCATATTGGTCGGCGGGCATCCTGCGCGACATCGGCGTATCGGTGAATCCGGGAGCGATCGAGTTCACGGCAATCTTCTTCGCGCGCTACTCCATGACCTCGATCGATGGATAGACAGATTCGAATGTCATATAGATCGGAGGTCCGCCGTCCTCGATGCGCTCGGCACGCATGATGCGCACGGAGATAACGCCAGGAAAGCGCTTCATCAGAGGCCGCAATTCGGACGCCATGAACCGATCGAAAGCCATACGGTTCTCCGGGTCGACATCGCCCTGCAAGCATGCACAACGTACGATCACGGTCTCTCCTCAACGAAACTCGCTCTGGCGGCGGCATCCTGCGGCCGCGCTGGCCGCCAGCGCAGGGTTGCCAGCCCTAGCCATTGGCACCCAGCGCCGCAAATCAAAAAATGTGGTTCATGCCAATGCTCACCGCGCTGTTGCCGGCGCCGGCATTGCCAACATCATTCGCATTCCAGACACGATAGAAACCGGTCGCTGCGGTGTTCGGCGCATTGTTCCGGATATGCGCGTATGACGTGTAGATGCTGGTCCGCTTGGACAGGTCGTAGACATAGCCCACGGCGAACTGCTGGGCATCGTTGTTCGCCGCCGTGCGATCGTTCTTGTAGATGTAGGAGAGGATGGCGCGGCCCGATCCAATCGGCACGGAAGCCCCGACCAGCACATCCTCCGACTTGTAGTTGGGCGTGCCAGGAACGATCGCGCCGCGATTGACGACATAGTTGAAGTACCCCGTTGCGATGCCGAAATCGTACTTCGCGCCAAAGAAGACCTCGCGGGCATTCTTGCCCGGTCCGTTGGCATCCTGGGCATCGGCGTAAGCCAGTTTCGCCTTGAACGGGCCACGCGTATAGCCGAGAGACGCGCCAAACTGGCTGTTGGTATTGGTGCTTCCGGCAACCTCGCCAAAGCTGTACGACACTTCGCCTTCGAGGCCCGCGAGCGAGCCAGGCAGGTTGTATTTCACGGCATTGTCGAAACGGTTGCTGCCGCCACGCCCACCAGCCGAAATCAGGTTGGCGGAAGTGCCGGCCAGGCCCGTGACGAAGGGATCCATTTCGACCTGGGCGTAGGCCAGCGTCGTGTACTGGCGCCCTAGGGTCAGCCGACCATAGCGCGAGTCCAGTCCCAGGTAGGACTGGCGGCCGAACAACAGGCCGCCCTGCCCCGAAGCGCCGGTGTCCATCAGGATGCCCGCCTCAAGCGTGAAGAAGGCGGCCAATCCGCCCCCCAGCTCTTCCCGCCCGCGCATACCAACACGGGATCCCGCCATCATCCCGCTGGTGACCTTGGTCACGGAACCGGCAGCGGCACCGCTTTCACGGACAACGCCCATGTCCGTCACGCCATAGAGGGTCACGCTGGACGACTGCGCCCAGGCCCCGCTCATTCCTCCCGTTGCGCCGATTGCTCCCACCGCGCCAAACACCATCAATGCCCGCTTCATTCCCTTCCCTCCAGCCGTTCGAATCGAATCGTTTTGATTCCAAGAGAGACGGACTTTCCCCGCTCTCTCGGACTCGCCCTGCTCGCGAAGCTGCCCCTACTGCGCGGGCAGCATCAGCAATCACGCAAGAAATTTACAAATTCCATGACTTCATACAAATAAGGATCCAGCGCGCACAAAACCCACCCCGGGCGAAACGACGGGGGAAAACAGGTGCAATGCGATTTCAGGGACGGCTGCGTAGCGGCGCAGCCCGCCCGGATGGTCTGGCTAGATCACAGCAAGTCGGAGAAATGCCCGACCGAGTCGGCCAGTGAGTGAGCCGCATGAAATCCGAGTTCGCGCCTTGCCGCGCTAACGTCTGACGGCGCGGGCCGCACATGGGGGAAAGCGGCAAAGCCGCCCTCCGGCAGACGCAACTCCGCTACCCGCAGCGCCGGGTAGCGCTGGCGGACCACATCGATGAATTCGGTGACCGAGAACCAATCGCCGGTCGCAATGTTGTACACGCGCTGTTGCGGCGCCTGCGCCCGCAGCGCGGCAAGGTTAGCCGCGGCGCAATCGCGTGCATCGATGAACTCCTCACGGCCGTTCCAGAGAAGGATCGGATCGTCCAGGTGCGCGGTTTCATCCAGGCGGCCTGCCTGCAGCAAACTGGTCAGCAGCCTTCCGGGCACACTGGTCACCGCATCCCCCCCTGCGCCGAGCACCGCGCCGTAGCGCAGCACGACAACGCTCACGCCGTACAGCGACGCGTACGCTAGCGCCAGGTGCTCACTCGCGATCTTGGTGGCGGCATAGATGCTGGCCGGCCGCTCACTCACGATGCGATACGGGAAATCCTCGACGATGGGCGTAGCCGGCAGCGAGGCGAACGCCGAGTACATGACGGTCGTGGAACTGGCGATGACCACGCGACCGAGCTTGCGCTGCCTCGCCAGCTCCAGCACGTTGGCGGTACCGATTGTATTGACGCGGATTCCGGCCAGCGGGTCCTTGCGGATTGCCGTGGACAGCAGCGCCGCGGTGTGCACGATCGCGGTGACACCGTGTTCGTCTGCCAACTGGCTGAGCCTGTTGAAATCCGTGACGTCGCAAAGCTCAAGTGGCAGCGTGCCCAGGTCTTGTGGCGCCGGATGCTTTACGTCCACCAGCAAGACGGGTTCCCCCTGGGCTTGCAGCTGGCTAGCGGTCAGTCGGCCGATCAGGCCGGCACCGGTTATCAAGGTAGTCATATTGAGTTCTCCGCGCCCAACGCAGATTCGCTGATTGCCGGAAGACTAATCCGCCTGGATGCCGAATTCCTTGACCAGCTTGCCGTAGCGCGCATAGTCCGAGGCAATGAGCTTGCCCAGCGTGGCCGGGTCGCTACCCTGGGCCGTCACGGCAATGGTGGCCATGCGGGCAACCACATCGGGCATCTTCAGGATTTCGTTGAAGTGGCCGTTCAGCGTGCGCACAAGCTCTGCCGGCATCCCCTTCGGTCCGACCACGGCTTGCCAGGCCCCGACCTCGGCGTCCTTGTATCCCAACTCGGCAAGCGTCGGCACGTTGGGCGCAAACGGCGAGCGCTTCTGGTCGGCCACGGCAAGAGGCATCAGCTTTCCGGAGGGAAAATATTGCGCAACCGGTCCCAGCGTCGAGTACATCATCGGGACCTGGCCGCCAAGCAGATCAACGACCGCTGGTGCGCTGCCGCGATAAGGTACCTGCATGATCTTCACGCCCGCCGACTTGTTGAAGAGCTCGGCAAGGATCTGCATCGGCGAACCATTGCCGGGGCTGGCATAGCTCTGCAGGCTGCCCGACTTCGCGTGCGCCACAAGGTCCTCCATCTTGTTCACGCCGGCGGCCTTGTTCACGATCACGAACAACGACTGGGTCCCGAGCAGCGCGATTGGCGTCAGGTCTTTTTGCGGGTCGTACGACGCGCCAGTGCCCGGGCGCAGCACGTGCGGCGAGATGGAGATGGTGTTCGGCGCAAACAGCAGCGTGTAGCCGTCGGCCGCCGCCTTCGCCACGTATGCCGTGCCGATCGTCCCACCCGCGCCTGAGCGGTTCTCCACCACCACTGGCTGCCCCAGGCGGCCGGTGAGCTTCTCGGCAAACAGGCGTGCCAGCACGTCCGTGTCGCCGCCCGCCGGATAGGCCACGACGAGGGTGACGGGCTTGGTCGGATAGCCGCCCTGTGCCCAAGTGGCACCGGTGGCCAGGACGGAGACAACGGCTGCGATGGCAACCAACACCTTGCGCCTTTCGAAATGCTTCATGACAACCCTCTGGAAGTTATTTAGACCTGCACATATGCACTCTTGATCACGCAGCCTCATGCGCCATGAGGCCCTCTTTGCCACGTCCCATCTGTTCATATATGAAACATATGTTCACATAAGGAATGTGAAAAATTATAAATTTTTCTCGATCAAATAAGCGTTGGTACAAACCCTAAACAACGCCGGGGCGAACAAATCATGCCGAGCGTCGGAAGGAAATGGGGAGGGAGGTACGGAGGGTAGCGGATCGCTGAGTGCCGCTTCGTTTACCAGCGTTGCAGGCACACAGCCGTATCTGGCTGCGGCAATCCCTTTAGCTCACAATTTCGTTGAACTCCGATAATTTATGAAAGATGATCCCAGGTATATAATTCTGCGCTCCTGAGTTTTTCCCGAAACCCGCCGAGATTCACCATAGAAGAGCGATCATGCGGACTACAGACTTGCTGCGTAAGCTGCAGAACACCGAACCCGCTCCAGCGCAGACCATCTCCGAGCGGGCGTATCAACTGCTGCGCGCGGACATCATCGCGGGCGGCCTGGCCCCCGGGGAAAAGCTTCGCCTCCAGGCGCTGCAACAGCGCTACGAACTGGGTGTCAGCCCGATTCGCGAGGCACTGATGCTGCTCTGCGGCGAAGGACTCGTCAGCAACGAAGGCCAGCGTGGGTTCAGCGTTTCGCCGCTGTCCAGGAGCGACCTGCTCGACCTGATGAGCGCGCGCACGTCGATTGAGTTGTTGCTGCTGGAAGATGCCATCGCGCACGGCGACGACGATTGGGGTGCAAACATCATGGCCGCCTACTACAAGCTGACCAAGGCCCGGCTCCCGACGGATGCTTCAGATACTGTCGCCGTCGAACTATGGGAATCGGCGCATCGCCGCTTTCATTTCGCGCTGGTCTCCGCGGCCACTTCGAGATGGCTGCTGCGCATCGACGAACAACTGGTGGATCATTCGGAGCGGTATCGCCGTATCCGCCTGGCTTATCCGCGCTCCAGCAAAGAGCTGGCCAACGATGTCCTCAAGGAACACCTGGACCTGATGGAAGCCGTCCTCGCCCGCGACACCGCGAAGGCCTCCAAGCTGCTGCGCCAGCACCTGATGCGCACGGCCGACGTACTCAGCAAACGCTTCGCGGAGTAGCCCGCGCCACCGGTCAACGCGGAAATGCGCTGCCCCAATTGTGGGCAGCGCCCGGTGTTTCCGCGCACCTGCATTCAGCGAACTTGCGTGTTCGCTCGTTCACGTACATGGTTCGCCGACTTAGCCAGCTTGCACGGAAGTCAGCGAAACATAGGCAACGATCTCGATGCGCATGCCAGGCACCACCAGCGCCTTTGCAATCACGGTCGAGCGGTTTGGATAGGGCGCGGCAAAGAACTCCCGATACACGGCATCGACAACGGGCACATCGCCGGCATCCACCAGCGTGACCAGCACCTGGGCAACACACGACAGATCCGCGCCCGCCGCCTCGGCTGCCATCCGCAGGTTTTCGAAAGTGAGCCGCGCCTGAATCGCGATGTCCCCGGTATCGACCGAGCCATCGCGGCGAACCGGGCCATGCGCCGTGAACAGCAGCCCCGCCGCCTTGGTTGCCCAAGAGAAGGGCTGGCCCGGTACGGGCAGGCCGATATCGATCACCTCTTTCATTGTGACGTCTCCTCGACGAGCGCGGAAAGCCGCGCGAACCACGGGTGCGAAGGATCCTTCAGCGCAGTGTGCGTTCGGAAGTGATCCTCCCCTTGTTGCACATGGCATGCGACCGGGCCGGCCTGGCAAGCCAGCATGGCGCGCAGGCGGCGGTTAGAGAGAACCACGCGCTCGCTATCGTGCTCGCCGTAACTCAGGATCATGGGGACGGTGTTGCCTGCGGCCCAGCACAATGGGCTCATAACAGCGTCAAGATCGGGCGCTTCCAGCAGCATGGTATAGACCCGGTCCTCCAGGCTTTGCGGCAGCGGGCTCGGATGATGGAGATCCATGATGCCGCTGATCGGCAGGCAACCTCGGATCGCCTCGGGCCCGACACCGGCCGCGCGCAAGGCCGGTGTACGCAGCGCCGCCATTGCCGCGATCCCGCCCCCGGCGGAATGCCCGGCCAGGTAAAGCCGGCTGGCGTCCCCACCGAGCGCCCCAATCCGTCGGGGCAATTCCGCCAGGAGCGCCACGGCGTCGTCAAATGCCGCGGGCAAACGATGCGCCGGCGCCAGCCGATAGGTCGGCGCAACCAGGACCATGCCCAGGCGGATCACGTTGGACGCCAGGAAGGAGACGTACTCCTTATAGCCATTCGTCCATCCCCCACCGTGCCAGAACACAAGCACGGGCGCATTGCGCAAGGTGTTGGCGGTAAACACGTCATAGCTGTGCTGGCGGTCCGGTCCATAGCGCAGGTCACGCGCCGCCGTAATGCCGCCGGGCAGATCCTGGGACCAGTCCAACACGGTCTGCTCGTATGTGCGGGCCGCCTCAGTGGGCAGTTGCGCCTGCGGTTCATGGGAAGTTGGGTCTGAAGTATTCAATCTGGTCTCGGTCGAATCGGCATGTCTCGCCGCGTGTTCTTGCTTGGGTGTCATGCGGGCTGCAAAGCGCGGCCTGCCTTCTCCATGGCGGGCGCGCCCGCGTGCTCGACAATGTATTTAAATATGCATAGCAAGTCAACAAACACAAATCGCAATTATTTATAAATTATTGCGACACGTACAATTCAGCACACAGAGGGCCGCAGGCGCGCTGTGCTGCCGGGATCGGTATGAATGTGGTGGCGGCCAGGAGCAGGAGCCGCTATGCAGCTGCTCGATTACACGGGCTTTGCCGCGAAGCTCTCCGTCGGCGTGCCCTGGTGAAACGACATCTGCCAACCCTTGTCAGTCAGCGTCCAGATCGAGGTGCGCAGGGTGTGCCGCTCCAGCCGGCTGTCCGGCTGCTGGCAGGCAGAGCGGTAGTTCAGCATGGCCACGCCCGGCGCAAGCGAGCGCAGCGAGAAATCCTGCGCCCAGATCGTGCCCGAGGCGGCTTCGGTGGGCAGCTCGTCCAGCGTGTCGGCCTTGGTATAAATGCCACCCGAGCGGCCAAACTCCAGGAAGTCGTCGTGCAGCAGCGCGTCCAGCCGATGGCGATCGCCGCGCGCGGCGGGACGGTGCAGTTCGGTTTCGAGTTGCCGGAGCAAGGGCAGCAAATCGATCTCTTGGTTCTCGTTGTTCATGTCGTGGTGCTCCTTGGTGTTCCCGCCAGCGCTCAGCATCCTGCCTCACTGCGCGTCGTCGTCCATGCCAATGGCAGTCGTGTCGATTCTCTCGACCTTGCCTTTTTGCCGCACCTCTGTGCGCAGCACGAACGCTTCCGTCGGGCAGTACCAGTCGGTGACGTTCATGATCGCGGGCTCGGTCTGGATGAGGTCGTCGCCCATCATCAATGGCCCCAGCGAGGTGCGCTTTTCGTAAGTGATCGGCATGCATTCGCGGCGGCCCAGCATGGTCTCGATGGATTGCGCACGGCCGACACGCCGCTCGCCAACCGAGACCGAGGCCGATGGCGCGCGAATGGTCGTGACCATCTCGTCCGTTGCCAGGCTGTGGATCTCGAGATCCAGGCTGGAACTGAGCGTCTCGCCCGGCAGCACCACGCCCTCCCGTATCGCAAGGCCCGCGTAGCTGAGCACGCCTTTGCCCTGGAACGATGCCTGTCCGAACAGCCGCGTGTAGCGCGCCTGCGCATTGATGGTGGCGCGCTGGCTGCTCACGCTGCCGACCGAGCCGGCCGCCGCGCCGCGGTCGAATGTCATCTTGTGGACCTGGTCCATGACGACCGGCGGGCCCATCATGGCCGCCAGCGCCGACTTCGAGTGAATCGACAGCCAGGCGCTGCAGCCATTATCCGTGAGCGTCGGGTTCCGGATGGTCATGGTGATCGACATCGGCATGTCGCCACTGGCCTCCATCTGCGCCCGCGCGCCGGACTGGAACCAGGGCGCGTCGCAGATGGTGCCGGGCACGCCCTGCGCCGGGTTATCGGCGGGGCCTTGCTGCGCCAGGGCTTCATCGGCGAGCCCGCATAGCAGCAATGGAAGCAGCACCGCACCCAGCCGCCTGAAGGCGGGCTTCGGCCCGTGAGGGTGAGCAGTCATGTCGTGTCCCGAGCAAAAAACCTGCCGCTGGCGCTTCCCCATGGGTCGGGGTCTCAACCCGGACGGGCCGCCAGCACGCCCAGAAGGTAGCACTTGGCATGACGCCCCACAACCCGGATTGGCGCCAGCACCAAAGAATCCAAGCCCAGGAAGAAAATGCCTAATTCGGCTCTCGGCCGGATTGAGGCGGAACGGCCGCCGCCGGGCCGGGACGGCCACCGAATACGGGGTAAGGCACGCCGCGCGCCGGATCCGCCGTGATCTGGTCGACCACGATCTCCACGTCGGCAACTTCGCGCAATGCGGCCACGAAGGGCTGCCCGGGGAAACCCCGCCCCACGCAGCCCTGCACCAGCAGCCAGCGGCCCCGCACGGTGAGCCACAGCGAGGATTCCCGCCAGCCCGGCAGCGTGATCGACAGCGACTGCAGGCGGCGCTGCGTACTTTCCACGATTTCCTTCTCGTACTGGTAGGCATTGCCGAGACGGCAGCGGCCTTCGACATAGCAGTGGTTGCCGTCCTCGATCCGGTGATGGGCGTCGCGCCGCCATTGTGCTTCGTCCACGCGAGGCCCGAGCGGCTCCGGGCAACTGGCGATGCGCGACGAGATCTGGAAGAAGGGATCGTGGCCACGGTTTTCCTGGTCGCTGTCGGCGCCGCGCGCCGGCCATGCCAGCATGGCGGTGCCGGCCAGCGCCGCCATGGCGATCAGCACGGGCAAGGACAAAGAGCGGACGGGCATGGCAAGCTCCTTGAGGGCGGCTCTCGTCTGCGTAGGATAGAACCGGCTGGCCTGCGCGCAAAGCCCGGCCATGCGCGAGCGTCCAGGCTCAGCTGCCCTGCTTGCGCGCCAGCCACGCGCCCCAGAACAGGCTGCCGAAGAAGCGTTGCGGCGCGGCAAAGCCCGCCTCGGCCAGCAGCGCCTGCACGGCAGCCTCCGAGTGCGGCGGGTCCGCGCCTTGCAGGATCTTGCCCAGCTTGGCCTGGACCTCGTCGGCGCTGGCGCCTTGCATGCGCCAGCGCTCGCCCCACGCAGCCAGCAGCAGCGGCTCGCTGGCATAGGCGCGGTAATTGCCGGCGAGGATCAGCGGCGCGCCCGGTTTCAGGCGGGCGGCGATGGCGCGCAAGATATCGCGCTTGGCGTCGTCCCCCGGCAGGTGATGCAGCACGCCGATCAACGTGGCGGCGTCGAAACGCGGCGTGGCGGGCAGGTCCTCCACCACGCCCGGCACGGCATGCGTGCGCTCGGCCAGCCCGGCCTGGGCGACGCGCGCCATGGCAAGGTCCAGCATCGGCGCCGACGGATCGACCGCCGTGAAGCGCCACGCCGGCTCCAGCCTGGCCGCGCAAACGATCTCCTGTGCCGTGCCGCCGGCGCCGACCACCAGCACCTCGGCCGCGCGCCCGGTGCCCAGCGTTGCCGCCAGCATGCAGGCGGACAGTTCATGGCAGGCGTCGTAGCCAGCCAGCGCGATGCGGCTTTGCTTTTCGTACTCGCCAGCGCGGCCGGGGTCGAATTTGGCTGCGGGATCAGCGGCGGCGGTTTTATTGGGGGTCATGGAAACGTTCCTTTTCGTTCGCTCTGTCTTGTTGCAGGGAGATGACCCTGAACAGCCTAAAGGGCCGGTCCCTGCGCGACAAGATGACAACTTATGCTGGGATGAAACCTACCAGCACAAGGTTGAATACAAAAACGGAAACGAACCCGTCGCAAAAGCATCAACGCGGCAGATGGAACGTACCCCGGCGCATCAACGCATCGACGTACAATCTGCGCAATCCAAAAATAACCCAAGGAGACAGCGATGGCATTCATCGGCCCCGATGTGAGCTTGCACCCCACCGCCTACGTGCACGAATCGGCCTACCTCTACGGCAAGATCACCGTGCACGAGGGCGCATCGATCTGGATCAATGTGGCAGCGCGCGCCGAGAGTCGGGAAATCGTGATCGGCGCCTACACCAATATCCAGGACTTCGCGATGCTGCATATCGGCGATCGCACGCCGACCATCATCGGCAGCCACTGCTCGATCACCCACCACTGCACCATCCACGGCTGCACGATCGGCGACAACTGCCTGATCGGCATCAACGCCACAATCATGGACGGCTGCGTGATCGGCGACAACTGCATCATTGCCGGGCACGCTTTCCTCAAGGAAGGCACCGTGATTCCGCCCAACTCCATCGTGATGGGCAGCCCGGGCAAGGTCACGCGCACGCAGAACAACTATGTGCGCAACCGGCTCAATGCGTTCTTGTATTACAAGAACGCGCTGGCCTATGCGGAGCAGAATTATCGGGCGTGGGAAGGGCCGGCGTTTTCGGCGCAGATGATGCGAGAGATGGAGCGGCTGCAGGCGGAGCTGGGGGCGACCGACGTTTGACACAAACTCTCCACGATCGCCGCGAGCTAGACCAGCCCGATATCCACTGCCCGCGCATCGGGAAACACATGTGCCAGGCGCGCATCGTCCAGCCCGTACAGGCGCTTGAAGAGCCCGCCCAGCATCGCGCGGTATTCATTGAGCACCGGCCAGTCGCGATTCTGGTTCAGAGTGCGCTGCTCCACCGCCACTTGCTCGCCGGCAATGCGCCCGCCACGCACGGCGCCGCCGGCCACCCAGTACGCCGTGCCGTGACCGTGGTCGGTGCCGCGCGTGCCATTCTCGCGGAAGGTGCGGCCGAATTCGGAGACCACCACCACGGTGGTCTTGCTCCACGCCGGCCCGATCTCGTCCGCGAATCCGGAGATGCCGCGCCCGAGGTTATCGAGCAGGTTGGCCAGCTGTCCCTGTGCGCCGCCCTGGTTCACGTGCGTATCCCAGCCACCGACATCGATAAAGCCAAGATTGAAGCGCTCACGCATCAGCCCCGCCATGCGGCGCGCTTCCACCTCGAAGCCCTTGGCGCTGAGCGCGCGGCGGTTGGCCGCCTGCATCTCCTGCATGCGGCCCGCCATGTCAGGCTCGGCCTGCGCGGGCAGGTTCGCGGCCATCATTGTGTTGCGGCGCTGCATGGCCTCGGCCTCCTGCGCCACGGTCTGGCGCAGTTCGAAGCCCTCGTTGATCAGCGACTCGAAGCGGGTGCCGCGATACATCTGCGCAAGCACGCGGGTCTGGCGCTCGTCGAAGGGCGTGCGTCCGGTACCCTTGAGCGAGACATTGGGCACGGTGAGCGCGCCGCTCAGCGCCATCGGCAGGCCATCGGTAAAGGCGACGGGCGCGGCGCGCCCGCCCATGGATTCGGCCAGCCGGTTAAGAAAGCCGGAGCCGCGCAGCGAGGCATCGATGTGCCCGCTGCCCTTGCCGTTGCCGGTGAGCGGCAGCCCGGCCTCGACCCCGTCCTGCGTCTCGAAGTGGCTGCGCGAGAGGTCATCGGTGCCGGCAAACGGCACGAACGCAAGCTGCTGCTTCTGCCACAGCGGCAGCAGGCTGTCCTTGAGCGCGGGGTGCAGCGCCCACGCATCGATGCCCCTGCCCGCGCCGCCATCGAAGGCCGCCGCCAGCGACAGCGCGGCGCGCGGATCGGCCGGAGCGCCCTGCGCCACCGGCCTGGCAATGGCGATGGTCGGGCGCGATGCGTAGTAGAAATCGCTGCCCGCAGGCACCAGCACGTTGGTGGCATCGTAGCCACCACGCAGGAACACCAGCAGGAAACGCGCATCGGCCTGCTGCGGCAGCGCGTAGGCACGCGAGACGATGCCGGGCGCCAATGCCGCGAGTCCGGCAAGCCCCGCGCCCTTTAGCCAGTCACGTCGTTGCATGGGGTACTCCTTGTTCAGGGCGGACTGCTCAGTCCTGCATCCATTCGGGCGACGACAGCAAGATGGTGTTCCACTCCGCCTGCGACGTCGCCTGCGTCATCGCGGTGCGCGTGGCGGGGCCGAGCGTGGATTCGATGCTGTCGAAGAACACGCGGTTGGTCAGCAAAGGAAAGCCGGTGCGCTCGGCCGGCTTGCCATCATCCTTGGAGAACAGCCCGGCCTGCCCCGAGCCAATGGCGCGCGCGATCTCGAAGCGCTTGACCATCTGCCCGGAACTGGCCCATGCGCTCTCCGCTGCCGGGAAACCGTCCGGCGTGATGCGGCCATAGAGCGGCTCGCCAAGCTGGTTAAGCCAGCCGATGGCGGGGCGCAGGTTGGCCACCGTGCGGCCGTCATATGCCAGCCGCAGCGACGAAGCCACGAACTGCATCGGGTCCTTGAACTTGCGCGTGCCGGAGGCCAGCGTGGTGTTCAGCTCAGGCGACAGGAACAGCGTGCGCAGCACCGCCGCGATATCGCCATCGGTCTGCGTGAAGGTGCCTGCCATGCGATTGACGAGCGACGGCGGCGGCGTATCGCCGACGAAGTGCGCGGCGAGCTTGTAGGAGATGAAACGCGCGGTGGCCGGATCGCGGCTGAGAATCTCCACGGCCTGCTCCACCTCGTGGAAACCGCTCGGCTCGATACGATGGCCAAGCAAGGTCTTGGGCCCGAAGTCGTGCCGGTTCGGGTTGAACTCGAACAACCCGCCCGCGCGGTAAAGCGCCTGCTTTTGCGGTGCTAGCTTGGGCGGCTCGCCGCTGGCGTTGATGCCCAGGCCGGTGAGCACGCGGGCCAGTTCCTGCACATCCTGCTGCGTATAGCGCGAGCCGCTCGGGCCGCCGGCCACGCCCAGCGTGTGCAGCTCCATCAGCTCGCGCGCATAGTTTTCGTTGATGCGGTTGACCGCGCTCTGCGCGTTGTCCAGGTACTCCAGCATGGCGGGCGATGTCACGGTCGCCATCAGCAGGTCGCGGAACTTGCCCAGCGCATGCGGGCGCACCGCCTTGTCCTCGTAGTCGGCCAGTACCCAACGCACCGAGCCCTTGCCGGAGTACACGCTGAAGTGGTTCATCCAGAACCACGTCATCTGCTCGCGCAGCTGCGCGGGCGAGTAGAGGGCGCGCAGCAGATGGCGGCGGCTGGTGTCGAGCACCACGTCGTTGCCGCTGCGGTTGAGCGCGTCGCGCGCCTTCTGTTTTTCGTCTTCGTCGGTAAGGGTGTTGATGCGCTGCTGCTCGGCGCGCACGCTGCGCAGCCTTTGCTCACCACTTTGCTGGGCAATGCTCAGCGCCCCGATGGTGGTGGCAAGCTCGCCCGTATCGGTGCCGGGCGCCTTGAGTTGTTCTTCGAGATAGCGCTCGCGCCCCAGCTTGCGCAGGCGCTCGATGCTGGACTGGTTGGCGCCGAAGGTAACGGTGTTGAGCCAGTGCAGGTCGGCCGGCTTCAGGGCCGCACCGGTTGTACCCTCCGGCGCGCTGCCGCCTTGCGCGCAAGCACCCAGCAGGCCTGCGGCCGCACTCAGGAGGCAAGCCGACATCAGGCGTGACAGCAGGCGTGAAATGCTCAAGGACATGGTTGGCCTGTCTCGAACCCCAAGGGGTGACACCGCTCTTACGCTGGCGGACGGGATTTGGTTGACGTGGATTCACCCGATATCCAGCCTGAACCAGTAAGCAAAATGAAAGTTCCCGCCGCTTTATCGCAGCTTTATCACCGCGTTACCGGCGTAAGGTCACACCCCAGAATACCAGCGCGGCCGCGCTGATCGCCGCGCCCAGCATGCAAACGCCGGACCATCCTGCGCGCGCATAGACATGCGTCGAGGCGATGGACCCGGCACCGCTGCCGAGCGCATAGAACAACATGTAGCAGCCCACCAGCCGGCTGTGCGCTTCCGGCCGCACCCGAAACACCATGCTCTGGTTGGTGACATGGATGGCCTGCCCGGCCAGGTCCAGCACGATGATGCCCGCCACCAGTAGCCACAGCGACTCCGGCGCAAAAGCCAGCGGCGCCCAGCACGCCACCAGCAGCACCAGCGCGATGCCGGTGGTCCACTGTCCCAGCCCGCGATCCGCGAGGCGCCCGGCACGCGCGGCCGCCAGCGCGCCCACGGCGCCAACCAGCCCAAAGGCACCGATAGCGGTATGCGACATCGAATACGGCGGCGCGCTCAGCGGCAGCACCAGCGCGGTCCAGAACACGCTGAACGCGGCGAACATCAGCATGGCGAGCACGCCACGGACCTGCAGCGCGCGCTCCTGCGCCAGCAGCATGAACATCGACGCGAGCAGGCTGATGTAGCGCATCTTCACCGGCGCGCTGGCCTGCCGCGGCAAACGGCGCGCCAGTAGCGCGATCATCAGCAACGCCAGCACGCCCGAGACCACGTACACCGCGCGCCAGCCGGCTAGATCCGCCAGCGCGCCCGCCATAGCCCGCGCCATCAGCAAGCCGATCACCACGCCGCCCTGCGCGGCGCCCACCACGCGCCCGCGCTCGGCCGGCGCGGCGAGCGTGGCCGCGAACGCAATCAGTCCCTGGGTCATCGCCGTGCCCAGCAGACCCACGGCGAGCATGCCTGCCAGCAATGCCGTGCGCGTCGAAGCCGCCGCCACAAGCGCCAGGGCGACGGCGAGCAACAGCAACTGCAACAGGATCAGGCGGCGCCGGTCCACCAGGTCGCCCACCGGCACCAGCAGCAGCAGCGCCAGCGCGCAGCCCACCTGCGTGGCCGTGACGACGATGCCGACCGAGCCATAGCCGAAGCCGAACTCGCGCGCCATCGCATCCAGCAAGGGCTGCGCGTAGTAGACGTTGGCCACGCTGAGCCCACACGCCAATGCGAACAGCCAGACCAGCGACGACGGCATGGCAGACGGCGCGTCCGAGGTCTGCGCCAACGGTGCGGTGGCCAGGGTGGCGGCGGTGGCTGGGTTAGGCGTCATCATGGATCCATTTGGTTTTATAAAGAAACTGAACGGAGTCTAAATCACATTGGTTTCTTTAAGCAACCAGATAGAAATAACCATACGTCGAGTAGGCACTACCAGGTGGCGCAAAGACCACTCCAGCAGAGCCGCGACGTATATCGTATAGTCACGATATTAATTTTGTGAGAAGCGGATATATGTTTCGCCAAAACGCGAAACAGCCCGCGCCTCCGATACCGGACAAACCCACGCAATGGACATCGACGCCATCCACAAGGCCCTGGCCAATCCCGTACGGCGCAGCATCCTCGCCTGGCTGAAAGCCCCGCAGGAGAATTTCGCCGTGCAGGACTATCCGCTCGAGCTGGGCGTCTGCGCGGGCCTGATCGACGCGCGCACCGGACTGTCGCAATCCACCGTGTCGGCACATCTCGCCACGTTGCAACGCGCCGGGCTGGTGACTTCCAAGCGGGTTGGCCAATGGATTTTTTTCAAGCGTGACGAGCAGACCATCCAGGCCTTTCTCGATCACATGCACAGCGATCTTTGATACCCGCGGCGCGCGAGCGCCTACTTACGCACCCACGGTGCGCCACTCTCCTCGACACCCAGACAAACTGACATGACCTCTCTCTTCGACCCCATCCGCATCGGCGACCTCGACCTCCCCAACCGCGTCATCATGGCGCCGCTGACGCGCTCGCGCGCAGTGGGCGGCGGCCGCGTGCCCAACGCCCTGATGGCCGAGTACTACGTGCAGCGCGCCTCCGCAGGCCTGATCCTCAGCGAAGCCACTTCTGTCACCCCGCAAGGCGTGGGCTATGCCGACACCCCGGGCATCTGGTCCGACGAGCAAGTCGCTGGCTGGAAGGTGGTGACCGATGCCGTGCACGCCGCCGGCGGCCGCATCTTCCTGCAGCTGTGGCACGTGGGCCGTATTTCCGATCCGGTCTTCCTGGACGGCGAACTACCGGTGGCGCCCAGCGCCATTGCCGCCGCGGGCAATGTCAGCCTGGTGCGCCCCAAGCGCGCGTTTGTCACGCCGCGCGCGCTGGAAACCGATGAAATCCCCGGCATCGTCGCGGCCTACCGCCACGGCGCCGAGAATGCCAAGGCCGCCGGCTTCGACGGCGTGGAAGTGCACGGCGCCAACGGCTACCTGCTCGACCAGTTCCTGCAGGACAGCACCAACAAGCGCACCGACGCCTACGGCGGCTCGCTCGAAAACCGCGCCCGCCTGCTGCTGGAAGTGACCGACGCCTGCATCGACGTGTGGGGCGCATCGCGCGTGGGCGTTCACCTGGCACCGCGTGCCGATGCGCACGACATGGGCGACTCGGACCTGCCGGCCACCTTCGGCTACGTGGCGCGCGAACTCGGCAAGCGCGGCATTGCCTTCATCTGCTCACGTGAAGCGCTGGGCGAGCCCCGCCTCGGCCCCGCGCTGAAGAAGGCATTTGGCGGCACCTATATCGCCAACGAGAAGATGACCAAGGAAACCGCCGAGCACGTGCTGCAAGCCGGTGAAGCCGACGCGGTGGCCTTTGGCCAGCTGTTCATCGCCAACCCGGACCTGCCGCGCCGCCTGCAGATCGACGCGCCGCTGAACGCGCCGCAGCCGGAGACTTACTACCACTCGGGCGCAGAAGGATATATCGACTACCCCGCGCTTGCCTGAGCACGGCTGCCGGCCCGCGCTGGCTTGCATGAGCGCGCGCGGCCGGGCGAACTGGTCGATTAGTCGAACGGTTGAACGGTTGAACGCCCCGCCCAGCGCGGGGCGTTTTCCGTTGGTCGGGACGGTTTGCGCTTGTCGCCGTCATGCCATAATCCGCAGCCATGGCACCCACCGACCAAGCAGAAGGCCCGCAGTCAGACCCATCGCAACTGCGCATCCATCGCGCGGAGTACACGCGGCGCATGAACCGCGTGCTCGACTATATCGACCAGCATCTGGACACACCGCTCGACCTGGCCCAACTGGCGGACGTCGCGAACTTTTCCCGCTTCCATTTTCATCGCTTGTTCGCGGCCTGGATGGGCGAGACGCTGGGCGACTACGCACGCCGGCGCCGGCTCGAGTCCGCCGCATTTCAGCTGGCTTGCAAATCCGGCACCTCGGTGCTGGAAATCGCACTAGCCACCGGATTCGGCTCCGGCGAGGCATTCGCGCGCGCCTTCAAGCTCAAGTTTGGCTGCACGCCCTCTGCCTGGCGCGCCGGCGCAGCCGAACACCGGGCCACGCAGGCCGCGGCGGCGCGCGCGCGCCTGGCCAACCGCCATAGCAATCCGGATCAGGTCCTGCGCAATGCCGATCAGGTGGATGGCGGTGCTTTCATCGACCATGGCCTCTCCTGCCAAACAGATGGAGAGAGCAATATGGAAGTCCGCGTCATCGATCTACCCGAAGCACGTGTCGCCTACCAACGCCACATCGGCCCCTACGGTCCGGCGATCGGCACCTTCTGGCGTGAAGCCGTCGCGCCATGGATGCACGCCAACGGCCTGGCCGGGCAAACGTGTTACGGCATCGGGCACGACGCCCCCGGCATCACGCCGCCGGACAAGTGCCGCTACGACGCCTGCGTGGAGATACCTGAGACCTTCCAGCCCAGCGGCCAGGCCAGCATCTCCGTCCTGCCGGGCGGACGTTACGCCGTGGCGCAATTCAGCGGCGCC
The DNA here is from genome assembly GCF_058801495.1 of Cupriavidus sp. GW822-FHT03E04. NCBI lineage: Bacteria > Pseudomonadati > Pseudomonadota > Betaproteobacteria > Burkholderiales > Burkholderiaceae > Cupriavidus > Cupriavidus sp. GW822-FHT03E04. Next base: position 104,065 of record NZ_JBXANI010000007.1, read on the forward strand.
CCTGCCACCATCGCCCAGGCATGGACCTGGCTGACCCGGGAATGGCTGCCGTCCAGCGGTCTGCAATGCGACGAGCGCCCGTGCTTCGAGCGGTTCTCGGCAGTGTCGGCGCTGGACGCGCGAACGGGCTCACTGACTTGCGAGCTGTGTATTCCCGTGCGTGCGCTATAGCGCGGGGGCGAACAGCGCGGCGCACCGGATTTTTTCTATACTGAATCCATCGAGTGCGCCTCCGCGGAGTGGCCATCGCCTTCATGGCGGGCCGGGGGCCGCGAGTGCAAGATGAAGAACAAGAAGTACGCGATGATCAACAATCTGTTTCCCCGCGTATACATGGCTTCACGCCATTACGTGGCGAGGAGCGCAAGGCCGCTGGCATTGGTCGCCCTGACCTTGGCCATCCAGGGCTGTGGAGGTGGAGGGGACGGTGGCGGTGGCGGTGGCGGTAACGTCATCCCCGCATTTGTCTCACCCGCCAACGTGGTCATCAGCGATGTCAATCAGGATGGCGCGCCCGATCTGGTGGTGTCAGCCGCCATCGTTCACTCTGCTCCCCCGCACCCGGGATTTGTCGCCGTTCTGACGCAGAATCCACTGTTGCCGGGTACTTTCACAGCTAGCGTGCGCTTCGGCGCGGAATTCGATCCCTCAGGACTGGCGCTCGGGGACCTCGGCGGCAATGGCGGGAAAGACATCGTCCTGGGAAGCCAGAACACCAAGGCCGGTATGCTGCTTCCCAATAACTTCGTCATTCTCAGGCACGACCCGAGCCATCCCGGCTCGTTCCTCAGCCCACAACTAGTGCCAATCGGAACGCACGTCATCAACGATGTGGCCATCGGCGATGTCAACGGTGACGGCAGACCCGATATCGTCGTGACGGCGACTCCGGCATCAGCCGGTCCGACGGTTCTGGTTTTCACGCAGAGCGCGACGCAGCCCGGCACGTTCGTGTTGTCCCAGTCGATCATGACTGCCACAGGTTCCGGGGCAATTGCCCTCGCCGACCTGAACGGCGATGGCCGTCTGGACATCGCGGTAACGGCTGCCGTGGACAACGCTCCTGGTAAGGTGCTGGTCTTTATGCAGGATGGCGTCACCCCTGGAACCTTCCTGCCGGCGACGGAGTATGTGGTTGGACTCCAACCGACGGCCATCGCGATTGGTGACCTGAACGGCGACGGCAAGCCGGATCTGGCCGTGGCTAACCAAGGCGCCGGCGACGGGTCGAGCCCCAGTATGTCCGTGCTGCTTCAGGACGCCGCATCGCCTGGGCGATTCTTGAACGCGGTCAGCTACCCGTCCGCCCATGCGCCGATGGCCATTGCCATTAGCGATATCGACGGCGACGGCAAGCCGGATATCGTCACGGCGAATGCGAGTGGCGCCCCGCCGTTCAATGGGAGCGTACAAATCTACTTCCAGGGCCAAACACGCGGGGCGTTCAGCAATCCAGTCAGGATCGGGAATTTCCAAGGCGCCAACACAATGGCCGTGGGCGACCTCAATGGCGACAAGGCACCGGATATCGTTGTGGACGACGGCGAGGGCATCGCCATCCTGTTCCAGAACGCGCAACAGCGTGGCCAATTCCTGCCTGCCGTGCACCTTGCTCTCTGATGGGTGCGGTGAGAGAGGCGGTCAACGACGACTGCTGCAACGGATCGCAGAGCCGATGCCGATTGCACGCTTCGACCGTCGCTGGACAACGTCGAAAACCGGGGGCATCAGCAGTTGCAGCATCACTTGCGCCGCCGGCCGCCTCCAAGCGAATCAACGATGATCATCGTGCGGTCCAGTACGCCCTGGTCGTCGAAGTAGGCACTAAAGTGGGCAGGCTGATAGCCATTCGCATAGAGCCGGTACGACCATGCCTCGCGCTTCATGAGCGGGTAGTACTGGACAGGCTCGCGCGGCAGGCCGAAGCGCTCGGCCACGTCGCGCTTGGTCCAGACCCCCGGCTTTGCCTCGTAGATCTCCTTCTCGGTCAACATCTGGCGGAAGTTGACGAGCTTTCCGTTCCCGTCGAAATCCGCGGCGTAGACCTCATATCCCAAGGGCTGGTGCGAATAGATCCACCGGCTGGTACCGTCGGCGAGCTGATGGGTCTCCGTGGGCGCGCCAAAGGCCTCGCGCACGGAGCTTGCCGGGCTGCCTATCATTTTCTGCGCAGTCTGGAGGGGTTGCAGGGACGCACAGGCAGACAGCGCAACCGCGGTGCCGGCCAGCCACTTGGCGAAACGATTTTGCATGACCATTCTCCACTGCAGAAAGGTGCAGTTCCTTTCGGCCGGCATACCGATCGGGCCGCCCGTCCGCCTCGATTGGCTAAGTCGGGCTGACGGCGCCCGCCAGCGATGCGAATGTGGCAAGCACAAGTTCGGCGATCGCGTGCCCACGGGTGGCCCGGAACCAGAGTGGCAAATCGCACACGATGCATCCACCGCAGAAGAACTGTGGCCCGGTTAAGTAAACGCTTGGCGTCCAGGATTTATTCCATTGCACGCCGCCGCAAATGGCGAAGGGGCGGTTGGCAGTCTTTCCCCTCCCTCCACAAACGCCCTGGTCGAGCCCAGGGCAGATTTCCGGCACGAAGGCGAGGGCGAGGGCGCTCACCAGCGCCTTGCGCAGGTCAAGCCCGGGTGCCCGCCTCTACGTGCTCAGTCCGCCTGCGCGCCCGAGCGTTTCACCACCGCGCCCCACTTCTGGATCTCGCTGTCGACGAACTTGCCGGTTTCCTCCGGGCTCATCGGCATCGGCTCCGAGCCGCGGTCGGTGATGAACTTCGACAGCTCGGGCGACTGCAGCGCCTTCACCGTTTCCGCGTTGAGCTGGCTCACGAGCGCGGGTGGCAGGCCCTTGGGCGCCATCAGGATGGCCCAGCCCAGCGCTTCGAAGCCGGGAACGCCTTGCTCGCGCACCGTGGGCACCGACGGCAGCTGCGGCGTGCGCTTGGCCACCGTGACCGCCAGCGGCACGGCCTTCTTCGACTGGATCAGGGGCAGCGCCGCCGTCACCGAATCCACCATCAGCGGGATCTGGTTGCCGAGAAAGTCGGACTGCGCCGGGCCGCTGCCCTTGTAGGGGATGTGCACCATGAAGATGCCCACCTGGGCCTTGAGCATTTCGGCCGACAGATGCTGGGTCCCCCCCACGCCCGCGCTGGCGTAGCTGTATTTGCCTGGCGCGGCCTTGGCCTTGGCGATCAGGTCGCGCAGCGAGACGATGCCGGAAGCCGGCGTGGCGAGGAACACCAGCGGCACTGAGAACACGCCGGAGATCGGCTGGAGATCCTGGCGCGGGTTGTAGTTCAGCTTCTTGTACAGCGTCTGGTTGATTGCCATCGCGCTGCCGGCCATCACCAGGGTGTAGCCATCGGGCGCGGCATGGGAGGCGATCTCCATGCCGAGGTTGCTGCCCGCCCCGGCACGATTGTCCACCACCACCGGCTGGCCAAGCTGCTTGCCCAGCCGCTCGGCCAGCGCGCGCGCAAAGATGTCGGTGGCCTGCCCCGGCGGGAAGGGCACGATCAGCTTGATGGGCCGCTCGGGATAAGCGGCGTGGGCGAAGGTGGCGGCCATCGTCAATGCTGCTGCGACGGCGATGAGGGCAAAGGGCTGCTTCAAGGGGCTCTCCTGCTTTATTGGTTTTATGTGCTGTGCTAGGTGCGTGCATGATGCGCGGTGCATCGGCACGACCGCGCAGGGGGAATTCTACGGGATGGCGCATCGCCGCCGCGTTGCTGCATATCGCCCGTGCATTTCCATATGCCGATTGCGGCGTTGGCAAGCCCGAGAGGCAGCCGTATGATATTCCGCTCCCCCCTTCTTCCGGAGCGCCGCATGAACGCCGTCACCGAACCGCTGCTTGCCTTGTCGGACCCGAGCCTCTCCCTCCCCTCCCTGCACTTCCCCGCCGTCCAGACCGAGGTCTCGCCCGCCGAGTGGGCCGTGCGCGTGGAGCTGGCGGCGGCCTACCGGCTGGCGGCGCAGTTCCGCTGGACCGATCACATCTACACGCACTTCTCCGCGCGCGTGCCGGGCCCGGATGCGCATTTCCTGATCAACGCCTATGGCCTGACCTTCGAAGAGATCACCGCGTCCAACCTGGTCAAGGTCGATATCGATGGCGAAATCCTGCGCGACGACACCGGCCTTGGCATCAACCCGGCCGGCTACGTGATCCATAGCGCCATCCACGCCGCGCGCCACGACGTGGGCTGCGTGCTCCATACCCACACCGCCGCCGGCATCGGCGTGTCGGCACAGCGCGATGGCCTGCTGATGATTTCGCAGCACGCCATGCGCTTCTTCGACAGGGTGGCCTATCACGACTACGAAGGCATCGCCATCGACCTGGACGAACGCTCCCGGCTGGTGGCGGACCTAGGCGAGCGCGACATCTTCATCCTGCGCAACCACGGCCTGCTGACCTGCGCGCCCACCATTGCGCAAGCCTTCCAGGAACTGCATATGCTGGAGCGCGCCTGCGTGGCGCAGCTGGCCGCGCAATCCGGCGGCGCGCCCCTGGTGATCGCGCCGGATGCCGTGGCGCGCAAGGTGGCGGAGCTGGTGGTGAGCAATGCCGGCGGCCCCGTCACGCGCAAGCACTGGGCCGCCCTGCTGCGGCAGCTCGATCGCAGCGATCCGTCGTATCGCCAGTGACCGGCAGTCGTCCCCAGTAACCGTCAGTACGGCGGTAACGACACGCGCTCCGTGGCCGGCTCAGCGCCGGTGGTCGAAGCGCCGCGCCAGCCGCTCGCCGCCGAACTGCACCAGCGTGACCAGCGCGACCAGGATCACGATCACGTTGAACATCACCGCGGTCTCGTAACGCTCGTAGCCGTAGCGGATGGCCAGGTCGCCCAGGCCGCCGGCGCCCACCGCGCCGGCCATGGCCGACGAGCCGATCATGGCGATCACGCTGACGGTTGCGCCGCCAACGATGCCGGGCAGCGCTTCGGGCAGCAGCACGTGGCGCACGATGTGCCAGCGCCGGCAGCCCATGGCGCGCGCGGCCTCGATCAGGCCCGGATCGATCTCGTTCAGGCTGACCTGCGCAATGCGCGCAAAGAAGGGAATCAGGTGCACGCTCAGCGGCACCACCGCCGCCCACGTGCCCATGGTGGTGCCGACGATCAGCCGCGTCACGGGCAGCATCGCCACCAGCAGGATGATGAACGGGATCGAGCGGAAGGTGTTGACCAGCGCCGACAGCGTACGGTGCAGCCGCGGACGCGGGCGCAAGCCGCCCGGCGCGCTCAACGTCAGCACGATGGCCAGCGCCATGCCGCACACGAACACCACCAGGCAGGCGGCGCTCACCATCAGCAAGGTCTCGCCCAGCGCCTTCACGTACTTGTCAGCCATTGGCGGGAACATAAGCCTGTATCTCGATATTGGCGCGCGCACGCGCGTACGACGCGTTGGCCGCATTGGCGGCATGCATGGCATTGGCAAACTCGCCGCCGGCCGGCACTGGCAAATCCAGCCGCAGCGGGCGCAGCAGCGCCAGCGTGGCGGCGGCCTGCGGCTCGGCAAACACCTGCCACACCGTGCCTAGTTCCACCGCACGGCCTTGATCGAGCACCAGCACGCGGTCGCAAGCCTGGCGGATCACCGCCATGTCGTGCGTGATCAGCACCACGGTCAGTCCAAGCGTGCGGTTGATATCCCGCAGCAGGGCCAGGATCGATTCGGTGGTCTCCGGGTCCAGCGCCGAGGTAGCCTCGTCGCACAGCAGGATCTCCGGGCGGTGCACCAGCGCGCGCGCAATGCCCACGCGCTGCTTCTGCCCGCCGGACAGCGTGGCCGGATAAACCTGCGCCTTGTCGGCCAGGCCCACCAGTTCCAGCAACGCCATCACGCGCGGCACAATCTCCGCGCGCGGCACGCCGGCCACGCGCAACGGCAAGGCCACGTTCTCGAACACGGTCTTGGCCGACAGTAAATTGAAATGCTGGAAGATCATGCCAATGCGCCGGCGCAGCGCCACCAGGCCATCTTCATCCAGCGTGCCCACGTCCACGCCATCCACGCGCACCCGCCCAGCGCTGGGGCGCTCCAGCATGTTGATGGTGCGCAACAGCGTGGACTTGCCCGCGCCGCTACGCCCGATGATGCCGAAGACCTCCGCGCGCGCCACCGTGAACGACACTTCCTGCAAAGCGGCCGCGGGCGCGCCCGGGTAGTGCTTGCCAAGCTGCTCGAAGACGATGTGCGGCGGACTTGATTGCAGCGGGGGCGCCTGTGACACGATGAAAATCCTCCGGGAACGACATGAACAGCATGAACAGCGTGAACAACGACATCCACCACATCAGAACGCCGGGATCACCGAGCCCTGGTACTTGGTCAGGATGAACTTGCGCACCTCGTCCGACTGGTACGCCTTGATCAGCGGTGCCACCCACGGCGCGGCCTTGTCACGCTCGCGCACGGCGATCACGTTGACGTACGGGTTGTGCTCCTTCTTCTCCACCGCAATGCCATCGCGCGTGGCAATCAGCCCGGCCTGGTAGGCAAAGGTGTTGACCACGGCGGCGGCATCCACGTCCGGCAGCGAGCGCGCCAGCACCACCGAGGCGCTTTCCACCAGGTCCAGCTTCTTCGGGTTGGCGGTGATATCGCCCAGCGCGGCCGTGCCGGTGTACGGGTCGAAGCCCTCGCGCAGCTTGATCAGCCCATGATCGCGCAGGATCACCAGCGCCCGGGTCTGGTTGCTCGGATCATTGGGAATGCCCAGCCGCGCGCCCTGCGGCAGCGACTCCAGCGACTTGTATTTGCGCGAGTAAAAGGCGATCGGCGAGATCAGCGTATCCGCCACCGCCACGATCTTGTAGCCGCGCTGGTTGATCTGGTCACGCAGGAACGGCTTGTGCTGGAACGCGTTGGCGTCGAGATCGCCATTGTTCAGCGCCTCGTTGGGGCTGGCGGTGCCGGTAATCACGATCGGCTCCACGTTGAGGCCCTGCTTCCTGGCCACCTTGGTCACCACTTCCCATATCTCTTCGTCCACGCCGCCGCGCACGCCGACCTTGATGGGCTTGTCGGCGGCCAGCGCCGGGGCCGCGCCGATGGCGAGCGCCGTCGTGGCGGCGAGGACCGTGGAGAAAATTGCACGCAGGTTCATAAGCCGTTCACCTTGAAGACGTTGCTGGCATTGATTGAGCTGGCGAGATGCCAGGCAACCAGTCTAGGTAAGCGACGGCATGCCGGTCCAAGAATAAAACCGCAGTAGCAAATCCGGAAAACCTGCCAGCATGGCAGCCGTGGCGACCGGAAGTCAAAGCGTGCGCGCGCCGTACGCATATCCATGCGCCGAATTGTTCCTTCCGCACGCCGGGCCGGCTGCGTACAGTGACGTGTTTCCGTACGCCGCGCGAGCTGCACGGCTCGCGCGGCCATCACCCGAAGGCTTCTCCATGGCTTCCTCCCCGGGGCACGCGCCCGCCTCCCCCATCCACAGCGAAGTCGATTTCGGCGCGCCGGGCAAGCACACCGGCTACCTGCGCCTGCCGCACTCCGCGCATCGCTCCGCCTATGGCTGGCTGCCCATCCCGATCGCCTCGGTACGCAACGGCGAAGGCCCCGCCGTGCTGGTGATGGCAGGCAACCACGGCGACGAATACGAAGGCCAGATCCTGGTCTCGCGGCTGATCCGCGCGCTCACGCCGGAGATGGTGCAGGGCCAGGTGATCCTGCTGCCGATGGCCAACTATCCGGCCGCGCAAGCGGGCCTGCGCGCATCGCCGCTGGACGGCGGCAATCTCAACCGCAGCTTCCCTGGCGATGCGCGCGGCACGCCGACGCAAGTCATCGCCGACTATATCGAGCGTTCGCTGCTCACGCGCGTGAGCCTGGCTATCGACCTGCACTCCGGCGGCAGTTCACTGCAATACCACGGCGCCACCTTGTTTGCCCAGGCTGCGCAAGACGCTGCCGCCAAGGCGCGACTGCTCGACGCGGTGCATGCCTTCGGCCTGCCGCACACCTTCATCAATGAGGTTCCCAACCCGGTCGGCTTGCTGGCGGCGGCGCGCCGCCAGGGCGTGCTGGCACTACTGACCGAACTCGGTGGCGCGGGCATGGTGGATGCCGTGGCCCTGCAAGATGCGTGGCAAGGCCTGCTGCATCTGCTCGGGCACCTTGGCGTTGTGCGCGGCCCGCTGGTGCCTGCCGCGGCGCCGCACACCACCCGCCTGCTGCGCGTGGACCGGGAGCGCCATTATGTTTACGCGCGGGAAGACGGCATCTTCGAGCCACTGGTGCAGCTTGGCGATCGCGTGGTCGCCGGCCAGCCTGCGGCGCTGCTGCATACGCCGCACAGCCTCGCGCGCGAGCCGGCGATCGCCCGCTTCCCGGCAAGCGGGCAGGTGATCTGCAAGCGCGTGCCCGCGCTCACGCAGCGCGGCGATTGCCTGTTCCAGCTGGCCGACGATTGACAAGCGCTTGCTCCGCACAAGGCGCGCATGCCGGCATCACGCCGTCGCTCTACACCTCACCAGTATGCATTCCCATGTCCAGGCTATCTGACTCACCACGCCGCACCCTCCTTGCGCTAGTGCTCACCACCCTGCTCGGCAGCGCCGCCGCCCACGCCGACCCCACGCTGGATCGCATCCACCAGCGCAATAAAGTCAGCATCGGCGTCATCGTCAACGGCACGGGCGGCTTCGGCTCGATCGATCCGGCCAGCGGCGAGATGATCGGCTTCAACCCGGATCTGGCCAGGCAGATCGCCAGGGACCTGGGCGTGCAAGCCGAACTGGTACCCGTGCTGCCAGCCAACCGCGTACAGTTCCTGCAGCAAGGCAAGGTGGACCTGCTGGTTGCCAGCATGCTGCTCACGCCAGAGCGTGCCACGCAGATGGATTACGCACCCACGCCGTACTATCGCAACGGCGGCACCGCGGTCTTTCTCAAGCGCAGCGGCATCAGGCGCTGGGAGGATCTGCGCGGCAAGCCGGTCTGCCTTTCGCAGGGCAGCAGCTATGCCAAGCCGCTGAGCGCGCAATACGGCGCCGAGCTCAAAGGCTTCAAAGGCATGTCCGAATCGCTGCTGGCGCTGCGCGGCGGCGCCTCATGCGTGGCAGCCGTGCATGAGAGCGTGACACTGAACACGCTGGTGGCGCGCGATCCGGAATGGCGCGACTACGCGGTGCTGCCCGACGAGGTCGATCCCGCCCCGCAGGTGGCCTGGGTGCGCAAGGGCGAGAAAGACACGGCGGCGGCGGTGGACCGCATCATCCAAGACCTGCACCGCTCCGGCCGGCTGATCGAACTGGAGAGCAAGGCCGATCTGCTGCCGCGCTCGCCGCTGCTGGCGCAATTGCACCGCAAGTTCAGCGGCAAGCCTTAGAGGCCGTTTCAAAGAGATTCTGGCGTCGTTGCGCGGCCTTGGCCGTACCGCTTGTACTGTCTGCGCCCGCGCGCCTTGCCAGAACCGCTTCGCTTCATGTTGAAACAGCCACTTTGGCAACGATCTACTTCAGGTATTTCCATACGCCATTCTGGATCTGGACCAGCACCGCGGCCCGCTTGTCGTAGCCAACATGGTCGGTCCGGGACATCGTCGTCACGCCTTGGGTCGTCACGACGCCGCTGGTGCTCTCCAGCGCGTCGCGCAGCGCAATGCGGAACGCCTCGGTGCCCGGTTTGCCCTTGCCAAGGGCGGCGGGAATCGCCGCGCGCAGCACCAGGCCCGCATCCCAGACATTAGCCGAGAAAATCGAGGCTGAGTTAGGGCCGTACGCAGCCTCGTAGCGCTTGACGAAATCCTGCGCCACGGGTCGCATCGGGCTGCCTGGTTCAAGCTGGTCCGCGACCAGCACCGGCCCAACCGCGAAGATTGCGCCCTCCGCATCCTTTCCGGCAACGCGCAGGAAGTCCCGGTTGGCAATGCCGTAGGTCTGGTAGACGCTTCCTTTGTACCCGCGCTCGGTGAGCGTTTTCTGCGGCAGAGCGCCGGGTGTGCCGGATGCGGCGACAAGGACGGCGTCCGGCTTCGCGGCGATGATCTTCAGTGTCTGCGCAACGACGCTGGTGTCCGTGCGGACATAGCGCTCCGTCGCCACAAGCTTGATGCCGGCCTTGTCCGCCAGCGGCTGGAGTGCGGACAGCCACGCGTCGCCATAGGCATCCGAGAAGCCCATGAATGCCAGCGTCTTCGTCCCAGCCTGTTGCATATGGTCAAGCGTGGCGCCGATCATCAGGTTCTCATTCTGGATCGCCTTGAATGCCCACCGTCGTTTCTCGTCCTGCGGCTCGACGATCCTGGCGCTGGCGGCTAGGCTCATCAACGCCACCTTGGTCTCGGCGGCAACGTCGACCAGCGCAATGGTGGACGGCGTAACCGAGGAGCCCATCACCACATCCACCTTGTGTTCATCCACCAGGCGGCGAAAGTTGCGCACGCTGACGCTCGGATCCGAGGTGTCATCGAGGAGGATGAAGTTCAGCTTCTGCCCGGCGACCTCCCTTGGCAGAAGGTCGATCGCGCGCTTTGCCGGCATGCCGAGCGACGCCGCCGGACCGGTCAGCGACAGGGTGACACCGACGTTGATATCGGCACGTGCGGGGGTTGCTGCCAGGCCGGCCATGGCGAGCACGGCAGCCAGTATTGAGCGAATGGGATGGAACATGGTCTTGTCTCCTTGGATGATCGCGGCCATCTGGGTGGCGCGTGTTGTGGTGCTTTTGCCAGGCGGCGGGGCTGCGCGGCGTGCTCAGATGTCCAGTTCCAGCTCGGGAGTCAGCGCCCGGGAAACGCAGATCATGATGGCGGTGTTGGCCTCGCGCTCTGCGTCGCTCAGCACGTAGTCCCTGTGGTCCGCCTTGCCGGACAGCAGGGGCACCTCGCAACTGCGGCACAGCCCCTCGCGGCAGGAGAACGGCAACGGCACGCCATTGTGCTCAAGCGTTTCGAGAATGGTGGAACCGGCGGGCACGGTGAAACGGCCGCCGTGCCGGTGCAGGACAACCGTGAAAGCCTCGTCCGCATCGGCATCGGCATGGGCAGCGGCCTGCCGCGGATCCGCGCTGAAGCGCTCGAAGTGCGTGGCAGCGCGTGGCACACCTGCCGCCTCCGCCTTGGCAGCCACCGCATCCATCAGTGGCGAAGGCCCACAGCAATACACGTGACCGCCCTCGTGCAGCCCGCCAAGAAAGGAGGCAAGATCCGCCAGCGCACCCTGGCTCTCGTCATCGACATGCAGTTGCACCCTTTCCCCGTAGCGCGACAACGTATCCAGGTAGGCCGCGCGCTGGCGCGAGCGCATGCAGTAGAGCAGTTTCCACGGCCGGCCGTTGGCCTCGCACCAACGGATCATGCTGAGAATCGGCGTAATGCCGATGCCGCCGGCGATGAACAGATGCGCCGAGGCAGCCGCGTCGATGCCGAAGAGCGAACGCGGCGCGCTCACGGCGAGCGCGTCGCCCTCCTTGAGTCCTTCGTGGACATACTGCGAGCCCCCGCGCGACGAGGGCGCGAGCCCCACGCCAAGGCAGTAGCGGTCGGTTTCCGCGGAGTCGTTGCACAGCGAGTATTGCCTGACGATATTGCCGGGAAGGTGCACATCGATGTGCGCGCCCGCGGTGAACGCCGGCAAGGCGCCGCCGCAGGGGCGCCGCAGCTCGATGCCGAGTATGCCCTCGGCCTCCGCGGTCACCCTGGATACGATCAGTTCGAGCATGCCGGGCTACCTCTGCGCGGACGCCGCCGCTTCCTCTTCGAGCTTCTGGTTCACCGCCCAACGGAATTGCGAAAGCGCGGCGTCGATGGAAAACGGCATCATCTTGAAGCTGGGCTCAAGCTCAAGGCTTCGCTGCTGCGCCGAGATGATCTCGCGGTCTTCGTCGAACGCGGTGACTACGCTTTGGTGAATCGACGCGGTGACTTCCGGCTTGTCGATGGCAAAGTTGTGCGGATGGGCGAAGAAGTAGTGCGTGGAGTTTTCCGTCTCGGGGGTGATGGCCTGGCAGCCACGGAATTCGGCGGCATCGACGCGCATGCCCGCCGGCGCGCCCGTGCCGGTGGGAGACATGCCGGAATCCATTAACAGGATGGCGGGGATCGTGAAGTTGTAGATGTTCCAGCGATCGACCTTCCCCGGATAATCCTTGACGGCCTTGGCGAAGGCGGGCGCTTCGGTATTGATGGCCCAGCGCGTGATCCGCACGCCGCCCTCGATACGCTCCACCTTGGGCCGCACCGCGGCATAGTCCTCGCTGCCGCCCAAGGTGGTGGGGTGAACGAACGGCAGGTGCGAGAAGTCCAGCAGGTTGTCGCAGATCAGCAGGTAATTCACGTCGTAGTGGATGTAGCCGTCCAGGCTGCGCCATTCCGGATGGTCCAGCCACTGCGTATCCGGGATCAGCGATGGATCGGCATTGTCCGGGTCTCCCATCCAGATCCACACCCAGCGGTGTTGCTCGACGATGGGGAACTTGCGCACCTTGGCCTGCGGCGGAATGCGCTCCTGCGCGGGCGCCTCGATGCATCTACCCGCGCTGTCGAACTTCAGGCCGTGATACATGCAGCGGATGCAATCGCCTTCCCTGCGCCCGACCGACAGCGGCGCGCCACGATGGCAACAGCGATCCTCCAGCGCGACGATGCTGCCGTCTTCCTTGCGGTACATCACGACAGGCACGCCGATGATGGTGCGGGAGAACATGCCTTCGCCAGGGATTTCCTTATCCCAGCCGGCTACATACCAGGTGTTTTTGATGAACATGCGGGGTTCCTTGGAGCGTTCACTTTGCGCCCGGCGCGCAGATTCAGGGCGCACGTTGCCATGCACGCATTGCTTGCAAGCGATGCGTGTCGCGGGCGTTAAAAAAAAGCGGGGAGTCAGGATGGCGGCAATGCGCCTTGCAGGCCGGGACGCAGGTGGCGTCGCGTGCGAGCGTGGGGTGTCATGTCTTGTCTCCAGTGCGGCGACCCATCTCCGGGGTCCTTGACTGCAGAATAGATTTGGAGGAAACATGCGTCAACGTCATCCACCTAATAGCGAGAATGTACGCCATGCATGCAGATGAGCTGGACCTCAACCTCCTTACGGTGTTCGATGCGATGCTGCGCGAGCGCAGCGTGACCAAGGCCGCGCAAGAGCTGGCCCTGACGCAAAGCGCGATGAGCCACGCGTTGAACCGGCTGCGCGCCTTCTTCGACGACCAGTTGTTCGTCAAGACACCAGCAGGCATGATGCCCACGCACAAGGCGCAGGAGCTGACCGAGGCCATTGTGGGCGTGATGGCCACTGTGCGGCAGCAAGTTCTATCGCAGTCCCGCTTCGATCCGCTAGCGGCACGGCGCACGTTCAACCTGTGCATGACCGACATGGGCGAGCTGGTCTTCCTGCCGCCGCTGATCAGCAGGCTGCGCCGCGAGGCACCGCACTGCAAGCTGCGCACGTTGCAGGTTCCACTACAGCAGATCGAGGGCATGCTCAGCACGGGCGAGGCCGACCTGGCTCTGGGATCGATTCGCGCCGCGCCGGAAGGCTTGTTCCAGCAGCGCTTGTTCATGCACTCGTTCGTGACCATCGTGAGCGCGCGCAACCAGGAGGTTGGCGACGCCCTGACGCTCGAGCAGTTCCAGCGCATGCCGCAGATTGTGGTCACGCTGTCCGGGCGCGCCAGCGCGGCGTATGACAGCGCGTTTGACGACCATGGCATCCAGCGCAATATCTACCTGTCGACGCCGCACTTCCTGGTAGTGCCGCTGCTGATGGAGCAGCAGCCGGACCTGATCGCCACGGTACCGCTGGAGCTCGCCAACGTCTTTGCCCGCTACGGCACGGTGCGCGTGATGCAGCCGCCGGTGGCACTGCCGGAATTCGCCATCAAGCAGCATTGGCATCCGCGTTTCCACCATGACCCGGCAATCATCTGGCTGCGCGAGCTGGTGAAGCGGACCTTCGAACACTATCCACGGGTCGACGATGGCGAGGATGAGGCGGCGGCGGCGGCGCCTGCGCCGCAACCCAAGCGGCCCCGGCGCGTGGCAAAAGGAAAGTAAGCGGCGGCTATCCGTTCGCGGCGGCTGCCTCTACCGGCTCCATCGGCTCCATCGGCTCCATCGCGCCGAACCGCCACGACAATCGCCGCGCCGCCTGCAACAGGGTCCCGGCCGTTGCGCTATCCGTACCGCTGTCGAAGCTGCCCGATGTGCCAATCAGGGCGATGACGAGCGCAATGCTGCCGGTGTGGTCGAACACGGCCGCCGCAAGAGTGTCGATGCCGGGCACGGGCCGGCTCAGCGCATTGTCGATCCGCTGCGCGCGGATTTGCGCCAGCCGGGCCGCGTACGCTGGCACAAGCGCTTCGCCCGCGCCGCCGTCCGCTTCGACGACTTCCGATTTCCGTACACCTGCGAGCCGCAGCGCGTCCTGGCCCAGCAGGCCAATCAGCACAGGCTCCGGCAGGTGCGCCGCGAACAGCCGGCCGATCGCCGTATTGACCAGCGACAGCACAGTGCCGACCCGCAGGCTGACGTGCTGCGGCCGCGCGGCTTCCTCCAGGCGGACCACGGTCGGCCCCAGCGGGCCAAGCACTGCCATTGCCACGCTCAGGCTGGTCGCGCCCGCCAGTTCGATCACTTCCGGCTCGGCCTCGCGGGTTGGCGAGAGCCGCTGCAAGGCGATCAGCCCGAGTTCAAGGCCCAGCGAGCCGGACAGGAAATTGCCCGCCGCGTCGCGCGCCAGCAAGCCGATCTTCTGCAGGCTGACCAGATGCGGGAACGCTTTAGCGGGCGGCATGCCGGCCGCGCGTGCAAGGTCGCGCAAGGGCAGCGGCCGCCCGGCCGCGACCAGCGCGGCAAGCAACTGGCCGGTGTTGTCCAGCGACTGGATGCCGCGTTGCGGCTTGGCGGCTTCGCCCAGGATGTCGTCGATTGGCATGGGGGCGGGTGTCATTCGGCTTCGGTAGTGGCGGCGATCGCGTCACGGATGGCGGCGGCGGTGTCTAGCAATGCGACAGCCACGGGGCCGCGCCAGCCCACATCGATGGCGCCGGTCGATCCCACCACGGTCAGCGCCAGGCGCAGCCGCCCGCTGGCGTCCAGCACCGGCACGCACAGACTGCTGACGGCGGGGCTTGGCGCGTCGATGCTGCGCTCGATGCCGCGCTCGCGGATGGCGGCAAGATCCGCAGCGAACGCGGTGGCGTCCACGGCAGGCGTGTCGCCCGCGTGCTGTTGCGCCCAGATCGCCTGCCACTGGCCGGGCGGGAGAAACGCGCAGAACACGCGGCCGGTCGCCGTTGCCGACAGCGACATCACCGTGCCAACGTGCAGGTTCACGTGCAAGGGCGAGCCCGCGTGCGCATAGCGCACGATGGTGGGGCCCTGCGGGCCGTCGGCGCAGATCGCCACACTGAACCCGCACGAGCCAGCCAGCGCGGCCACCAGCGGCACCGCCGCCCGGTAGGCCGGATCGTGATCCAGATACAGCATGCCGAGCTGCAGCGCCAGCGGGCCTGGCTCGTAGCGCCCGGACAGGTGGTCGCGCTTGATCAGGCCAAGCCGCACCAGGCTGACCAGGTAAGTGTGTGCTTGCGCGGGCGCAATCTGCGCGCTGGCCGCAAGCTCGGCCAGGGCCATCGGCGCACGGACATCGGCCAGCGCGCGCAGGAAGCGGCCGCCGACTTCCACGCTCTGGATGCCGCGCTGCGCCTTCTCCTCGCCGCCGGCGTCCGCCATGTGGTCCTCGGATCGCGCTGATCGTGCTGGTCGTGGCATTCGGCCCCCGCTTGAAAACCCAGATAGTAATCGACCCGACGCCATCCACCTGGCGAGACCAAGGGTTTCCCCTCGGATTTCTGCGTCTTGCTTGTGCCTTACCCGCCTCGCCATGCAAGTTAGTCAAAAACAATACGATTTGTTATTGACTAATTTAACTGAGATTCCTAAGATGGCCTTACCCCGATACCGGTGCAGCTATAGAGTGAATACGGGGCGAGACAGTCCCCGCTATGCAGTGATCCGCTCCGGCGCCTGCTGTCTCGTCTTTTCCCCACGCAAGACAAAGAGATGAGGCAAGCATGAGCAAGGCATTCGCATCCCAGGCCGACCTGGAAGCCAAGAAAGTCACCTTCACCCAACTCTCCGAGAACGCGTACGCGTACACCGCCGAGGGCGACCCCAACTCCGGCGTGATCATTGGCGACGACGGCGTGCTGATCGTCGACACCACCGCCACGCCCGCCATGGCGCAAGACCTGATCGCCAGGATCCGCTCGGTGACGGACAAGCCCATCAAGTACGTCGTGCTCTCGCACTACCACGCGGTGCGCGTGCTGGGTGCTTCGGCCTATTTCGCCGAAGGCGCGCAGCAGATCATCGCCAGCCGCGGCACCTACGAGATGATCGTGGAGCGCGGCGAGGCCGACATGAAGTCGGAGATCGAACGCTTCCCGCGCCTGTTCGCCGGCGTGGAAACCGTGCCGGGCCTGACCTGGCCGACGCTGGTGTTCGAGAAAGAAATCACCCTGTACCTCGGCAAGCTCGAAGTGCGCATCGCCCATCTGGGCTCGGGCCACACCAAGGGCGATACCGTGGTCTGGCTGCCGTCGCAGAAGGTGCTGTTCTCCGGCGACCTGGTGGAGTACGACGCGGCCTGCTACTGCGGCGACGCGCAACTCGAGCAATGGCCCGCCACGCTCGACGCCCTGCAGGCGCTGGGCGCCGAGAAGCTCGTCCCCGGCCGCGGCCCGGCCCTGACCAATCCGCAAGAGGTCAAGAAGGGCATCGAGTACACCAAGGATTTCGTCACCACGCTGTTCCAGGCTGGCAAGCAAGCCGTGGTGGACCGCCTGGACCTGAAGAGCGCGATGGCCCATACGCGCAAATCGATGGACCCGAAATTCGGCCACGTCTTCATTTACGAGCACTGCCTGCCGTTCGACGTGTCGCGCGCCTTCGATGAGGCCAGCGGCATCCAGCATCCGCGCATCTGGACCGCGCAGCGCGACAAGGAAATGTGGGCCGCGCTGCAAAACTGAAGGCCAATCGCCGCATAGATGGAATGGCCGTACAGAGTGGATGGAGACACAAGCATGAGCAACGATTACCAGAACCAGTCATTTGAGTACCAGCCCTGCCCCGAGCAAAGGCAGGCGCAAGCAGGCGAGCCGCACCCGGTGATCGTCGTCGGCGCCGGGCCCGTCGGCCTGGCCACCGCGATCGACCTGGCCCAGCACGGCGTGCCGGTCGTGCTGGTGGACGATGACTGCACGCTGTCGAGCGGATCCCGCGCGATCTGCTTTGCCAAGCGCACGCTGGATGTCTTCGACCGGCTCGGCTGCGGCGAACCCATGGTGGACAAGGGCGTGCGCTGGCACGTCGGCAAGGTCTTCGTGCGCGACGAGCAGGTCTACACCTTCGACCTGCTGCCGGAGGCCGGCCATCAACGGCCGGCCTTCATCAACCTGCAGCAGTATTACGTCGAAGGCTTCCTGCTCGACCGCGCGCGCCAGTTGCCGAACCTGGAGATCCGCTGGAAGCATAAGGTGACGGGCATCGATCAGCGTCACGCCGGCACGCCGGACGCGACCGTGGTGCTGACCGTCGACACGCCGGACGGCCCCTATGCGCTCACCGGACGCTACGTGGTGGCGGCCGATGGCTCGCGCAGCCCGCTGCGCAACCTGCTGGGCCTGGACAGCAAGGGCCGCACGTTCAAGGATCGCTTCCTGATCGCTGACGTGAAGATGGAAGCCGAATTCCCCACGGAGCGCTGGTTCTGGTTCGACCCGCCTTTCCATCCGAACCAGTCGGTGCTGCTGCACCGCCAGCCCGACAATGTCTGGCGCATCGACTTCCAGCTCGGCTGGGACGCCGATCCCGTGCTGGAGAAAACGCCGGAGCGCGTGATTCCGCGCGTGCAGGCGCTGCTCGGGCCGGACGCGAAGTTCGAGCTGGAATGGGTCAGCGTCTATACCTTCTCCTGCCTGCGCATGGACAGCTTCCGCCATGGCAACGTGCTGTTTGCCGGCGACTCCGCGCATGGCGTCTCGCCATTCGGCGCGCGCGGCGCCAACAGCGGCGTGCAGGACGCGGAGAACCTTGCGTGGAAGCTGGCGTACGTGATCCAGGGCCGCGCGCCGGACAGCCTGCTCGACACCTATGCGAGCGAGCGCGAATACGCCGCCGACGAGAACATCCGCAACTCGACGCGCTCGACGGATTTCATCACGCCGAAGAGTGCGGTCAGCAAGGTGTTTCGCGATGCCGTGCTGGCACTGTCGAAGAAGCATGCGTTCGCCCGGCAGCTGGTGAATAGCGGGCGGCTGTCATTGCCATCGGTGCTGCGCGATTCGACGCTCAACACGCCTGACACCGGCGACTTTGCCGGCACCATGGAGCCGGGCACGGCCTGCGTGGATGCACCGGTCCGCGGTACGCAAGGCCAAGGATGGCTGCTGGCGCAACTAGGCGGGCAATTCACCGCGTTGCTGTTCGGCACACCCGACGCCGACAGCCTGGCCGCCTTGCAACGGCTGCAGCAAGGCACGCTGCCGCTCAGGCTGGTTGTGGTCAGTGCGGATGCACCGTCCGCAGCATCGCCCGGCATATCGGTGTGGCATGACGCCGAGGGACTCGCGGCGCAGCGCTACGACGCGCGGCCCGGCACGCTGTACCTGATCCGCCCCGACCAGCATGTCTGCGCGCGCTGGCGGCAGGTCGACATCGCCGCCGTCCAGCAGGCCATGTCACGCGCGACCGGCAACGCGCAGGGCACGCTAGCCCGCGCTCCGGCAGCGAAGGCGGCCGCCCCGATGCCCGCATGAATCCCACTGGGACATTCCGAGTCAGAGAGACAGCAATGGCACTCAACACCCAACCCAACCTGGCGCGCGCCGACGACTTCTACGAAGCCCTGATCGACATGCATCGCAATCTCGACGACGGCCAGAGCCAGGCGGCCAATGCGCAACTGATCCTGTTGCTCGCCAATCATATCGGCGACCACGACACGCTCGCCGCCGCCCTGCAGCTCGCGCGGCAGGGCGCGGGCGAGGAGATCAGCGCGCAAGCCTGATTGCAGCGGGCGCGGCCCGCTGCCCGCTTCCACTCATTGCCAATACGCGCCAGACGTCGGCATCCAGGGCCCAGCCGGGCCCGCGTTCCCGGAGACAATCCATGACCTATCCCTCTGCAGGGGCCATTGCGCCCCCGGCTTGTGCTGCCCGCGACGAAGACGCGCTCTATCGAAAGATCTGGCTGCGCATCATTCCTTTCCTCTTTGTCTGCTACGTCATCTCCTTCCTGGACCGCATCAATATCGGCTTTGCCCAGTTGCAGATGAAGCAGGACCTGGGCTTCAGCGATGCGATGTACGGGCTGGGCGCCGCAGTGTTCTACGTGGGCTACGTGCTGTGCGAGGTGCCTAGCAACATGCTGCTGGCCCGCTTTGGCGCCCGCAGCACCTTCACCCGCATCATGTTGCTGTGGGGCCTGGCATCGGTCGGCATGATGTGGGTGTCAACGCCCACGCACTTCTATACGCTGCGCTTCCTGCTGGGCGTGTTCGAAGCCGGCTTCTTCCCCGGCATCGTGCTCTACCTGACATACTGGTTCCCGGCGCGGCGGCGCGCGGCCGTGATGGCCATCTTCTTCGCGGGCGTTGCCGTGGCCGGCGTGCTGGGCGGGCTGGTGTCGGGCTGGATCATGCGCGACATGGCCGGCGTGCTCGGCCTCTATGGCTGGAAGTGGATGTTTGCCATCGAGGGTGCGCCCGCCATCGTGCTCGGGCTCGCCGCCTCGGTGTTCCTGGTCGATGGCCCGCAGCAGGCGCGCTGGCTCACTGACCCGGAGAAGGCATTGCTCGCCGCGCATAACGGGCCAGCCGGACAAGCCACGCGCGCGCACTCGTTTGGCGCGCTCATCGAGGCGTTGCGCAACCCGCGCATCTACCTCTTTGCCTTCATTTACTTCGCGCTGACCTGCGGCTCGCTGACGCTGAGTTTCTGGATGCCCCTGATGATCCGGGACTTCGGCATCACCGATGTGATGTCCATCAGTCTTTACTCCGTCATCCCGAACGCCGTCGGCGCCGTCGGCCTGATCCTGATTGCCCGCCACTCCGACCGGCACGGCGAGCGGCATCGCCCTTTCGTAGCCTGCACGGTAGGCGGCGCGCTAGCACTGGCGCTGCTGACCCTGCACCTGCCCAGCTTCGCGGCGATGCTCGCGTTGCTGTGCGCCGCGTGCGTGCTGATCTTTGCCGCGCTACCGATCTTCTGGTCCTTGCCGCCAAGCCACCTGCCAGCCCACACCGCCGCCACCGGCATTGCCTTTATCAGCAGCATCGGCATTACCAGCGGCATCGTCAGCCCGTGGGTGATCGGGCAGATCAAGACGCACACAGGCAGCATGGACAACGCGCTGTACCTGCTCGCGGGGTTGCTGCTGGCCAGCGGCGTCGCCATGTGGGCGGGCGTGCCGAAGGCCGAGCCACGGCACTGATTGCCGGCCAGCGGCTGGCCAGCATTAGCCCGGGGGCCGGTTGGCCCCCGGGGCGCCCATCTTTTTGGGGTTTCGACTAAACTTGCCCCCCATCTTGTCGATATGAGGGGCGTACTGGCGCTTTCCTAAGCGCGCTCGCTTGGCGCGTGTGCGCCGGGCGGCCTCCAGGTAGTTCCAAGTCAATATCCAGAAAGGTCTTCCATGCACGCCGGTAGCTACAACAGTTTGCTTGTGCTGTTCTCACTGCTTGTGGCGATGCTGGCCTCCTACACTGCCCTGGACATGGCCGGGCGCATTGCCACCGCGCAAGGGCGCGCGGCCCACTGGTGGCTGGCGGGCGGCGCCTGCGCCATGGGCACCGGCATCTGGTCGATGCACTTCATCGCCATGCTGGCGTTCCACCTGCCGATTCCGCTGGGCTACGACCTGCCCATCACCGTAGCCTCGCTGCTGATCGCCATCGCGTCATCCGCGCTCGCGCTCTGGCTGGTGGGCCGGGAAACCTTGCCGTGGCGGCGCCTGGCAGGCGGCGCCTTGTTGATCGGCAGCGGCGTTGCCGGCATGCACTACACCGGCATGGCTGCACTGCGCATGGTGCCGGGCATCCACTACATCCCATCGTTGTTCGTCCTGTCCGTGGTCATTGCGGTCGCGGCATCGGGCACGGCGCTGTGGATCGCGTTCAACCTGCGGCGCGAGTCCGTCTGGGTGCGGCCCTTGCGGGCGGGCGCATCGGTGGTGATGGGCTTTGCCATCGCCGGGATGCACTACACCGGCATGGCGGCTGCGGAATTTCCGATCGGCGCCGTCTGCGGCGCGGCGCGCGACGGCATGGACACCGGCTGGCTGGCCGTGGTGATCATCATCGTCACGCTGGCCGTACTGGCGATTGCCCTGATCACCTCGGTGCTCGACATGCGCCTGGAAGCCCGCACCTCCATGCTGGCCATCTCGCTCGCCGAAGCCAACCAGGAGCTGACCTACCTGGCGCTGCACGACAACCTCACCAAGCTCCCCAACCGCGTGCTGCTGGAAGACCGGCTCGAGCAGGCCATCCAGGGGGCCACGCGGGAGAAGAGCCGCTTCGCCCTGATGTTCATGGACCTGGACGGCTTCAAGGCGGTCAACGACGCCTACGGCCATCCCATTGGTGATCAGTTGCTGGTGGAAGTCGCGCGGCGCATCGGCGCCAATGTCCGCTCGCAAGACACCATCGCACGGCTGGGCGGCGACGAGTTCGTGCTGCTGGCCAGCGTCAGCGAGCCGGCGGATGCCGCCACCCTTGCCGAGAAGGTGCTGAGCGCCATCCGCGAGCCCTTCCAGGTAGCCGGCCGCGAGTTGCGCGTCTCCACCAGCATCGGCATTGCCATGTACCCTGGCGATGGCGAACTCCAGCACGACTTGCTGACCAACGCCGACGCGGCGATGTATCACGCCAAAGCGCTGGGCCGCAACACCATCTGCTTCTTCGAAGCATCGATGAACGCCAACGTGCACGAGCAGCTTCAACTGGTGCAGGACATGCGCATGGCGCTGGAGCGCCGTGAGCTGATCCTGCAGTACCAGCCCAAGCTCACCGCCCCCAACGGCCCGATAGTCGGCGTGGAAGCCCTGGTGCGCTGGGTGCATCCCACGCGTGGCCTGATCGCCCCGGACCAGTTCATCCCCCTCGCGGAAAAAACCGGCCTGATCGTGCCGATCGGGGACTGGATCCTGGACGAAGCCTGCCGGCAGATGCGGGCGTGGCGCAACGAGGGCCGCCCCGAGTGGACCATGGCGGTCAATCTCTCGGCGCTGCAGTTCCGGCACGCCAGCCTGATCGCGACCGTGCGCGACACCCTGGCCCGGCATGCGCTGGAGCCGTGCTGCCTGACGCTGGAGGTCACCGAATCCACGGCCATGCGCGACGCGGACGCCAGCCTGCAGATCCTGCAGCAGCTCCACGACATGGGCGTGCGCATCTCGATCGACGACTTCGGCACCGGCTACTCGAGCCTGCTGTATCTCAAGCGGCTGCCTGCGAGCGAGCTGAAGATCGATCGCGGGTTCATCCGGGACCTGTCACGCGATACCGAGGATGCGGCGATTGTCTCGGCCATTGTGGCGCTGGGGCGCACGCTGAATTTGAATATCGTTGCGGAAGGGGTCGAAACGGCGAAGCAGCAGGAGTTCCTGACGCGGCTTGGATGCAATTCGCTGCAAGGATTCCTGCTCGGACGACCGATGTCCGCGGAGAACCTGATTGAATCGCTGTCCAACGACAGTCTGCTATCGGATGCCAGATGAAGAAGGCTCGATAGGGTCATTCAATGACGCGGGGTACCTCACGCCGCATTATGACTAGCCAAATACTTGACCAACCCCTCAATCCCCCCCTTAGCCACAATATCCGCAAACTGCTTGCGATAAACCTCAATCAGCCAAGCCCCGCTCATATTGATATCGTAAATCGACCACCCCGCCGCGCCCTTCTGCAGCCGATAATCGATCTGCACCACATCCCCGTTGTTCAGCACGCTGGTCTCCACCACCACATCCTTTCCCGCGGTCCGCGGCGCCTTGTAGCGAAACTTCAGCGTCTGCTCGCGCACTTGTGAAAGGGACAAGGCGTAGCTGCGCACCAGCAGTGTCTGGAATTGCTCGTAAAGCTGCTTCTGCTGCTCAGGCGTGGCACTGCGCCAGGCGCTGCCGACCGCAAGCCGGGTAGTGCGCTGGAAGTCGGTATAAGGCAGGAACTGCCGGCGCACCACGGCCGTGATCTTGTCCAGATCGCCGTTGCGGGTGTCGGGGTTGGCCTGGATGGTGGTGAGTACGCCTTCGACGGCGGCGCGGACCATGCGGTCCGGTGAGGAGCGGTCAACGCTCACGGCTGCGGGACTCTCGCCAGGTGTCGCTGCCGGCGCGGTGATAGGCAAGGATGCGCCAAGGACAAAGGCAAAGCCGGCGGAAACCGTGAGCACGGCGGCGTTGCATCCCGTACGGGCAAAGCGAAGGCGCAAACGGCGAGGCATCGCAATGATCCTCCACGAACAAGATGCGCTCGCCCGGGGCCCGGGGTACCCGCATCTCTTGCCTAATGCTAGTGCTTTGCCGCCAAAAATAAAATGACGAAAACGACAGTGGCCGGCACGCACCGCGCACCGGCCAACAGGCAATTACTGCGTCAGCGCCTTGAAACCCTGCAGTAAGCGCTCGATGTCATCCATCTGGATATTGCCCATCGTGGAAATGCGGAACAACTCGGCCGACAGCCCGCCCTGCCCCGCATAGATGACAAACCCGCGTTCCTTCAGGCCGTCGTGCAGCTGGGGATACGACAAACCGGCCGGCAAGCGGTAGGCCCGCAGCACCACCGAAGACTGGTCCGACGGCCACAGGGCCGGCATGCCCAGGGCCTCAAGCCCGGCACGCGCGCGTTCCGCAAGGGCCGCATAGCGCGCATGGCGGGCGCGCCAGCCACCCTCGTCTGCCAGTTCGCGCAGCGCTTCCACCAGTGCGTAATAGGCATGCACCGACGGCGTGAACGGTGTATTGCGCTGGTCCTGCAAGCGCGCGAGCCGTCCCAGGTCCAGGTAGTACGTCCGGCTGGCGGCTTGCTCCAGCGCGCTGCGCCGCACAATGACGAACGATGCGCCCGGCACGCCATGCAGGCACTTGTTGGCCGTGGCCGCCACCGCGGCAATGCTGCCGCCGAAATCGATCGCCTCGGCGCCGAAGCTGCTCACGCCATCCACCAGCAGGCGCACATCCCGCGCGCGGCACAGTGCGTCCAGTGCCTGGAGATCATTCAGGCGGCCGGTGGTGGTTTCATGATGGATCACCGCCACGTGCGTGATCGCGCGGTCGGCGTCGAGCGCGGCGGCAATGCGGGCAAGATCGGGCGCCTGCATCCAGTCGTGCGCAACGACCTCATGGGCGATGCGGTACTGCGTGGCGATCTGCGTGATGCGCTCGCCGTACACGCCGTTCTGGACGATCAGCAGCTTGCCTTGCTCGGGCACCAGCGCGGCGATCATGCTCTCCACGGCCGCCGTGCCGGAGCCGGTCATCAGGACCGCGGCCCACTCGGCGGGATCCAGTTCGTAGATGTCCAGCAGGCGTGCGCGGGCTTCGTCCTGCAGGTCGAAGAACTCGCTTTCGCGGTGGCACAGGTCGGGCTGCAGCAAGCTTTGGCGAACACGTTCCGACAGGGTAACGGGGCCCGGATTGAGTAGCAGCATTTACTTCCCTCCTTGGTCGGCACCGATGTGTCGCGCCAGGCGCGTCTTCACATCGACCGGGGTAATGGTCGGGCGCGGCAAGCCATCCGGCGTGCCGGCGCTGATCGTCAGCGCGACAAAGCGCGGGCCGGCGGCGCTCGCAGGCGCGGCCGTGAGCGTCTGGTCGAGCAGGTCGAGCTGGTCGCCTTCGGCCGCCGACGCATAGCCGCAGGCGGACGCCACGCCAGCAAACGAGACATGATGCGAGACGGTCGCCTGTCCGCCGGTGGAGTCATGGGCGCCGTTGTCGAGCAGCACATGCGTGAGGTTGCCCGGGCCATAGGCGCCGAGCGTGGCGAACACGCCCATGCGCATGAGCGCCGCGCCGTCGCCGTCCACGGCGACCACGTTGAGGTCCGGACGCGCGAGCGCAAGGCCCAGCGCGAAGGGCGTGAGGCAGCCCATCGAACCCACCATGTAGAGCTGGTTGGCGCGGTCGTCGAGCGCATACAGCTCACGCCCGCAGAAGCCGGTCGATGCCAGCACCACGGTATTGTCCATCGGCGTATGCGCGATCACGCGTTGCAGCGCGTCGCGGCGCGTAGGCAGGCCATCGCGCGAAGCACCCTGCCCCCCCGACTGCGGCGTGCACTTCGGGCGCGGGATGGGCCGCTCCTGCTGCTTCAGCGCATACGGCGCGACGCTGCCCTTTTGCATCACCAGCGCGTACGGACGGCCGGTGGCATCCATATGCGCCACCGCGCGATCCAGCGCCGGGCCAACCTCGGCCGGGTCGGTCGGAAAGGTTTCCCACGGGATTTCCATGGTGTCGAGCATCGTCGGGGTGACCGGGCCCATCAGTGCGTGCTGCGGTTCGTCAGCCACGCCCGGCTGCCCGCGCCAGGTCACGATCAGCAACTGCGGCAGGCGAAACGTCCACGTGAGCGAGGTCAACGGGCTGACCGCATTGCCCAGGCCGGAGTTCTGCATCATGGTGACGCCACGGCGGCCACCCTGCGCGCCAAGCGTCACGCCGGCGATCAGCGCCACCGCATCGCCTTCGTTTGCCGCTGACACGTAGTGCAGCGACGGATCCTGCATCACGTAGTTGATGAACGGCGTGAGATACGAGCAGGGCACCCCGGCATACCAGTCGAAGCCGCGCACGCGCGCGGCCTCGACAAACTGTGCCGCTTCGATCATCGGGCTTCCTCTGCGTCCGTGCCGCCGACCGCGAACGGGGTCTGCGTATGCGCGAAATCGCCCGCGCGGCGGAAGTCGTCGAGGTCGTTCACGCCGCGCCAGTGGCCATGCACATACTTCACTTCGATCTCTTCGCCGGCTTCGACCAGCGCGTTGAGCAGCGCGGGCATGTCCAGCGTGTTGAAGTCGTCGCGCTTGCGCAGTTCGGCCACCAGCTTCTGCAGGCGCACGCGGCCCTCGCCGCGCACGTTCAGCAGGCCGATCCAGCGGCCGTGCGGCGCCTGGGCCTGGGCGGCGCCCGGCTCCTGGCCCTTGCTCGACACATGGCGCAGCAGGATCTTCTGGCCGAACAGGTCGCGGTCATCGGGCGCGGAGCAAGAGGCGAAATCGCGCACGCTCTGGTTCGACTCCGTGGTCAGCGACGAGTCCACCACCACGCTGAACAGCGCGTCGCTCTCCAGCAGGTCGCGCAGGATATAGCTGCGGAACAGCAGGTCGCCATAGGCGATCACGGCATCCGTCTGCAAGCCGTCGACGGCGCATGCCAGCGAGGCCAGCTCGCCGGTCTGGGCGTACTGCTCGTTGACCACCAGCTTGATGCCGGCCGTGTCGATGGCCTTGGCCTGGTAGCCGCCCACCACGGTGATGTCGTTGATCGACTGCTTCTTGAACGCGTCCACCAGCCAGCGCAGCAGCGGCTTGCCGGCCACGGGCAGCATGACCTTGGGACGGTCCTCGGTGAGGGGCTCCAGGCCGGTGCCGCGGCCAGCCGCCAGCACCACCGCCGCGCCCGGCGCTTGCGAGCCGGACAGGTAGATCTTCTCGGCGGTCGAGTATTCGTCGGCGTCCTGCAGGCGGAAGATCTCGTTGACGGTGGCGATGCGGTCTTCCACGTTGACCAGCGTCTCGCTGTCGTGGATTTCCTTGGCCACGGCCTGCATCGAGGATGCCGCCACGCGGATCAGGTGGTTGGCCCAGATCACCACGCTGATGCCGGCCTTGCGGAAGGCTTCGGTCGGGGTGCTGTAGTACTTGGTCGGCACGATCACCAGCGGGCCTCGGCCCGCCCACTCGCGCGCGAACTGCAGGATCTCGTCCGGGCGCGACAGCTTGCTGTGGATCAGGATGGCGTCGGCGCCGGCCTGGCGATAGGCCTCGGCGCGGCGCAGGGCTTCGTCCATGCCCCAGCCTGCGATCAGGGCTTCCACGCGGGCGACGATGGAGAAGTTGTCGTCCGACTGCGAATCCTTGCCGGCCTTGATCTTGCCGCAGAACTCATCGATCTCGGCCAGCGGCTGGCGCTCGCCGTCGATGAAGCTGTTGGTCTTGGGAAACTGCTTGTCCTCGATGCACACGCCGGCAATGCCGCGCTGCTCGAGCTTGCGCACCAGGCGGCGCACATTGTTGAAGTTGCCGTAGCCGGTGTCGCCGTCCAGCAGGATCGGCAGGTCGCTGGCGTCGGCCATGAACTCCAGCGTGTCGACCACCTGGGTCCAGCTGGCTTCGTTGTTGTCGCGCACGCCGTACTGGGCGGAGATCGCCAAGCCCGAACCCCAGATGGCCTTGAAACCGGCCTCGCGCACGATGCGCGCGGACAGCCCGTTATGGGCTTCCATCATGAATTCCAGCTCGTTGCCGACAATCATCTGGCGCAGCCGGGCGCTGCGCGAGGCAGTCGAGAAAATCGGGTCAATCGCGTTCACTGTGCTACTCCCACAATCGGCTGAAGTTCGGGCAGGACTTCGTCGCGCGCGCGCGCCACGTCGTTCGGGAAATCGATCTCGATCCACGGTGCGCCGCTCACATCGGCGACATCGAATACGTGGCCGCCTTCGAGCAGCAGGTCGCGCACCGCTTCTTCGTGCGGCATGTTCGAGCGGCCGCTGTCGACATAGCCCTGGACGATCTGCGCCAGGCGGCGCGCGGTTTGCTCTTGAAAGCGGAAGAAACCGACCGACTCGCCAATGGTGTCGTACTCCAGGCCAACCGCGAGCTGCTTGCGCAGCTCCACCGGCACACCGTCCTTCAGGCACAGCTTGACGGGTTCGTCGCCGGCTTCGAAATCGCGGTCGATCAAGAGGCGGTTGGTGGTGGTGCCCGCCACCAGCGCGCTGAGGATGCGCTCGTCGTAGAGCACGTCCGCATCCATCAGCAGCACGTCGCCACCGCGCGTGAGCGCATCGGCCACCGTGTGCACGGTCAGCACGCTGCCCAGGTCGTAACGCGGGTTCAGCACGATCTCCGGATATGGGTCGCGCCCCAGCCGCACCAGTTCGGCCTCGACGTGTTCCGGCTGAAAGCCCAGCGCCAGCACGATCTCGTCCACCCCGGCCGCGTCGAGCATGCGCAGATGCCGCTCCAGCAGGGTGATGCCCTCAAAACGCAGCAGGCATTTGGGGAATTGCGCCCCGGGTTGTTGCTGAAGTCGCAGGCCTAGGCCCGCGGCAAGGATGATTGCTCGCATTCGTTCTCCGCACCCATGCAAATTGCCATCGATCAATCGGCGGCCTGCTGCACACCTGCTGCACGCCGCCGTTGGAATTTTCGTTCACTCAAATGTAAATACAGCAGCCCCGGCGCGCCGAGCCCGATCTCGCGGGCGCGCTTTGCAAGGGACAGTGCCAGCGCCGCATCGGGCGGCAGGCCGACGATGGGCGCCAGCAGCAGGTAGCCGCCTTCCTGCGCGCCCAGCGAGCCGGGAATGGCAAACGCCGCGCCACGGATAGCCTGCCCCACGCTCTCCAGCAGCAAGGCGTCGAGCCAGCTGACGGGATGCCCGAGGAAATGCAGGGCCAGCCAGACCTCGCCCGTGCCGACCAGCCAGCCCACCAGGCTCAGCGCGAAGGTGGACGCCACCTTGCGGCGGTCGCGGTACATGCCTTGCACGGCCGCGTCCACGGCATCGGCGCGCATGGTCAACCCCGACCAGTCGCGCTTGCCGAATACCTTCGACAGCAGGCGCAGCACCCGGCCGAACAGGCCACGCTTCTGCACCACGTAGAAGCCCGCTATGCACAGCGCAAGCACGGCGGTAGCGACCAGGGTCGGCGTGCGCAGGTCCGCAAGCGCGTCGTGGCCGCCATACAGGCCAAACAGCGCCAGGCCGATAAAGGCGAACACCATCTGTGCCAGCGCCTGCATGGTGGTGCTCACCGTGATGGCCGCGGCGGCGTCGCGCATGCGCGTGCCGCGCTGCGCCAGGTAGCGCACCATCAGGACCGGGCCGCCGATCTGCCCCGCCGGCAGCAGGCTGTTGACGGACTCGCCGGCCCAGCGCGCCAGCAGCGCGTCGCGCATGGTGCCGTGGCCGGCCCGGCGGTCGAACAACACGTAGATGGCGCCGGCGTCCAGCACCAGCGGCAGCAGGTGGAACGCGGCGACCAGCACCAGGCCCCAGCCGGCCGACATGAACGTCGACGCGACTGAGCCGAATCCCTGCCAGGCGAGCAGCGCGACAAAGAGCGCCGCGCCGATCGACAGGAAAAGCATGGCAGCACGGGTCATGGGCGGGGCTTCTGGCCCGGCACCAGTCTCTTGAACACTTGCCGGAAGCCGAAATAGGCGACCGCATCCTTCATATTGGAGATGAAGCGCAGCCACGGACGCATGCCCGGATCGGTCACGTATTCGAACGTCAGCGACACGCGCATTTCGTTGGCGCCGGCCGGCGTGATGCGGTGGCGCAGCTTGTCGCCATCGAAGAACACCAGCCCGCCGGGCGTGGTCTGCACCGAGCCGGGCTCATCGGGCACTTGCGCGTCGCGCGTGTGCAGTTCGTAGTCCAGGCGGCATGACGATTCCTCGATCACGCCCAGCAGCAGCGTGTAGCGGCGGCCGTCGTAATAAGAGGTGTCGTAGTGCCAGCCAATGTGGTCACCCTGGCGCGTGTAGTAATACAGCGCGTAGGCATGGGGATCGGAGTCGGGGGAGAGCAGCAGCTTCTCGCCGCACATCTGCTCCAGCCAGCCGATCAGCGCCTTCGACCGGTACAGCTCGGCGATAAACGGCGCGAGCTCGTCGATGGTGTGCCGGCTGACACTGCCGCCCTGCTTGTGGCCGGGCAGGTAATTGCGGTTGATCTGCGGCACCAGCGCGCGGGCGCTGGCCACCAGTTGCGCGGTGACTTCCGGCGCCAGGAAATCCTCCAGGTGCAGGAAAGCGCCCTGGCGCACGAAATCGGCGCGCAGCTGCTTGCTGTCGAGCCGGGCGGTGCGCTCGGCCACGCAGGCATCGGGGTTGGGCAGCATGGCGCCGGGGGCGGGTTCCGCGGCCGGCCTTTGGCGGGAGGGAACTGAAGCGGGGGACGGGTCGTCCAGCGTGATGTCGTTGGCTTGCTCGCTCATCGGGTTTCTCAGATCTCCGTCGAAGCCGTGGCCGGCAGGGGCCGCCGCATCACACGCCAGTAATCGATGATGACCCAGGCCGCGAACAGGGGAGCGCCGATCGACGCCGCCATCAGGAAGGGCGCGATGCCGCTGGTCAGCGTAACGAGCGGAAGCAGGTAAAGCACGTCTTCTGTCTCGAAACCGCCGGCAGAGGCTTGCTTCGTCCCGCTTTTCCCCACACGCGACTCGATCCGCATGCGCAGGAAGAAGATCAGCGCCACCGCCACGCCTGCCAGCGTGCCTTGCAGCACCGGCGACATCGTATCTGCCGCGGCCTGCCCGGAAATGGCTGCGCCCATGCCCACGAAGAGCAGGACGGTAATCAGCGCATCGCTCGCCAGGTCATAAAAATGGCCTATCTTGCTCGATTTACCGCTAATTCTCGCCAACTCTCCGTCAGTGTGGTCAACGAAGTTGGACACCACGATCAGGAGCGCACCGGCGTTGGTCCACGCGAAACCGCCCTGCATCAGGCACGCTACCCCGGCAAGGCCGATCACGAGCCGCAGGGTGGTCAAGTGGTTCGGAGTGATCCAGGAGTCCTTGAGCGGGCGGACAAGCGCGCGCGCCAGACGGGCGTCCCAGGTACGCGGAGCGGGAGGCTCGCCACGAGAATTCTTTGGATTTTTGTTCATCTGGAAAAAGGTCCACCGGCAGGAAAGCTGCCGCACGGCTCGCATACTAGCGCTGGTTTGCGCACCTTGCATTGCGCGGGCGCAACGCCGAAAGGCCGGCCGGGCCGCTTTTGGGGGCATACGCCAGTCAAACCGCTATGTTAAGCGATGTGACCCGCAACGGTAAGCGCGCATGCACGGCGGCGACCTGGAAGTGGCCTCCACGCCGTCGCAGACGCGTTTTACCTTCCGCATACCGGCAGGCCGAACCTGGCGCAGGGGAGCCCGGGGTTGCGGCGGTCAGCGTCGCGTCGGGCCCGGCCCGGTCAGGGCTGGCTACCTTCGCTGGCCCGTGCCCTGGCATCGTCTTGCGTGAAGGATGGCGCCGCCGCGGCTGGCGGCGCGCTGGCCGGCACCTGCGCCGGCGCACTGGCCGGTGCCACATCGACGGCGCCTTGCTCAACGGCCGGGCTGCTCACGCCCGGCAACGCGGGCGGCACCGCCGATGCCGCCACGCTGGTGTCTGGCTCGGCAGCCGCCGCCGGCTCCGGTGCGGGGCGCGCGGCCCGCTTGGGCGCGGGCGGGGCTTCCGGCTTGGCCGCCGGCCCGAACCACCGCTGGTACCAGCCGCGTATCGTCCAGCCCAAGGCTTCAAAGAGGCCGGTCTCCTTCTGCTCCACGAAGCGGACGTTCGCATCGATCATGCGGGACCGGAGCGAACGCTGGAAAAAGTCACCCACCATCGGCAGCGCGCTGTGCGCGCCCTGGCCCCAGTAGTCGCTGCGCAGCGTCACCCGGCTGTCGTTGAACCCGACCCAGGCGCCGGCAACCAGTTGCGGATGCATCAGGATGAACCAGCCATCGGCGTTGTCCTGCGTGGTGCCGGTCTTGCCGGCGACGTCCGCGCGAATGCCGAAGCGCGTGCGAATGCTCGCGCCGGTGCCGCGGTCGATCACGCCGCGCATCACGCCGAGCAGCGTCTGCACGGTGGCAACCGGCAGTGCCTGCTCGGGTGACGCGGGACGGAACGTCTCCAGCACCTCGCCCTTGCGGTCTTCGATGCGCGATACCATCACCGGCTCCAGGTAGGCGCCCTGATTGGCGATGGTGCCGTAGGCGCTGACCATTTCCTTCAAGGTGACCGGGCTGGTGCCCAGCGCCAGCGAGGGCACGGGATCGAGCCGGCTTTGCCGCACGCCCATGGCGCGCGCCAGCTTGGCCACCTTGGCCGGGCCAACGCTCTGCATCAGTTGCGCGGTGATGGTGTTCTTGGAATACACCAGGCCATCGCGCAGGCTCATGGCGCGCCCGCTCGGGGGGCCATCGTCGGAGGGCCGCCAGACCTCGCCGCCGGCGAGCGGGATTTCCACAGCCTGGTCGACGAAGGTGTCGTCGGGCTTGGCACCTTGCTCGAACGCAGCGCCATACACGAACGGCTTGAACGTGGAACCCGGCTGGCGCTGCGCCTGCTGGACGTGGTCGAAGGCATCCAGGGTGAAGTCGCGACTGCCTACCCATGCCTTGATCTCGCCGGTGCGCGGGTCCAGCGCGAGGAAGCCGGCCTGGATGCGGGTCTTGGACTGGCGCAGCGCCTGCATGAAAGCGGTGTCCGCCAGCAGCTGCTTCATGGCCGCCTCGGGCGTCTGCCCCGCTTCCCTGGCCGCGCGGTACGCCGGCGTCTCGCGCACAAAGGCCTGTACCAGGTCCTTGTTGGCCGCCCAGCCGGAGCGCGGCGCCCACGCCGCGTCGGCAATCCCTTGCAGCTGGTTGCCCTGGCGCGCCACCGCCTGGTTGGCCAGCGCCTGCAGGCGTGAATCGATGGTGGTGCGCACCACCAGCCCGTCGGTGTAGATGTTGTAGTCGTTGCGGTCCGCCCAGGCGATCAGCCATTTGCGCAACTGCTGGGCGAAATGCGGCGCCGGACCGGGCGGCTCGGTCTGCCGCTCGAAGTCGATGCGCAGCGGGCGCTTCTTCAGCAACTCGTACTTCGCCGGCTCCAGCTTCTGGTACTTGACCATCTGCGCCAGCACGGTATTGCGCCGCTGCACGGCGCGCTCGGGGTTGATGACCGGGTTGTAGTAGCTGTTGCCCTTGAGCATGCCGATCAGCGTGGCGCTTTCCAGCACGTCCAGCCGGCCCGCGGATTTATCGAAGTAGGTACGCGCCGCCATCTCGATGCCGTAAGCGTTGTACAGGAACGGCACGGTGTTGAGATAGGTCTCGAGAATCTCGTCCTTGGTGTAGAGCGCCTCGATCTTCAGCGCCGTGATAGCTTCCTTGAGCTTGCGCGTGAGCGTAGGCGCGCGGCCAATCTCGTCGGGATAGAGATTGCGGGCCAGCTGCTGCGTGATGGTGGAGCCACCTTGCCGGTCGCCGGAGAAGGTATGCAGCGCGGCCGAGCCCATGCGGCGCCAGTCCAGGCCGAAGTGCTGGTAAAAGCGGTGATCCTCGGTGGCGATCAGCGCGGTCGTCACATTGGGCGAGATATCGGCCAGGCGGACCCATTCGCGGTTGGCCCACTTGAACACGGCCAGCGGCTTGCCATCGGCAGAGAGGATCTGCGCGGGCTGGTCGGACTTGGCCTTGCGGATATCGCTGATGCCCGGGGTGAACGGAATCAGCACCAGCACATAGAGCAGGAACAGCACCGGCACGGCGGCCACGGCCTTGGCCACGCCGCGGCGCGTGGGGCGCCGCAGGCGGGCAAGCCGCTCGGCGGCCAGGGTTTTGATCTGGGCCAGATTCATGAAGCAAGCAGCATGGGGCGGAGTCACGTTCCGGCACGAAGAAAGGCCTGCATCCTACCAAAATCGCTTGCCGCACCCCGGCATATCGTCCCGCGCCTGGGAATCAAGGCCGGATCGGGCCCACTTCAGTCGAAGCGGTGCTCCTTCAGCACCAGGCTCTCGTCCAGGCGCTCGTACTTGGACGCGAAGCTGGCATCGAATCGCACCACGCGCTTGAGCTCCGGGGCATACCACGCCACCGCCGTGTAAGGCACGGAGGATGGTGCGCCATACGAGACGCCGTAGAACGGTCGCGCCACATAGCCCTTGTAGGCCAGGCGCAAGACGCGGAAGCTGCCGGCGGGCACCGTGATGGTGGACTCCCCGGTCACCTCGCCGGTGAGTTCCGTGCGCAAGTCGGTGCCGGCCTGCTTGTAACTGGTTTTCCACCGGGCGCCCGGCTTGACGTCTTCCGGCACCCAGCCGCGCGGCGGCGATGCGCCATCGAACTCGCCGCCGCTGGGCGTGCTGATCCGCTCGACGCGGCCGTCCAGCGTCTCGACACGGGCGCCCTGGTTGAACGTGATGCGCTCACCTTCGACGCGGTCGACACGGTAGACCACATCGCGCCGCTTGCGCGTCAGCTTGTCGACCAGCTCGTAGCGCCAGACCTCGCCAACACGGGGCGACTCGCCGCCAGCCGGGGCAGCGCCGGCCTCGTCCACCACCGGCGCTGCAGCCACTGGCGCAGGCGCGGACGAGCGATAGCTGGCCATCGCCGCCGCGCCGCGCGCCTTGATCTGAGCGATCCAGCTGGCGGGCAACGCCTTGAGCTTTTCGCCGGGCGCGCGCCGTGCCGACAGGATGCCCACGAGCCGGCCCGTCTCATCGAACAGGCCGCCACCGCTGGCCGCCGCCGGGAAATC
Organism: Cupriavidus sp. GW822-FHT03E04; assembly: GCF_058801495.1. Lineage (NCBI taxonomy): Bacteria > Pseudomonadati > Pseudomonadota > Betaproteobacteria > Burkholderiales > Burkholderiaceae > Cupriavidus > Cupriavidus sp. GW822-FHT03E04. The sequence goes on from NZ_JBXANI010000007.1 coordinate 138,587, forward strand.
AAGCGTGAGCTCGATGCGGTCCAGCTTGCCGTCCAAGCCCGCGCGCAACCCGGACACGCTGCCGTCCAGCACGACCACGCCCGTGGCCTCCGGGCTGGCTGCCGCAAGCACCTTCTGCCCGAACGACGGTGCCGCCGCCGCCGACACGCTGACGGCCGGCGCATTGAAGTTCGCCACCCGCAGCAGGCACAGGTCGCGATCCACGTCCGGCGCGTCCAGCGTGGCGTCGTAGCTCACGTTGTCGCGCCGCACGGCAATCGCGCGCGCACCGGCCAGCACGTGGCAAGCCGTGACCAGTTGTCCCGGGCCGATCACCACGGCGGAGCCCGACGCCAGCGGCGCATTGTTGGCGCCCATTGCCCGCACGGCATAGATGCTTGGCGTGAGCTTGGCGAGCAGCTGCGGGGCATCGAGCGCGCTGGCATTGGCGGCGGCGAGCGCCAGGAAGACAGGAGTAGCGATCAGGGCGAAGCGGCGCATCGGTTGCGGTGACGTTGTCATGAGCAGGAAGCCGGGAGGGGTTGCCTGTCCGCGTGGCGAGGCGGACAGGCTGCGCGCAAACGCGCGGCGGCGGTAGAAGGTATATCTGTTCTGGTGTGGCCGTATTCTGCAATGGCCGGACCGATAGGACAAGGGCGGCGGCGCCGCGCGAACGCGATTGCGGGCAAGCCGGCAATCCGCTAACATCTGCGCCATGACCCGCGCGCAAAACCCGTCGATTATTCGCACCGTCCCTGGGATGGTGGGTTAGCGCACGTGGACTGAGCACACAAAGCGACCCGCCCAACGAGGCGGGTTTTTTGTGCCCGCCTCCTTGGGGCCTGCAAACACCAAGGAGCCTGAAGATGCAGCCAGCCCGCCCCGCAGCAGCAGCAGCACAAGTAGCAGCACCCGCCGTCCTCTATATGGTCTGCGGCAAGATCGGCTCCGGCAAATCGACACTGGCCAGGCAGCTCGCTGCCCGGCCAGCCACCGTGCGGATCAGCGAGGACGACTGGCTGTCACGCCTGTATCCCGGCGAGATCCGGGAGGTCGCCGACTATGCCCGCTGTGCCGGAAGATTGCGTGACGCCATGGCCAGCCACATCGACGCGCTGCTGCTGGCGGGCATGTCGGTCGTGCTTGATTTCCCTGCCAACACGCCGGCCACCCGAACCTGGGCCAGGGCCATCTTCGAGCAGGCGGGCGTGGCGCATCAACTCCACTACCTCGACGTGCCTGACGCCGTGTGCAAGGCCCGCCTGCGCGCGCGCAACGCCAGCGGCACGCATCCGTTCGAGACGACTGATGCGCAGTTCGATGCCATCACGCGTTACTTCGTGGCGCCCTCGGCGGACGAGGGTTTCAATGTGATTCGGCATGTGCCATGCGAGGCCAGCGCGGCGACAACCTGACAGGCAAAGCCGGGGAGGCAGCGGAGCGCATGGCTCGGCTCGCTATCATGGCGAACACGCTCACCCGCTAATCGAAATCCGCCATGTCCCTGATGTTCGAGCTTGCATCCACCCTGCCGATCAGTGCCTGCCAGGCATGGCAGCGCGCGACCACGTCTGAAGGCATCAACGACGAGCTGTTTCCCTGGCTGCGCATGACGGCGCCGCCCGCCATGCGCGGCAAGGCGATCAGCGAGCTGCCGCTTGGCGAGCGGCTTGGCCGCAGCTGGCTACTGGCGTTCGGCGTGTTTCCCGTGGACGCGGACGACATCATGCTGGCGGAGGTAGGGCCGGGCTACCGCTTCAAGGAAACGTCGCGGATGCTGAGCATGCGCAGTTGGGTGCACGAACGAACGGTTCGAGACACCCCCGGCGGCTGCGAGGTGCGCGACCGGCTCACCTTTGCCTTGCGCGGACCCGCGGCCTGGCTGCCAGGCGGTGGCTGCGCGATGGCAGCCGTCGTGAAATGGCTGTTTCGCCACCGGCATCGGCGCCTGGCACGGTGGGCACGAAATGCCAGGCGAACCGAATCTCCCGCCTCGCCCGATAATTCAAAATATTTCAATGAATAATTGAGATTTCAGTCACCAACGCGATTGGCCGGCGCCTAGACTTGCTTCACCGGCCCAGCAATCAAGCAGATCCAGTGATCCACGCGATGCGAGCCAAATTCAAATATTTCCAATTTTTCGAGGCACCGCATCATGAACCCCAACGCTACCCAAATCGCTATCGTCTACCACAGCGGCTACGGCCACACCGCCAGGCAGGCACAGGCCGTTGCACGCGGCGCCGCCAGCGTCGATGGCGTGGAGAGCCTGTTGATCAGCGTCGACGACATCGACCAGCACTGGGACACGCTCGAAAACGTGGACGGCATCATCTTCGGCGCGCCCACCTACATGGGCAGCGCGTCGGCGCAGTTCAAAGGCTTTATGGACGCCACCTCGCGCAACGTGTTCGCCAAGGGCGGCAAATGGGCCAACAAGGTGGCGGCAGGCTTCACCAACTCGGCCTCGCGTTCGGGCGACAAGCTTGCCACGCTGCAGCAGATCGCAATCTTCTCCGCGCAACACGGCATGCACTGGGTCAACCTTGGCCTGCCCCCGGGCCACAACAACTCGAAGTCGACCGAGGATTCGCTCAATCGCCACGGCTTCTTCCTGGGTGCGGCAGCGCAGTCGAATGCGGACGAAAGCGCTGATGTGGTGCCGCCGCTGGCAGACCTGCGCACGGCCGAGCATCTGGGTGCGCGCGTGGCGGAAGTGGCGCAGCAACTGGCGGCTGGCCGCGCGGCATTGGCGTCGCTGAAGAAGGCCGCCTGAGGGCTTGCGCACCCATGCGCTCCACGTGATTGAAACGTTTCATGGCGTGCTACACTGCATGCCACAGGAAACGACGATATCCGTGGAGTGCCATGCAGAAAAAAGCCGCAGCGCAGCGCAAGCCGACCCTGAAGGACCTGGCCGAGCAAGCGGGCGTCTCGGTTGGCACCGCCTCCAACGTGATGGCGGGGCGAGGTGGCCCGTCCGCCGAGACCGTCACCCACGTGTTCGAGGTGGCGCGCAAGATCGGCTATGTCACCAACGCCGCGGCCCGCAGCCTGCGCTCGCGGCGCTCGCGCCTGGTGGCCTGCCTGGTGCCGGACATCACCAACCGCTTCTACGGCGTGATCGTGCGCGCGGCCGAACATGTGCTGCGCGAAGCCGGCTACACCTTGCTGCTGGTCGACACCCATAACGACACCGAACGCGAATGCGAGCTGCTGCTGGACGTGACCCGCGTCGGCGTTGACGGCGTGCTGTTCGCGCCCGGCTCCGAGAGCTCCGGAAAGCTGCAGCAGCAGATCGCGCAGGTGGATGTGCCGCTGGTGATCCTGGACCGCGATATCGCCCCGGATCGGCCCAGCGTCAAGGTGGACCACTTCAGCGGCGCGCTGAAGACCGCCAACTATCTGCTCGATCTTGGCCACCGCCGCATTGCCCTGCTCTTCCCCAGCTCGCACCTGCGCCCCGCGCGCGCGCGCTGGCACGCCTTCGAAACGGCTGCCGCCGCGCGCGGCATCGGCGATGCGCTGGAGCTTGTGCGCATCGACACCAGCTCGATGGACGTCGCCTTTTCGCAATGCCTGGCGCTGTTCCAGCAGGCCGCGCCGCCGACCGCCATCTTTGGGCTGGGCACCACCCTGCTCGCCGGCGCGCTCAAGGCGGCACGCCAGACCGGCAGGGACATTCCAGGCGACCTGTCGGTGGTGTGCGTGGGCGATACCGAACTGGCCCAGGTGCACACACCCGAGCTGACCACGCTCACCTGGAACCTGCAGGACCTGGGGCGCCATGCCGCCCGCCTGCTCCTTGCCGAGATGGAGCCCGGCATCGATCCGCAAGGCAGCCCTGGCGCAACCGGGCACCTGATGCTGACCTGCGAGCTGATCCTGCGCGAGTCCTGCGCCGCCGTCGACACGGGGGCAGGCAGAAAACCGGCGCGAGGCCGAGCGAAGAGCCTCGCCAGCTAAGACTGCAGCGTTATCGCCAGACCCATCGCGCAAGCACCTGCCGGGCGGCGCAATGCCGCCCTTGCAGCATCCCCTCCCCAAGCTCATGCCCCTTGCAGCCGGTCGTTTACCCTTTATATGAAACGTTTCAATTCCATGCTATATTTTTCCCATCCCTCGTAGCGGGGACCATAAGAACGATCACCCAAAGATCACCATAAGATCACCACGGAGACAGCCATCGCATGCCGGACAGCAATCGCAAAGGAATGAGCCGGCTTGCCGGCAAGGCAGCCATCGTCGTAGGCGCGGGATCGATCGGCGCCGAGACCAGCAACGGCGCAGCGGCCGCCATCGTCTACGCCCGCGAAGGCGCGCGGGTGCTGTGCGTGGACCGCGACCTGGCGCTGGCCCGCAGGACCGCGAGCCAGATCGAGGATGCGGGCGGAAGCGCCAGCGCCTTCGAGGCCGACGTACGCGACGGCGCGCGGCTGGCGGCCATGGTGGAGGCTTGCCGCGAGCGCTTTGGGCGCATCGACGTGCTGCACAACAATGTGGGCATCGAGGAAATCGGCGAACTCGAGGACATCACGGAGCCATCCTGGGACCGGGTGTTCGACATCAACCTCAAAGGCGCCATGCTCGCCTGCCAGAAGGCAATGCCGCACATGATCGCGCAGGGCGGCGGCTCGATCATCAACATCTCGTCGATCGCCAGCCGCAAATGGGGCCCGATGCCCTTTCTCTCCTACAACGCATCGAAGGCCGCGCTCAACCACATGACGCGGATCCTCGCGCGCCGCTACGCCGCGGACCAGGTGCGCTGCAACGTGATCCTGCCCGGCCTGATCGATACGCCGCATGCGGCCCACCTGACCGATGGCGACGAAGCCGCCGTGCAGGCCGCGCGCGAGTTTCGCAACAGCCGCTGCCCCATGGGCCGGCAAGGCACGCCGTGGGATATCGCCTACGCGGCGTTGTTCCTTGCCTCCGATGAGTCGCGTTATGTGACGGGGCTGGAGATGGTGGTAGATGGCGGACTGGGGCTTTGACGGAAACAGACAGCGAATCAAAGGCCGCGCCGCGGCACATAACAATGAATCAGGAGACGCCCCATGCCCCGCCACCTAGCCGCCGCCACGCTCGTCGTCGCGCTTGCCGCGCCCGCAATCGCAGCGCAGGCCAGTGAATCCCCCGCCGACTATCCCTCCCACCCCATCCGCCTGTTGCTGCCGATCTCGGCCGGCTCCGGCGGCGACATCCTTGGCCGCGTGCTCGCGCAGCGCATGTCGGCCATCCTGAAGCAGCCCATCGTGGTGGAGAACAAGGGTGGCGCCTCCGGCATCATCGGCACGCAAGCGGTCGCGCGCGCGGCGCCCGACGGCTACACCTTCACGCTCGGCGGCGCCACCACGCATATGCTGAACGCCGCGGTCTACACCAAGCTGCCGTATGACCCGGTGAAGGACTTCACCGCCATCGGTCAGGTCGGCACGGCCGCCATCCTGCTGGTGGCCAGCAATGATTTTCCCGCGAACGACATCAAGGAGCTGGTGGCGTACACCAGGAGCCATCCCAACGAAGTGCAGTACGCCAGTTGGGGCTCCGGCTCCACGGGGCAATTCTGCGGCGAGGTGCTCAAGCAACTGGCCGGCGCCTCGATGACGCATATCCCCTACAAGACCGTGCCGCAGGTGCTCAACGACATCGTTGCCGGGCATATCAAGCTGGGCTATGTGGACATGACTTCGGGCACGCCCTTCGTCAAGTCCGGCAAGGTCAAGGCGATCGGCACCTGCACCTCGCGCTCGCCGAGCCTGCCCGGGGTGAAGAGCTATGTCGACGAAGGCATCGATTTTGACCGCGTATTCCGCTGGGGCCTGTATGTGCCCGCCGGCACGCCCAGGCCGATCGTACAGAAGCTGTCGGACGCCTTGAACCAGGTGCTGGCCACGCCGGAGATCAAGGCCCGCCTGCTGGAGATGGGCATCGCGGCCACGCCGATGAGCGGCGAGGAACTCGGCAAGCTGAATGCACGCGATATCCCGGCGTGGAAGGAAGTGGCAAAAAACGCCGGCGTGACGCAGGACTAAGCGCCTTATGCACGCGTCAATGCACGCTTCAATGCATCAATCACTCGACAAACCTGCAAACCCCAAAACCACAGAACCCAAATCACGGAGCCCTGAACATGGATAGTCTGTCTCTCGCCCGCATCCAGACCGTACGCGACCATATGGCCCTGGAGTGCACCCAGGAATGGGACGCCGTCATCGCCACCTTTGCCCATCCGCGCTACGAGATGCACGGAGGCGGCGCGGTCTTCGACGGCGAGCAAGCGGTGCGCGGCTACTTCGCGTCTTCGCGCACGCCCTTCCCCGACCAGGCCAACGAGATCATCAGCATCGCCGCGGCCGGCGACACGGTGCTGGTGGAGTTCTGGCTCACCGGCACCCACCTTGGGCCCTTGAAGGCGAACGGCACCGTCTACCCGCCCACGGGCCGCGCGTTTCGCGTGCGCATGGCCGCGTCGTTCGAGTTCGCGCCCGACAGCGACAAGATCGTTTGCGAGCGGCCGTACTTCGACCAGGGGGCAAAGCTGCGCTCGCTTGGGCTGGCCGCCGCCTAGCGGATCGCACCTCAGGCCATGCTTCCCGCGCCGCAGCCACATCGGCGACGCTACTCGACTTCGCCTTCTTCGCTGTCGTCGCCTTCCAGCGCCTGCGCAGCGCGCTCATGATCCATCGCGGCCTGGGCAAGCGCCGCTGCAACCGGCGGCGCGCTCTCCTTGCGCTCGCTGTACCGGTCCGTCAGGTAAGCGGAGCGGTCCCGGACCAGCAAGGTGAATTTGACCAGTTCCTCCATCACGTCGACCACCCGGTCATAAAACGCGGAAGGTGCCATGCGGCCATCCGTGTCGAATTCCTGGTAGGCCTTCGGCACGGATGACTGGTTCGGGATCGTCACCATGCGCATCCAGCGCCCGAGCACACGCAACGCATTGACGGCATTGAAGGACTGCGAGCCGCCGCAAACCTGCATGACGGCCAGCGTGCGGCCCTGCGTGGGACGAATGCCGCCAATCTCCAGCGGCAACCAGTCGATCTGGTTCTTGAACACCGCGGTCAGCGTGCCGTGCCGCTCGGGGCTGCACCAGACCTGGCCCTCCGACCATGCGGACAGCGCGCGCAGCTCGGCCACCTTCGGATGATCCGCCGGCACACTGTCCGTGATGGGAAGGCCATGCGGATCGAAGACCTTGGTTTGCGCGCCGAGGTGCCGAAGGATCCGCTCGGCTTCGAGCGTAAGCAGGCGGCTATAGGAGTTCGGGCGTAGCGAGCCGTAGAGCAGGAGAATGCGCGGCGCATGCGTTGAGACGCTGCGCGGCTCCAGCTTTTGCTCGGTGGGTATGTCCAGCAGCGGCAGCGCGACGTTACGCAACGCATCCGTCATCGGCCGACCCTCCGGCCGTCGGCATCGATCACGCGCTCGCCGTCTTCCTTGGCAAAGGCACCGCGCTGCGGCGATGGCAGGATGTCCAGCACCAGTTCGGATGGCCGGCACAGCCGCACGCCGAGCGGCGTCACCACAAACGGCCGGTTGATCAGGATCGGGTGCGCCTGCATGGCGTCGAGCAACTGGTCGTCAGTGAGCGCCGGATCGCCCAGGCCGAGTTCGGCGTAGGGTGTCCCCTTCTCACGAAGCGCTTCGCGTACCGTCAGCCCGGCACTGGCAATCATCGCCTTGAGCACCGCGCGCTCCGGCGGTTGCGCGAGGTACGCGATGACTTCGGGCTCGATCCCGGCGTTGCGAATCATCGCGAGCGTATTGCGCGACGTGCCGCAGTCGGGGTTGTGATAGATCTGGACGTGCATGCTTGACTACCTTGATGGATGCTTCTGGATGCCGGCTTCGTACCAGGGCTGCGAGCGGTTGACGATGCGCACCACCAGCAACATGACAGGTACCTCGATCAGCACGCCCACCACGGTAGCGAGCGCCGCGCCCGACTGGAAGCCAAACAGGCTGATGGCCGTGGCAACGGCCAGCTCGAAGAAATTGCTCGCGCCGATCAGGCTGGACGGGCCGGCCACGCAATGCGCGACGCCAAGCTTGCGATTGAGCAGATAGGCCAGCCCCGAGTTGAGGAACACCTGGATCAGGATCGGCACGGCCAGCATCGCGATCACCAGGGGTTGGTTGACGATGGCCTGCCCCTGGAAGCCGAACAGCAGCACCAGCGTGGCCAGCAGCGCGCAGATGGCGTAAGGGCCGAGCGCCGCCACCGCCCGCTGATACGCCGCGTCTCCTCGTGCGAGAAGCGCCCGGCGGATGACCTGCGCCACGGCCACGGGAACGATGATGTAGAGCGCGACGGAGGTGACCAGGGTGTCCCACGGCACCGCGATGGACGACAGGCCCAGCAGCAGCGCCACCACCGGCGCGAAGGCGACCACCATGATGGCATCGTTCAACGCGACCTGCGACAGCGTGAAATACGGATCGCCCTTGCAGAGCTGCGACCACACGAACACCATCGCCGTGCACGGCGCGGCCGCCAGCAGGATCAACCCGGCGACGTAGCTGTCGAGCTGTCCGGCGGGCAGCCATCCGGCAAAGACGTGCCGCACGAACAGCCAGCCCAGCAGCGCCATCGAGAACGGCTTCACCAGCCAGTTCACGAACAGCGTCACGCCAATGCCACGCCAAACGCCGGCCACCTGGCCCATCGCCCCGAAATCGATCCGGATCAGCATCGGGATAATCATCACCCAGATCAGCGCGCCAACCGGCAGGTTGACCTGCGCCACCTCCATGCTGGCCACGGCGGCGAAAAAGCCGGGCATGGCCTGCCCCAGCACGATCCCCGCGACGATGCACAACGCCACCCACAGCGTCAGGTAGCGCTCGAAAAAACCAATGGCCTGGGCGGGCGCATCCGCCACAGCGAGCCGCGCGGATTCAGCGTGCCGCATCGGAGGCCTCCGGCTTGGCGTCGCAGCACGCCGGCGCGGCGGGCACCTCGCATGGCGCCCCGCCACAGCAGTTCTCGGTCAGGAAGGCAACGAGGCCGCTCATGGCGGCGAAGTTGGCCGAATAGATCACGAAGCGGCCGTCCTGGCGGGAAGCCACCAGTTCCGCGTGGGACAGGTCCTTCAGGTGAAACGAGAGGCTGGAGGGCGAAATGCCGACCTGTTGGGCGATGTCGCCGGCGGCGATGCCCCTGGGGCCTGCCACCACCAGCGCGCGGAAGATGGCAAGACGGGATTCGTGGGCAAGGGCGCCAAGGGCGCGTACGACCAGGTTCGGGTTCATGCCCCGGATCATAACGCCATCATTTCAATATTTCAACAATCATTGAAATAATGCGGATAGGCACATTAGGCGGCCCGCGAGCCGCCCGGTGCCCGGTGCCCGGCCAAAACAGCCTATGTCGCCTCAAGCACAGAGAGAATATTGCCGGCCGGGTCCTTGAACCAGGCGATGACGGGGCCGCCCTCGCTGCGGCAGATGCCCCGCTCGTCGGTCTTCAGCCCGGGCAGGTCGTAGGTCTCGAAGCGCACGCCGAGCTTGCCGAGTGCCTCCACGGCCTTGTCCACGCTCTTCACCGGGAAATTCAGCACCGTGAACGTCGCAGGCACGTGGTTCGGCTTGGGATAAAGCAGCACGTTGTTGCCGCCGGCGATATACAGGGTCAGCAAGCCCCCGCTCGCGGACACTTCCAGCCCCAGCGTACCGCCATAGAAATTCGTGGCCTTGGCGATGTCGTCGACGGAGAATCCGCTGAATGCATGACTGTCGCGCAACATGGCTTACTCCTTGAAATCACTTCCGCGCATGCGGAAACAAAACCGGCCCGCTCGCGCCGCAGCGGCCTACGGGCCAGTATTGTTCATCGCGGCGGGGGACTCAAGGCGGGCGAGGTAACAAAGCACGGCGCGCAATCCTGCCTGCGCTCACTTCGGGCTTGCCGGCTCCGCCGCCTCGGTGCGCTGGAGCGCACGGCTGCATTTGCGCAGAAGCCGCGCGGGCGATTGCTCCGCCTCAAGCGCCTTTGACGCGGAGATCAGCATTGCGGGCAAGGCAGGATCGCGTCTTGCCTCATCCATGGCCGCCTGATCGTCGGCACCCAGCTTGCCAAGCTCCGCCGACAAGGCTGCCTCGTAGCGCGGCGCGTTCGCGGGATCCAGCTTCGCGCAAGCCATTGGGAAGGCAACGATGGAGGCGTACATCGCCACCTTGAATTCCGGCGGCAACGGGCCGCACGGCGCATCGGGCGGGCACGGCGTGGTGGAAAAACTGCTCGCGGAAAACAATGCGAGGATCAATGCGTTGACGGTCTTTATATGCATGGTGGTGTTCGCGCGCGTGACGGGTACCGCCTCAGGCCGCCGCATCCGCCCCACCCCTGACCGGCAGCCAGATTTCCACGGTGCCCGTTCCCGCCACCGGATCGAAGTCCACGCTGTAGCGCTCAAACTCAGGCGCATGCCCGGCCTGGAACCCGGACGCGGGCAGCCATTGATGCCAGATGCGGTGAAACGTCTCATGCAGCGTCGAGACATCGCCTGCATGCACGAATACGGCGTAGCGCTGCGGCTCGACCTTGATGCAGCGAAACGATGACGGCAGTCCGTCCGGGCTGCTCACTTCCACGCCAGCCACATACTCGAAGCTGCCATCGTCCCTGGGATTGCAGCACAGGCCGTAGGTCAAACCGCCCACCTGGCCAGGGACTTCGCCAATGGAGGGGCCGAACGCTTCCCAAAGCGCGGGGATGCCGCCGTTCGTTTCCAGCGTGAAGCGCCCGCCGAGGCCCGCTATCCAGAATGTGCGGCCGGCTTCAAAACGTGGGGTGGGCAGAGCGGTGGAGTTCGGTTCTTGCATGCGTTGGGCTCGGAGAAACAGCAGTCCATGGGAGATGTGCGGCGTGCGCGGCGCCAAGCATAGCGCAAACGCCGCCGGCACTTGATACGCCTATTCGAACCTCGTACCATGCCTCGGTTAGCGAAATATAGCGATGTATATAACGCGGGTCAAAACAGGCGCCCTGCCCACCTAAGGAGAGAGTTCCGTGAATGAAGCGCTGCCCGCCAGAACTGGCGACGAGAGCAAGGTGCGGCAATACCAGTCCGATGCACTGACGATTTCTGGGCTGGCGCAAACGCTCAGCCTGGACGCGGCAGCCCTGGCGGGATGCGCTGATGTGGTGGGCGGGCCGGCAACCATCCAATGCTATTCGGGGCGCCATGTCCGCGAAGTGCGGCACTGGCGCGGCGTGCGCGTGACGCAGTTGCTTGACCTCGCCGGCATGCAGGCGCTGCCCATCGGGCGGCGCAAGCAGAGCGTGGTCGCCGTGGTCGCGAAAGACGGCTACCGATGCCTGTTCACCTGGCACGAGCTGTACAACACGGCCGTGGGCAGCGGCGTGATCCTGGTGGTGGAAAAGGACGGCGTGGCGTTCGATCCCGACCTTGGCGGCCTGCACCTGGTGTCATTGCGCGACCTCAAGCTTGGCCCGCGCCAGGCGCTGGCGGTCAGTGGCATCGAGGTTCGGCAGTGGCAGGCGTAGGCCGCAAGCTCAAGGCTTGGCCAGCAGCTTGATCAGGCCGTTGATCTCGGCCTCGCAGGCCTTGGCCGCGCGTAGCTCCGCGGCGCGGTAGAGCCGGATCGCTTCCTCGCCCACCGGCGTGAGCACGGTGCCGCCGCCCTGCGCGCCGCCATGCTCGGAATCCACTGCCGGCCTGGCCATCGAGCGGTTGATTTCGTTGAGCAGATCCCAGGCCCGCTTGTAGGACATGTCGAGGTGTTTCGCCGCGGCGGAAATGGAGCCGCATTCGCGGATCGCTTCCAACAGCGCGATCTTGCCGGGGCCAATGGCGATGGTATCGCCCAGCATCACGCGCATGCGAAACAGCGCCTGCGGCGTATCCGGGCTGACCGAGGTTCGGGAGCGAGCAAGTTTGACCATGGCGGCATGGTACCCCGGCGGCATCCCCAGCGGAATATGCGCGCTTTGCAATAGCGCTAGCGCCTATGCGGGTAGCACCATACGATCCGCAAAGCGTTACAAGTGTTCGCGGCGCCTGCCGCCCAATAGGCACCATTGCGCGGCAGGCTTATGCGCGCGCAGCCAGCAAGACGCTGGAGGCCTTGAAGATGGCGACGGCCGCGCCACCTTGCACCAGTCCGAGGCTGGTCACGCTGTCATTGGTGATGATGGCCACGATCTCGCCGCCCTGCGCCAGGCCGATGGAAACCTCCGCATTCACCGCCCCGATCTTGATGCCCGATACCGTGCCGGCAAGCTGGTTGCGCGCGGAGAGCAGGATGTCCGGGTCGGGCACACCCACGATCACGGACGATGCCTTGATCAGCGCAACGGCTTCCTTGCCGACAGCCAGTCCGAGACGCTTCGTGCTCTCGGCGGTGATGGTCGCCACGATCCGCACGCCGCCGGCAATCTCCAGCTCGATTTCGTCGTTCACCGCGCCTTTGTGGACTGCGCTGACCTTGCCGCTCAATTGGTTTCTTGCGCTGGTTTTCATCTTGTCCTCGCCTCGTCATGTCCGCGGCCATCGCCCGGCCGCATGGGTCCCGGCCTGTGGCGCCCGGGTGGCTGATCGGCAGATCATAGCGCGTTCACATCCCTTCGCCATGCCGTCCTTCCTGATAACCACTCTGGCTCAGGCCCGGACGTAGACCCACGCCTGAACGCCCGATTTCAGCGTCACCGCGACGCGCTTGTAGTCCGAGACTTCATAGGCATCGGCGGATGCCAATTCCTGCGCGGTGATCTCGAAGACCATGCCGGCCACCTCATCGTTGGGATCCGGGCTGGGCTGGACAATCGGATGATGCGTCTTTCCGCTGGTAGCAACCACGGCAGGGTCATCGATGGCGACCATCGATTGCGAGTAGCCGGGGATGGCGTCATGGCGACCAGCCAGTTCGCGGCCGAAGTTGGCGATCTGCACCGCCTTGTCTTGCAGCGTCCCGTAGGAAAAAAGCAGTACAGCCGTATCTTTCGCATCCACCATCATTGCCGCTCCTTTTGATCTGCCTGTCTGGCGCTGCAATTCTAGGGCATACCCGGTGGTTGCCGGCAGCGCGGCCTTGGTGCCTTGGTGCCTTACGCGCCTGCGCCGCCGCACACCCGTTATATTCAATGATATATTTCGCTGACCAAACGGGAATCCCGACGTTGCCCCTCCTCGAGGCATGGCAACGCGCCACCCTGTCCGTCTTCTCCCACGCGAGGTCCGCATGCACACGCCACCGTTTCGCCTTGCTCGCGCCAATGGCATTGGGGCCGCGCTTGGCCACGAGCAGCCACCGGCCTCCGGTTGCCGCTCGCCAGCCGAACCGCAGGGCCGCGCAGTCCGGCGGCGCACGCGCCTTGCCGAACTGGACTCGCACCTGCACTGCTCGGTGATCGGCACCTGCATGACCACCAGCGAGCTGCGCAAGCTGGTACCGCGCTTCACCACGCTGGACCGGCAACGCGCCACCGACCTCGAAATCCACCACGAAGCGGTCAAGCTTTCCAGCGCAGGCGGCGAGGGTTGCAAGGCGTTCCAGAAAGCGCTCGATGAGCGCTACGCGAGCACATTGAAGCGTTTCGGCGCAGCCAAGGATGCGGATGCCGTGCGCAAGCTCTGGGACGACGCCGTCAGCAGCGGCGACATCCCGCCGGCTTACTGGGCGGTGATGACGCACCCTGAAGCCAGCACCGCGGTTCGCCAGGCGGCGTTTGGCGAGGTGCACATGCTGTCGCACCTGGTGGGTGCGGCGAATCGCGCCGACATCCGCCGGCTGATCGCGCTGGAAGAAGAAAACGCCACGCTGCGGGACAAGCTCGAGCGCCAGCAGGAGCGCCTGCAGACGTTGAGCACACGGCATGAAATGGCGATCCGCCAGATGAGCGATCAGCTCAGCCAGCTGAACGTGCGCGCGGACCGGCAAGCGGGGCCGCGCGACACGGATACGGATACGGCATTGCAGATGCTGCGAGAGAGCTTGGCGGCACGCGACGCGGAACTCGCACTGCAGGCAAGCCGCCGCGAAGCCGCGGAGCAACGCGCCATGCGCGAACACGAGCAGATGCAAGCGGTGCGCGCGCAGCTTGACGACGCACTGGCCCAGCTGAAGATCAGCCGCGCCGAATCCGAAGCCATGGAACGCGCCGTGCTCCCCGCCGCGGCACAAGGGGAGGAGCGCCACGCCGGGCTGCGCCAGCTACAGGGAAAACGCATTGTCTATGTCGGCGGACGCCCTGGCTCCAACCACACCCTGAAATCGCTGGTGGAATCCACCGGCGGCCAGCTCGTGCTGCACGACGGCGGCATCGAGGACAGGAAGGGCCTGCTGGCGGCAACCGTGGCCCGCGCGGACATGGTGGTGTTTCCCGTCGACTGCATCGACCATGACTCCATGAGCATGCTCAAGCGCGTCTGCGCGCGCCATCAGGTGGCCTACTATCCCTTGCGAACCGCCAGCGTGGCCAGCTTTGTCGAGCTGACCACGCGCGTCAGCACAACGGCGTGGCAAGAAGCCGGCGCCATGGTATCGGCTTCGGGGGGCTGACAAACCTGAAGCTTTAGCCGAAGCCGCCGAACGGGCAAACGCCGCGCGCCATGACGACGGCTGTCTCTCCCTCGCCCCTCAGGGGGAGAGGGCCGGGGAGAGGGGTGGCTTAGCTAGGAGCCACTTGAAGCGAAGCCTTTGGTGTTTTCCAGCACGCAGGCGTAACGAGCGCTCACCCGCTCCCCCACGCGGGAGCGGGAAGCACGGCAAGGCAGATCCGGCTTTGTCGGCAAGTATCAGGGCTTGGTGCCGCCCAACCCGCCAAGCAGTCCGCCGAGCAGGCCACCCGTGCCCGCGTTGCCACCGCCCGCCGCGCTAGTTGCACCAGTGGCGCCTGTCAGCACGTTGGTGACCGGAGCCAATGCACTGGTCAGCGAGCCAGGCAAGGCACCAGGCAGCGCGCCGCCGCCACTGCCCGTGGCATGCGTCACTGTGCCGAGGGTGTTGTTGAGCAGGCTGGTCACTGGCGCGAGCAGGCCCGACGCCGGCGTATTGCCCGGTGCCAGGCCACCCGTCAGCCCGCCAAGCAGGTTCGTGACCGGAGCCAGCGGGTTATTGCCAGTGCCAGTGCCAGTGCCAGTGCCACCCGTGGGGGCGTTGACCAGTCCGCCCAGCGCGGAGACCGTATTGCCGGTGGACGTCACGATGCCCCCCAGGCCGGATACCACCGGCGCGTTGGTCTGCGTGACCGTAGTGCCAACGGTGCCCACCGTACCGCCAACCGTGCGCAGCAAATTGTCGACGACGGAACCCAGCCCGGTCGCTGCGCCCAGGGTCTGCGTGGCGCCGGTCAGCGTGGAGGTCAACGGCACGATCGCCTGGCCTAGCGTGCCAGTGATCTGTGTCACCGGATTGGTGATGGCCTGTGGTCCCGCGCCACCCACGATCTGGCCAACCTGGCTGACGATGGATCCCACAGGCGTGGTGACGGCAGCCAGCGGGCCGGTGCCCACCGCGCCGACGGCACTGCCCACGCCGCTGATTGCCGTGCCGAGCTGATTCAGTGCCGAGGGGCCAGTCGCGCCGGTGAGCCCCGTGCCGCCGGTGGCGCCCGTGGACCCCGCAGGCCCGGTAGCGCCAGTGGCGCCCGAGGGGCCGTTGGCACCCGTCGTGCCAGTTGCCCCTGTGGCTCCCGTAGCGCCGCCCGCTCCGTTCGTGCCAGTGGCGCCGGTGGCGCCTGTAGCTCCCGCTGCGCCCACCGATCCGTTGGTCCCCGTGGCGCCGGTAGCCCCGGCATCGCCCTTGGCACCTGCGCTACCGGCCGCCCCCGTGACACCGGCATTGCCAGCCGCTCCCGTATTGCCCGTCGGGCCTGTGGCGCCTGTCTTGCCCATGGCGCCGTCGGATCCGTTGGCACAGCCGCCAAGCAGCACCAACGTGCCCAATGTGATACCAAGGAAATATTGCTGATTGCGCACGGTCAGACCTCTCTGGTTATTGCGTTGAATCGTCAAGTAGTGGCCTGGACGCAATAGTTATGCCCGAGGTGAAAAGCGCCTTTTCCCGTGCCGCACGCGACCGTGCTCACAGCCCAGGAACCCGCTTGCGGATTGGCTTTGCAGGAAATGGATGAAGCCGGGATCGCGCGTTTGAAGCGCGCCCTTCGCCCGCCTGTTCCGTTACGCGTTACGTAACGCCCCCGGCTCCACCGCCCATCAAACAGAAGAAATGGGCGCCTGGCACACGCGCGCCAAACCCGGGGTTTATCCGGATCGGCAACTGCCAAGCGGCGACAGTCTTGCGCCGGCACGCTGCAGATAATCGCTCCAGGCAACGGACTGCGGCATCGGCCGCGGTGTTCCGCAGATTGCCCGCCACGGAGCTTTCAGCATGACCACAACCCTCTCCCCCGATCTCAAGGCGCGCCGCGAGCGCCTGGTGCTTGACCACTTCGCCGATGAAACCCGGCAGGATTTCGACGCCGTGCTCGCCACCTTCCCGCACCCGCACTACGAGCTGATTCCCAGTGGCGAAGTGCATGACGGCATCGACACCGTGCGCCAGTACTACATCGACAGCCGCCTGGCCTTCCCCGACCAGCGCCACGAGATCATCCAGCTGCGCCACACGGACGATGCCGTGATCGTGGAGTTCTGGCTGCTGGGCACGCACCGTGGCCCGTTGCGCGGCTTGCCGCCGACGGGCAATGCGTTTCGCTGCCGCATGATCGCGCTATTCATCTTCGAGGGCGAGCGCCTGGTTTGCGAGCGCGTGTATTTCGACACGCTGACGATGCTGCGCCAGTTGCTGGCCGGCACGCCGCCGGACATGCTGCCCCAGCTGATCGGCGGCCTGCTGGGCCAGCCACAAGCGCGCCAGGCCGAAGCCGCATAAAAAGAAAGACAAGAACCACAGGAGACAACGCATGAAACGCGAACCCGACCCGACAGGCCTGCTGCCGATCTCCGACTTTGACGGCGCCCGCAGCGCCAGCGCGCCACAGGACCGCCTGCGCGCGCTGCGCCGCGGCGCAGCGCGCTTCCGCGAGCAGTTCCTGGACGCGCCGCCGGTCCGGTTCGCGCGCAGCTTCAACCTGCTGCGGGTTCCCTACCCGGCCTGGTACGCCTTTAACGGCGTGTACTCGCAGCAGATGCTCAAGCCGCACCTGATCCACCTGCTGTCGCGCATGGTGCTGATCCAGTACGAGGACTTCGCGGGGTGCCTGCGCACGCTGCTGTTCACCCCCGCGGACTTCGAGGCCGGCGCCGAGACGCCCTACTTCAAGCGCATGAGCACGCAGACGCCGCGGTTCCTGCACAACACCATCGCCCCCGTCTACGGCACGGTGCTGCAAGCGCTGGCACGCTGCGGCGTGGCGCCCGAGCAGATCGACTACATCACCTACGATCACCTGCACACGCAGGACGTGCGCCGCTGGCTCGGCAGCGGCGCGAGCCGCGGATTGCTGCCCAACGCGAGGCTTCTGGTGCACCGGCAGGAACTGGCCAGCGTGCACGGCCTGCTGCCGGTGCAGGCCGACTGGTACTGCCCCAATGGCCTCGCGGACGTGCCGCGGGAGCGCATCGTCGCTTTCGACGGCAGCGTGCACCTGGGCCACGGCCTGGCGCTGGTGCACACGCCGGGGCACACCGAAGGCAATCACTCGCTGGTCTATCGCACGCCCGACGGCATCCGCGTGAGTAGCGAGAACGGTGTCAGCGCGGACAGCTGGTCGCCGGAGCACTCGCGCCACAACGGCATCCGGCGCTTTGCGCGCGCCACCGGCGCCGAGGTGATCCTGAATGGCAATACGCAGGAGGGCAGCAACGACCAGTACCTGTCCATGGTGCTGGAGAAAACCATCGCGGGCGCCTCCGAAGCGCATCCGTTTTGCAACGTCGTGCCGTCGTCCGAGTGCACGCCGTACTGGCTGTTCCCAGGCGCGCCATCCAGCCACTTGTGGGGCGAGACCGAGTTCGGCCACCCGACCAGCACGCGGGCAGACCGGGGGCCCGCGCAATGAACACCGCCACCCTCACCAAGCCCGCCGGCACGGCCGCCGCCGATCCGGCCAGCGACGCCGAACTGTTCCGCAAGATCACATGGCGGCTGCTGCCGCTGCTATGCGTGTGCTATGTCTTCAATTACCTGGACCGGACCAACGTTGGCTATGCGCAGCTGCAGATGCGCGAGGACCTCGGCTTTGGCGATGCCGTCTTTGGCCTGGGCGCGA
The DNA here is from genome assembly GCF_058801495.1 of Cupriavidus sp. GW822-FHT03E04. Classification (NCBI taxonomy): domain Bacteria; kingdom Pseudomonadati; phylum Pseudomonadota; class Betaproteobacteria; order Burkholderiales; family Burkholderiaceae; genus Cupriavidus; species Cupriavidus sp. GW822-FHT03E04. Next base: position 156,774 of record NZ_JBXANI010000007.1, read on the forward strand.
GCATCTTCTTTCTCGGCTATGCGCTGTTCGAGGTGCCCAGCAACCTGATGCTGGCAAAGATCGGCGTGCGGGCCACGCTGCTGCGCATCATGGGGCTGTGGGGACTGGCGTGCGCGGCCATGATCTTCGTGAGCACGCCCACACAGTTCTATGCGTTGCGGTTCCTGATCGGGGTGCTGGAGGCCGGGTTCGCGCCGGGGGTGCTGTTCTACTTCACGCTCTGGTACCCGTCGCGCCGCCGGGCACAGGTGACGGCGCTGTTTTTCATGGCTTATGGCGCCGCGCCAATCGTGGCCGGGCCGCTGGCGGGCCTGGTGATGACGTTCCTCAATGGCGCGTGGTCCTTGCAGGGATGGCAGTGGCTGTTCCTGCTGGAGGGGATACCGAGCGCGCTGCTGGGCATCCTGGCCTTCTTCATCCTGTCGGACGGCCCTGCGCAGGCACGGTGGCTCAGCGCCCCTGAGCGGCAACGCGTCGCCCGGCTGCTGGAGGAGGACCAGGCCGCCAACGGCATCCGCGCGACCCACGGCTTTGGCGCCGCGATGCGCGACCGGCGCGTGTGGATGCTCGGCCTGATCTCGTTTCTCGCCATCCTGGGCATCTATGCTTTGTCGTTCTGGCAGCCCACGCTGTTGAAGATGATGGGGTTGAGCGTGCTGCAGGTGGGGTTTTACGCGGTGGTGCCGGCGGTCACCGGGATTGTGGCGTCCATCGTCGTGGGGCGCCATTCAGACCGCACGGGGGAGCGGCGCTGGCATTTTGCCGTGGCGGCGCTGGTTGGCGCGCTGGGCTTGTCGCTCACCACGCTGTTCATGCACAACCCGCTGGCGGCGGTGCTGTGCCTGGCGCTGTCGTCGGCGGGCATCTCCAGCGCCTTCACGATTCTCTGGTCCGTGCCGGGCAGCATCCTCGCGGACCGGGGCGCGGCTGCCGGCATCGCCATGATCAGCACGATCGGCAGTAGCGCGGGCCTGGTGGCGCCGGTCATGGTGGGCACCATCAAGGCGGCCACCGGCGGCTTCACGGATAGCCTGTACATCCTCAGCGCGGCCCTGGTGCTGGCCGCGCTGCTCTTCGTGCTGGCGTTTCCCATGCGCATGGCTGCGCTTGAAACCCGCCCCGCGCGTTAAGCGTTCCCGCGGCGAGCATCCAGGCTGAAGCGGCCTGCACCGTAGACCACGATCTGCAGCAGGCCGCCGGCCATCGCAATGTTCTTGAAGAAGTGGATGAACTGGTTCTGGTCCGCCAGGTTGGCATGGAAGGCCAGCGCGGTCGCCACGCTAAAGACAGCCAGGATGGCAGCCACCAGGCGGGTGCGGTATCCCAACACCAGGGCGATGCCGCCCACCACTTCCACGACGATGGCAATGGCCAGCGCCACCTGCGGCAGCGGCAGGCCGACCGACTGAATGTAGCCGATCATGGCGGCCGGCGCGGCCAGCTTGGACGCGCCGGAGAGCAAGAAGATGGCGCTAATCAGAACACGGCCCAGCACTGCCACGCCGGCTGCGGCGGGTGTGTCGGCACGGGAGTTGGCCTGGGAGTTGGCCTGGGCGTTGAGTTGGGCGGCTTGGGACATGGTGGTTCTCCATTTGATACGGCCGCACGGTCATGGCAGGCCGGTTGAGTCAGGGGATCAGGGTTCGGGTTCAGGTTCGGGTTCAGGGTCTGAATCGGGTACTGCAACCGATGGGCCTAAATGTAGGCGGATTTTTACGTCCGCGAAACTGGGATAATATGGATCGAAACGTTCGATAAAATCGATAAGATGCCAAATCCCGGTACGCCCACGCTGGATCAACTGAAGGTGTTCCTGACCGTGGTGGACGTCGGCAGCTTTGCCGGCGCGGCCCGCAAGCTCAGCCGGGCGACCTCGGTCATCAGCTATACGATCGCCAACCTGGAGAATCAGCTCGGCGTGGCGCTGTTCGACCGCAAGACCACCAAAAAACCGCAACTGACCGAGGCGGGCCGCACCGTGCTGGCCGAGGCGCGCACAGTCACCATGGGCATCGACGGGCTGCGCGCGAAGGTCAAGGGCTTGCTGCAAGGCCTGGAGGCCGAGGTCCACCTGACGCTGGACGTGATGCTGCCGGCATCCCGGGTGGTGGACGCGCTGAAGGCCTTTCGAGAGACATTTCCCACGGTAGCGCTGCACCTGCACATGGAGGCACTTGGCGCCGTGACGCAGATGGTGCTGGACCGCGCCGCCACCATTGGCGTTAGCGGGCCGCTCAGCTCGGGCGTAGCGGGAATCGAGCGCATCCGGATCGGCAATGTGATGCTATGGCCGGTTGCGGCGCCGGGCCATCCGCTGGCCAGCGGCAACCCGAATCCACCGGGCGCCGCGCGCCATCATGTGCAACTGGTGCTGTCGGACCGCTCGGCGTTGACGCGCGGCATGGATTTCGCGGTGGTCAGCACGCATACCTGGCGGCTGGCCGATCTTGGCGCCAAGCACATGCTGCTGCGAGAAGGCATAGGCTGGGGCAATATGCCGATGCCCATGGTGCAGGAAGACCTAGACGCGGGCCGTCTGGTGCTGCTCGACCTGCCCGACAATCACGGCAACTTCTACCCCTTCGATGCGATCTACCGGACCGACACGCCACCCGGCCCCGCTGCCGCATGGCTGATCGAACGCTTCTCCGGCCAGGCAGCGGGCTGAACCTGCCCGCCGCTAGCGGGCATTGCCGGCAGCGACGCTGGACACCGGCAACTCAAAGCTGAACACCGTACCGCTGCCGGCGCGCTCCACCAGCCGGATCTGGCTGTGATGCAGCTGCAGCATGCGCTGCACGATCAGCAGCCCCAGCCCGCCGCCGCGATGCGCGCCGCCGGCGCTGAACGGCCGCTGGAACAGGCTCTCGCGCAGTTCCGCCGGAATGCCGGGGCCGGTATCGCTGACGGTGACCGCCACCTTGCCGTCGCGCAGGGCGAGATCGACATCGATGGCGCCTTCGGCGGGTGTATGGCGGATCGCGTTGTCCAGCAGGTTGGTCAGCACGCGCTCGATCATGCCGAGATCGGCCGTGACGGCGGGCAGGCGCTGCGGGATGCCGGCGCGCAGCCGCACATGGCGCGCCTCGGCCGGCAGCTCGAACTTCTGGAACACGTCCTGCACCAGGTCCACCAGCGAAAAATCCTCCAGCGCCGGCTGCACAATGCCGTGCTCCAGCCGCGCCAACTCAAAGAGCGATTGCGCCAGCCGCCCCACCTTGACGCTTTGCGCCAGCGCGATGGCCAGGTAGCGCTGGCGCTCGGCCTCGCTAAGCGTATCGGCCTTGAGCGACAGCGTTTCCAGGTAGCCGTGCAGCGAGGTCAGCGGCGTGCGCAGGTCATGGGAAATATTGGCAACCAGCTCGCGCCGCTCCTGGTCCTGCTTGGTCAGCGCGCGCCATTGCTCGGCGATGCGGTCCGCCATTTGCGCGAAGGCCGCTTCCAGCGCGACGATTTCATCGCGCGCATTGCCGCACGGCGAGCGCGGCACGCGCGGCTGCGTCTCGGGCGCACCATCGGCATCAAACCGCCGCATCGCCTCGGTCAGGCGGCGCAGCGGCCGCGTGATGAGGCCAAACGCCATCAACCCGGCCAGCAATCCCAGCAGCGCCACCAGCCCCATCGACCACAGCGTGGTGCGCAGCACCGAGTTGGCGGAGGCGCGCGCCGCCAGTTCGTCATGCGCCTCGCCCAGCAGCACCACGTAGATGTAGCCGGCGGGCTCGGCACCGCCCACGCGCAGCGGCGCGGCGCTGAACACCTTGCGCCCGCCCGCGCTGCGCGGATCGTCCCCAAGGATAGGCAGCGGCTCGCCGGCCAGCAGGCGCTGCACCGGCTTGAGGTCTACCTGCTGGCGCTGCAGGTGCCCGGCCGGCGCATCGTGCCCCTGGATCCGGCCCTGGCTGTCCAGCAGGTACACCTCCACGCTCGGGTTCACCACCATCAACTGGCCGAACAGGCGGCGCAACGCATCCGGCTTGAGCCCGTTGGCGTCCATCAGCGACGCATTGCGCGCAATATGGCCGGCCAGCCCGCGCGACAGGTCCTGGATGACCTCCTTCTCGCGCATGTCGTTGGAGCGGACCTGCAGCCACGCGGAGGCGCCGCAGCAGGCCAGCAGCAGCACGGAAAACACCAGGGACAGCCGCTGCGTCAGGGTCAGGCGGCGGCTCAGGTTCAGTCCAAGGTCAAGGCTCACGGCGCGCCTCCTTGGGCTCCCGCCGCGAGCTTGTAGCCATGCCCCCATACGGTCAGGATGCGGCTGGGCTGTGCCGGGTCGGCCTCGATCTTGGTGCGCAGCCGGTTGATATGGGTGTTGACGGTATGTTCGTAGCCCTCGTGCTGATAGCCCCAGACGGCGTTGAGCAGGTCCATGCGGGAGAAGACCTTGCCGGGATGCCTGGCGAAGAAATACAGCAGGTCGAACTCGCGCGGGGTGAGCTCGATGCGCCGGCCGTCCACGCTGGCCTCGCGCGTGAGCGGATCGATCGACAGGCCGCCCAGCTCCAGGCTGCCCGCATCGATCCGCAGGTCCTTGGCCATCGCATCCACGCGGCGCAGCAGCGCCTTCACGCGGGCCACCAGCTCGAGCACCGAGAACGGCTTGGCCAGGTAGTCGTCGGCGCCAAGTTCCAGGCCAAGGATGCGGTGGACTTCGCTTGCGCGCGCGCTGGTGATGATGATCGGCGTGTAGCGCGTCATGGCGCGGGCGCGCCGGCAGATCTCCAGCCCGTCCACGCCGGGCAGCATCAGGTCGAGGATCAGCGCGTCCCAGTTGCCCTGCGCCAGCAGCCGCAGGCCTTCGTTGCCGTCGGCGCTGTGCACGACTTCATAGCGCTCGTCGCGCAGGTGCAGGCTCAGTACGTTGGCGATGTCGACGTCGTCTTCGACGATCAGGATGCGCTTGGGGTGATCCATGTTCAGCCTAGAGGCGCGAGCCGGCTCGCGCGTGACAGGGGGGCACAGGAAAAGCGCCGGCCTGGCTATTGTGCAAAATTTTGAGGCGGCGAGTTATCACATTTAATTTAACCTTTGGTGAGGACTCCGGGATGGTGCCAGCCATACGATGCGGCCAACGATCCATGGCAGCGATCGACGGCAAGTCGGTCGCAGCGATCGATACATTGAGGCAAGGAGCACATCATGGGAAGCAGAAGGCGCTTTTTGGTATCGGGCGGCGCCGCCGTGGCGGCGCTCGCGGCCGCGAGCGGCTGGCGCGCGCTGGCCGCCGGCACGGCGAACGCGGGCAAGCCCGCCGAAACCTTCGAGGTAGTACGCTCCGACGCCCAGTGGCGCCAGATGCTCAGCGCAAGCCAGTACAACGTGCTGCGCCAGGAAGGCACGGAGCGGCCCTACAGCAGCCCGCTGAACGATGAGCATCGCGCCGGCATCTTCGCCTGCGCCGGATGCCAGCTCGACCTGTTCTCGTCGCGCACCAAGTTCGACAGCCGCACCGGCTGGCCCAGCTTCTGGGCGCCGCTGGAGAACGCCGTGCGCACGAACGAGGACCGGTCCTTCGGCATATCGCGCACGGAGGTGCACTGCCGGCGCTGCGGCGGCCACCTGGGCCATGTGTTCGACGACGGCCCCAAGCCGACCGGGCTGCGCTACTGCATGAACGGCGTGGCGATGACGTTCAAGCCGCAAGCCGCCTGAGCCCGCGCGGGCCTCCAACGCCGACAACAACCAGAGTGAAGCATTCCATGTTCCTTCTTATCCTCGCCTACCTTGGTGGCGCGCTCACCATCCTCAGCCCGTGCATCCTGCCCGTGCTGCCCTTCGTGTTCTCGCGGGCCGACCAGCCCTTTGTGCGCAGCGGCCTGCCGCTGCTGGCCGGCATGGCGCTGACCTTCGCGGCGGTGGCAACGCTGGCGGCGGTGGGCGGCGGCTGGGTAACCCAGGCCAACCAGTACGGACGCTGGCTGGCCATTGCCTTGCTGGCCGTGTTCGGCCTGACGCTGCTGCTGCCGCGCCTGGCCGAGCGGCTGATGCAGCCGCTGGTAAGCGCGGGCAGCCGGCTCTCCGCGTTTGCGCAGGCCGAAGGCGGGCAGGTCCGGCCCGGCTCGTCGTTCCTGCTCGGCATTGCCACCGGCCTGCTGTGGGCGCCTTGCGCTGGCCCGATCCTCGGCCTTGTGCTGACCGGTGCGGCGCTGCGCGGCGCCAGCGTCGGCACCACGCTGCTGCTAGTGGCCTACGCGGGGGGCGCGGCCACGTCGCTGGCGGTGGCCTTGCTGATCGGCGGCCGGGTCTTTACCGCGATGAAGCGCTCGCTGGGCGCGGGGGAATGGGTCCGGCGCGGCCTTGGCGCGGCCATGTTGCTCGGCGTGGTTGCCATCGGGCTGGGGCTGGACACAGGTGTGCTGGCCCGCGTCTCGACCGTGGCCACGGGCGGCATCGAGCAGCAGTTGGTCGACAAGCTTTCCGCTAAACAGGCCGAAGCCGGCAATGGCGCGGCCATGGCCACGTCGTCCGGCGCGATGATGCGCGCCACCAGCCTCAAGACCGGCAAGACCAGCGAGAGCGCCGCCGCGGCACTCCCCGTGGAAGGCCAGCTGCCCGGGCTGGGCGGCGCCGTGGCGTGGCTGAACTCGCCGCCGCTCACGGCCGAGGCGCTGCGCGGCAAGGTGGTGCTGGTCGATTTCTGGACCTACTCGTGCATCAACTGCCTGCGCACCCTGCCCTACGTGAAGGCCTGGGCGCAGAAGTACCGCGACCAGGGGCTGGTGGTGATCGGCGTGCATGCGCCGGAGTTTGCCTTCGAGCGCAACCTCGACAACGTGAAGAAGGCCACGCGCGACCTCGGCATCGACTATCCCGTGGCGGTCGACAACAACTATGTGATCTGGCGCGCCTTCAACAACCAGTACTGGCCGGCGCACTATTTCATCGACGCGCAGGGGCAGATCCGCTTTCACCACTTCGGCGAGGGCGAGTACGCGAAATCCGAGCAGGTGATCCAGCAACTGCTGGCGCAAGCGGGCCATGCCGATGCGGCGAAAGTGGCGATGGGCGTCAGCCATGCCGATGCGCAAAGCGTACAAGGCGTGCAGATGGCTGCCGACAAAGCGGAAATCCAGTCCGGCGAAACCTACCTTGGCTATGAGCGGGCGCAAAACTTCGCCTCGCCCGGCGGCGAGGCGCAAGACAAGGCGCACACTTATACCGCGCCCGCCAGCCCCGCGCTCAACGACTGGGGCCTGGCCGGCACTTGGCAGGTGGGTGCGGAGCACGCCACGCTGGCCGGCGCTTCCGGGCGGATCGTCTACCGCTTTCACGCCCGCGACCTGCATCTGGTGCTGGGGCCGGGCAAGGACGGCAAGCCAGTGCGGTTCCGGGTAAGCGTGGACGGCGGCGCGCCAGGCAGCGCGCACGGCACCGATGTGGCGGCGGATGGCAGCGGCACGGTGACCGAGCAGCGGCTATATCAACTGGTACGGCAGACGGGCAAGGTGGCCGACCGCACGTTCACGATCGAATTCCTGGACCCCGGCGTGGAGGCTTATGCCTTTACCTTCGGTTGATGCGCGCGCAAGCCGCCCTATTCCACCCATATTCCACCCATATTCCACGCATTGATTACGACACTGCAACGTTCAAGGACAGGCAATCATGACCACGCAAACATCAACCGGTTTCTCCTGGTGGACGCGCTCGTCCGCCGCAAAAATCGCTGGCCTCGTCATGCTGGCGGCGGGCCTGCTGGCCTGGCAGCGCGTGGCCAACTCGGCTGAAGACGCCGTCAAGATCCCCCCGCCCGCGCTCGATGAAAAAGCCAGCGCGGCGCCAACGGAAACGGCCGTGTTCGCCGGCGGCTGCTTCTGGGGCGTGCAAGGCGTGTTCCAGCACGTGCGCGGCGTGAAGCAGGTCACGTCCGGCTATGCCGGCGGCGCAGCCAGCACTGCCCAGTACGAGACCGTCAGCGGCGGCGGCACCGGCCATGCGGAATCGGTGCAGATCACGTTCGACCCGGCGCAGATCAGCTACGGCCGCCTGCTGCAGATCTTCTTCTCGGTCGCGCACAACCCTACGCAGCTCAACTTCCAGGGCCCGGACCACGGCACGCAGTACCGCTCGGCGGTGTTCCCGCTCAACGCCGAGCAGCGCAGCGTGGCGCAGGCCTATATCGCGCAACTGGGCAAAGCCAACGCGTTCAAGGCACCCATCGTTACCCGCATCGAGGACTACAAAGCCTTCTACCCGGCGGAGAGCTATCACCAGAATTTCCTGACCCTCCATCCTTCGCACCCGTACATCGTCATCAACGACATGCCCAAGATCGGCTACCTGAAGCAGATGTTCCCCGACCTGTATCGCAACGACCCGGTGCTGCTGAAGGTGGCGGGCTCGTGATGGCCACGCGCTGCGCCGTATTGCGCGGTGCAGCGCCGCCGCTCAGCCCCGGCCCTTGAGGATTGCGCTGCCGGCGTAGCGCGCCTGCGCCCCCAGCGTGCGCTCGATGCGGATCAACTGGTTGTACTTCGCGGTGCGATCCGCGCGGGAGATGGACCCCGTCTTGATCTGGCCGCACCGGGTCGCCACCGCAAGGTCCGCGATGCTCACGTCCTCGGTCTCGCCCGAGCGATGCGACATCACCGCCCTGTACCCGGCCGCGTGCGCCACGCCCACGGTATCGAGCATCTCGCTCAGGGTGCCGATCTGGTTGGGCTTGACCAGGATGGCGTTGGCAATGCCACCCGCGCGCAGGTTTCGGTTTGGGATTAGGATCTCGGCTTCGACCCCGCAATGACAAGGCCACCGGACCCGCACCATGTTTCAGCTATCCAGCGACACCGCCCCACTCTCCAAGGCCGCGCAATATGAAGAACTGGCCGCACAGGCGCGCTCCCTGCTGGCGGACGAGACCGACCGCATCGCCAATGCCGCCAACTTTTCGGCGCTGGTCTACCACGCGCTGAAGGATCTCAACTGGGCGGGCTTCTACTTCTACGACGGCACCGAACTGGTAGTGGGGCCATTCCAGGGCAAGCCCGCCTGCGTGCGGATCGGCCTGGGCAAGGGTGTCTGCGGCACTGCGGCGCAAACTCGCAGCACGCAGGTCGTGCGGGACGTGCATGCATTTGCCGGCCATATCGCCTGCGACGCGGCCTCCGAATCGGAAATCGTCGTGCCGCTGATCGCTGCTGACGGCACGCTCATCGGCGTGTGGGACGTGGACAGCCCCGTGATTGCCCGCTTCGATGACGAAGACGCGGCGGGCATGGAAGCACTGTGCCGGGTGTTTGTGGAGATGGGCTGGACGCAGGCCTAGGCAATGGATTGCGCTTGACCCGGTGCCGCCGGTGGTGCCGCCGGTGGTGCCGCCGGTGGTGCCGCCGGTATGAGCCCGTAGCGGGACATGACCGCAACCAGCGCCGCGCGGTCGGGTGGCGCGCCGGCATTGACAACATCGGCGACGTCGCGGAAGTACTGGGCCCCGATGTCCGGCGTGAGAACAACCAGTGCGCGAGCCACATCGCCGTGCGGGTTACTGAACTGATGCACCGATCCGCGCGGGGTATGCATCCACTCTCCCGGCGCCAGGTCTCGGGCCACCCCGTCGACAGCGTACCGAAGCCTGCCCGCCAGCACATAGACGCACTCTTCGTTGTGCGTGTGGCTGTGCGCTGGCGGCACCTGCGAGCCGGGCGGCACCGTCAATTCGAATACGCCCATCCCACCCGTTGCGGCGCCATCGATCAGGTATTGGATGTGCAATTGACCCACCTGGATCGAATCGCCCGGAGTCCCGCCATCAAGCGCCATTTTCAGTCTCCCACCAATTCAAAGAACCGCTCGCCCGTGCCGCTATTGCGATTCTAGGTCAGCGTGGATGCTTGCGACAGGACCATCGCCGAACGGGAAGCGGGAGGCGGGCGGCGCAATGGCTTGCACTGCGCCCACTCTGGCACGATGATGCATGCTGCGCATTCCCCCGACCTATCGCAGCTTTCCCTCCAAGCCACCCGGCCTTTACCCGTGACCGCCCACGCCCAACCCTCCCGGAACGCCATCGCGTCGTTCTATTTCTACTACGTCGCGCTGTATGCCCCGGTTGCGATCACCATCAGCTTCTTCCCCCTCTGGATCCGAGCCCAGGGCCTGAGCGAGCAGCAGACCGGGATGGTGCTGGCGCTCGGCGCCGCGCTGGCAGTGCTGGTCAATCCGGCCGTGGGCGCCATGGCGGACCAGTACCGCAGCCGCAAGGTGATCCTGCTGGCGCTGGTGGCCAGTTCCGCGCTGAGCGCCGGGCTGCTGTTCAGCGCGCAGGGCTTCATCGGCGTGCTGCTGGTCTTCCTGGCCATCAAGGCCTGCTCGGCGGGCCTGATACCGCTGAGCGAATCCATGGCGCTGGCCGGCATGCCGCGCTATGGCTTTGACTTTGGCCGCTTGCGCAGCGCCGGGTCGATGTCGGTGGTGGCCATGTCGATCGTGCTTGGCTGGCTGGTGGATCGCGCGGGGACCGAGGTGATCGCGATCGTGTTCGTGGCGGCGTACCTGGCACAGGGCCTGCTGGCGCTGGCGCTGCCCAACGACACGCTGGCGGCGCGCCATGCGGTGAAAGCGCCGTTGCAACAGGTGCTGCGGCTGCCCGGTTTCTCGCTGTTCCTGGCCAGCGCCGCGCTGTCGCAAGCGTGCCACGGCTTCTTCTACAGCTACAGCGCGCTGTACTGGAAAAGCGTGGGGTTCCCGGCATCGACCATCGGCTACCTGTGGGCGCTGGGCGTGATCGCGGAGATCACGGCGTTCACCTTCGGCTCGCGGCTGCTGGCGCGGGTATCGGCGCCAGCGCTGATCGCGCTGGCCTGCGCGGCGGGCATCCTGCGCTGGTCGATGATCGGCCTGGCCGAGAGCGCCGGGGTGGCCATGCTGGCGCAACTGCTGCAGGGCGCCACGCTAGGCTTCACGCAACTGGGCGCGGCGCAGTACATCCGCACCCGGGTGCCGGCGCAGGTCATCTCCAGCGGCACGGGCCTCTACTCGGCCTGTGCCGGCTTGCTGACCGCTGCCTGCGTGTTCCTCGGCAGCTACCTGTTTGCCAGCGTGGGCGGCCGCGCCTTCTTGCTCACGGCTGCGCTTTGCGGCGCGGGCCTTGCGGCGGCGCTTGCCCTGCAGGCGCATGAGGCACGCCAGGCGAGCATGGCGCAATGGCGTACGTAATGGCGTACGTAATGGCGTACGTAATGGCGCACGTAATGGCGGGCATAACGCCGCGATGCGCGCCGGCGCCTACTCGGGCCGGATGTCCGCCACCTTGGCGACCTTCCTCCAGCGCTCCACCTCGGACGCAATGAAAGCGGCGAACTCAGCCGGCTTCATCACCGCCGGCTCCGCGCCTTCCTTGAGCAGGAACGCCTTCATGTCCTGCGACTGGACGATCTTGCCGATCTCACCATTGAGCTTGTCCACCAGGGCTTGCGGCGTGCCGGCAGGCGCCAGTATGCCCCACCACAATTCCACGGCACTGCCTTTGTAGCCGGCCTGCTCCAGCGGCACCAGATCCGGCGCCACGGGTGAGCGCTCGGCCGTGGTAACGGCCAGCGCCCTGACCCGCCCGCTCTTGACCTGTGAGAGGATGGACGGCGCGCTGGCCACCATCATCTGGATCTGGCCGCCTACCATGTCGGTCACTGCCGGCGAGATACCCTTGTATGGGACATGGGTCAGCTTGATATCGGCCGCGTCCGCGAACAGTTCGCTGGCGAACTGGTTGATGCTGCCCGCCCCCGAAGTCCCGTAGTTGAGCTTGCCCGGATTGGCCTTTGCGTTGGCCACCAGATCGGCCACCGACTTGAACGGCGAATTGGCGGACACCGTCACCAGCAAGGGGCCTTTGGCGAGCATGCCCACGGGCTTGAAGCTCTTCACTGCGTCATAAGGCAGGTTGGTCCGGATGGCCGCCCCTGTCGTGAAGGTCGACGTCACCATCAGCAAGGCGTAGCCGTCCGCCGGCGCCCTCGCGACATAGGTACCCGCAATGACCCCGCCACCCGCTGGCTTGTTCTCGACCAGCACGGGTTGCCCCAATGCGTCCTGCAGATGCTTGCCGATGGCACGCGCGAAGAGATCGACAGAGCCGCCCGGCGCACTGCCGACGACGAGGCTGATCGGCTTGGAGGGGTAAGGAGCGGCTTGCGCAAGGGCCGGTGCGGGAAGGCAAACGGTTGCCAACGCCGCCAGTACGAACCTGCTGCGGTTGGCCGCGCGCGTGGTCAATGTAGTAAATGACATCCATGTCTCCTCGGTTGATGCCTGTTGGTATGGCCGCGGGAACCTGAACGCCACGTGCCGCGTGGGCGGATTCTTCTCTGCCGGACCGATTGCGTCCAGCTTATTTTTTCTATCCTTTCAGAAGAAAAAGTAATCAATTAACTGGGAGTGCGAAGCACTCCTCTTCAAGCCAGGTTCGCCCGCCGCAGCTTTGCCCTTAACGTCTCGATCTCGTCCAGCAGGTCGAGCACGACGGCCGCGCCGGCCACCCCGAGCTCCAGGTCGCGCGCGAGCCGCAGCGCCGTGCGGGCACGCTTGAGCGTGGCGCCGTCGAAACGCCAGCGCGGCGCGTCCTCTCCGCGCGGCGTCAGCACGCCCTCCTCCACCAGTGCCACCACCTGTCCAATGTCGGCATGACAGGCCACGCTCAGCTCCACCAGCGTGAACTGCACCTCTTCTTCGACAAGGACGCCATGCAGCATCGATATGCCTTGATCGCTCATCGCATCAAGCCTCCAGTGAACGGCGCGGGGCAAAGCCGCTAAAGGTCTTGGCCATTTCGCGGTACGCATCATTGGCCTTTTCCGTGTCCGCGGGCGGCAAGACGATCGACAGCACCGCGTACAAGTCGCCGGGCGGCGTGCTGGGAAGGCCCTTGCCCTTGAGGCGCAGCTTGCGGCCCGCCGACGAGCCCGGCGGCACGCTCAGTTGCACGCTGCCGTCCGGCGTGGGTATGCCGACGCTGGCGCCCAAGGCGGCTTCCCATGGGGCCACGGGCAGGTCGAGGTAGACGTCGCGATCGACTACGCGGAACAGCGGGTGCGGCGCGATCTCGATTTCGAGATAGAGGTCGCCGGCGGGAGCGTCTCCAAGTCCGGGGCCACCCTGGCCTGCAAGCCGAAGATGCTGTCCACTGCGAATGCCCTTGGGAATATTGACTTCCAGCTGCCGCTCCTGCAATCGCACGTGCCCACTGGCGTCTGCCTGGGGCGCGCGCAGCGTGATGGTGCGGCGCCCGCCCCGGTAGACGTCCTGCAGATCGATCTGCACCTTGGCATGGTGATCGCCCCCTGCCATGCGGGCAGCGCCTCGCCCGCCGCGAGACTGCGCATGCCTGGCGCCGAAGAGCGACTCGAAGAAGTCGCTGCGATCCAGGTCTTGCTCGAAATCCGCCTCGCCGCCGCTGTATTCGAAGCCGCTATCCCATCCCGGCGGCGGGGTGAACTCGCGGCCGCTCTTGTACCGCGCCCCCACGTCGTCGTAAGCGGCGCGCTTCTCCTCGTCTTTCAGTGCCACATACGCCTCGGCCACATCCTTGAAGCGAGCCTCCGCATCCGGCTCCTTGCTGACGTCCGGGTGATACTTGCGCGCCAGCTTGCGGTAGGCGCGCTTGATGTCATCCTGCGTGGCCGTGGGCTCCACCCCGAGCATCGCGTAGTAATCCTTGTACTCCATGAATGCCCCCGGGCAACTGGCGTGCGGAACGCGCACGGCGCTTGGCGAATGATGCGCTCGACCTGCGGCTCTCAGTATAGGCAAAGGCACGGGCATGCGGTTCGATGCGGTTCGCCCTGCGCGCGCTGTCCGCACACGTATCCATAACGTGGCGTGCGCAACTGCGGAACCTGCTATGTTAGCGGCAAGCCAGCTAATGGAGGCATCGGTGAAAGATGTGGCATCCGCCCCGCAAGACGCTGAACAATCATGGCTCGGCAAGCTCGGCCCGGGCTTGATCACCGGCGCGGCGGACGACGATCCCAGCGGCATCGCCACTTATTCGCAAGCGGGCGCGCAGTTTGGCTTCAACATGTTGTGGACGGTGCTGCTCACCTACCCGCTGATGGTGGGCATCCAGGTGGTGAGCGCCAGGATCGGGCGGGTGAGCGGCCATGGGCTGGCCACCAATATCCGCAGGCATTACCCCGCGTGGCTCCTGTATGCCGTGGTTAGCCTCTTGCTGGTTGCCAACACGATCAATATCGCGGCCGACGTCTCGGCCATGGGCGAGGCGCTGCGGCTGATCGTGGGCGGGCCGGCCCAGCTTTATGCCGTGGTGTTCGGCATGATCTCATTGCTGCTGCAGGTGTTCGTGCCCTACCGGCGCTATGTCCGCTTGCTGAAATGGCTCACGCTGGCCTTGCTGGCCTACGTGGCCACGGCGTTTGTCGTGCATATCCCGTGGTCGCAGGTGCTGTCGAAGGCGCTGCTGCCGCATATGTCCTGGAAGCCCGAGTACGTCACGACCGTGGTGGCGGTGTTCGGCACCACCATCAGCCCCTACCTGTTCTTCTGGCAGGCATCGCAGGAAGTCGAGGATCAGCTCGCCAACCCCCAGGCCCGGCCCCTGATCAATGCGCCCTGGCAGGCGCAATCCAATTTGCGGCGCATCAAGATCGATACCTATGTCGGCATGGGTTTCTCGAACCTGGTGGCGTTTTTCATCATCCTGACGACAGCGGTGACGCTCAACCTGCATGGCGTCACCGATATCCAGACCTCGGCACAGGCAGCCACCGCGCTGCGCCCGATTGCCGGCGATTTCGCCTTCATGCTGTTCAGTGCCGGCATCATCGGCACCGGCTTGCTGGCGATTCCCGTGCTGGGCGGATCCTCCGCCTATGCCATGGCGGGCGCCTTCAAATGGAAAAACAGCCTGGAGCGCACGCCGATGACGGCAAAGGCCTTCTACGGCATCATCGCCGTCTCCACCCTGATCGGCATCGCGCTGGGCTTTACCGCGATCGACCCGATCAAGGCGTTGTACTGGAGCGCCGTCATCAACGGCGTGATCTCCGTGCCGATCATGGCGGTGACGATGCTGATGGCGGCGCGCACCGACATCATGGGCGAGTTCGTCGTCAGCACAAGGCTGAAGGTGCTGGGGTGGCTCGCCACGCTGATGATGGCCTTGGCTGTCTGCGCGATGCTGGTGACCATGCGCGCCTGAGCCACGCTTGAGCGGCGCCTGTCCGGCAAGTGCTTGCGCAAAGCGAAGTGCGATGAAAGACATCTCCGTGTCCGCCATCGTACCGACGCCATGGCCGATCCATGTCGTTGATCAATCCCACCCATGAGCCGGTTGGCGATGCTATGAGCGACATCGGCCGCGGCGGCGACAAGCTTGGCAAAGTTGACCACATCATGCTGGACGTACCGGGCGGGCGCATCGCCTATGCGGTGCTGTCCTTTAGCGGATTCCTCGGCATGGGCGGAAAGCTCTTCGCCGTGCCCTGGTCCGCGCTCACGCTCGACGTCCAGCGCAAGAGCTTTGTGCTGGGCATCGAGAAAGAAGTGCTAGAGGCCGGGCCGGGCCGCAAGGCGCCATGGATTGAACGCGGAAAGCGCATCGCTGCGCGCGGGAACTTCCAGCACGCAGCGAGGGCGGTGCCAGGCGACATTCAGCCTTGGATCCAGCCTTGATTACGGCGGCTGAACAAGACTCGCCAGGAAGCGCCAGCGGAGAAAGCCAACTGCATTTGCGCCGGCTCGATCGGCCATGCGCCGGACGTCGCGGACAGATTTGGCGGCCTGGATGTGGATCTGGACTGGGGAAAGGTGCTGTCCGTGGGAGTCGCGAAGCAGGATCGCATCGAAAAGAAGAATGCCGACCTGATCTTCCGGAACCGGCAGCAGCATGCGTCGATGAAGAACTGAAGCCCCGGGCCCGGACGGCATGCGCAGGTACAAGCAACGCGGCAAGGTTCGGGCTTTCGCTCAAGAACAGGAGAGCAAGATGAACACCTCAACAACGCGCTCGCGCTGGATGCGCGCGGCGACCATGAAGGCCGCCGCGGCATTCGGCCTGGCGCTGGCACTCGGCGGCGTGTCGACGGCACCGGCCCTCGGCGACGACCACCATTTCGGCCAGAACCAAGGCAACCAGCATGCTTCGTCCCATCAGGGACACAACGGCAACGGGCAGGGCAACCAACACTACGATCACTCCCGTGACCATCACAACTATCGCGGCTATCGCGGCTATCGCGGCAACTACCATGACAACCAGCGCTATATCTACGCGCCACCGCCGGTAGCTTACGTGCCCCAGCCGGCGCCCGGCATCAGCCTGTTCTTCCCCCTGCAGATCCGCTAGCCAGGCAAGGCACGGGCAAGCGGCAAACCTCCCGGGCAACGAATACGTTGCCCGGACGCCCGCTGCCAGCGCCTTTGATCTCCCACATTGCTGACCTATATTTTTTTTGCAGGTGGCTCCGGGATCGTCCCGGGGTTCTCACTTGCGCGGCTGGCGCAAATTGCCTGGCACATAACCCTCATAACCCAACTCAGCATTGGGAGGCAAAAGATGACATCCACCCACGATCCGAGGGCCAATCATCTCCTTGCCGTATTGCCCGAAGAGGAGTGGTTGCGTCTTGCACCACACCTGATCCTGACCGAGCTGCCCCTGGGCCATGTGGTGTATGAGTCGGGTGACCAGCTCGGCTATGTGTATTTCCCGACCACGTCGATCGTCTCCCTGCTCTACGTGATGGAGGACGGCGCCTCCGCCGAGATCGCCGTCGTCGGCAATGAGGGCATTGTCGGCATTGCCTTGTTCATGGGCGGCGAGACAACGCCCAGCCGGGCCATCGTGCAAAGTGCCGGCCATGGCTATCGCCTGAGTGCCAAAGTGCTGAAGCAGGAATTCACGCGCGGCGGCCCCATCCAGCATTTGCTGCTGCGATACACGCAGGCGCTGATCACCCAGATGGCCCAGACCGCGGTTTGCAACCGGCATCACTCCATTGAGCAGCAACTCTGCCGCTGGCTGCTGTTGAGCATCGACCGGCTGCCGTCCAATGAACTGACGATGACGCAGGAGCTGATTTCGAACATGCTTGGCGTGCGCCGTTCCGGCGTGACCGAAGCGGCCTTGAAACTCCAGAGCGCCGGCCTGATCCAATACAGCCATGGCCATATCGCGGTGCTCGACCGGCCAGCGCTGGAAAAACATGCTTGCGAATGCTACGCGGTGGTCAAGCGTGAGTTCGACCGCCTGTTGCCTGCCACGCCGGCGACCTGAACCTCGCCACACCAGCGGTTGGCAGCCATTAGTAGTCGCTGCCAGCCGCCGATAGCCGGAAGCTGGTAGCCGTTACTCCTCGCTGGTCCACTCCACCTCGACGCCAAGGCTGCGCAGGTTCTCGACAAAGCGCGGATGGGCCCGGCGGATGGGCGCGGCGTTGCGGATCTCCGAGCGGCCGTCGATGCTCGCGGCCACCATGAGCAAGGCGATGGCCACGCGGATGATGTACGGGCTTTCCACCACCGCCGGCGTCAGGGGATTGCCACCAAAGGTGATGAGCCGGTGCGGGTCGGACGAGAACACATGGGCGCCGAACTTCGACAGCTCGCCGGTCCAGCCCAGCGCGCCGTCGTACACCTTGTTCCAGAACATGGCGTTGCCCTGCGCGCGCACGCCCAGCGCGATGAAGATGGGCAGCAGGTCAACCGGGAAGTAAGGCCACGGCGCAGCCTCGACCTTGGTCAGCACGTTGCTGGTAAACGGCGTCTGCACTTTCAGGGGGCCAGCGCTGGTGGCGCGGGACCAGCCATCTTCGTGCGTGATCTGCACCCCAAACTTGGCGAAGGTGCGGTCGATCAGCGGGAAATTCCCCGGCGCGCTGTTGCGCACCACGACATCGCCGCCGGTGATGGCGCCCAGCGCCAGGAAGGTGGTGATCTCGTGAAAATCCTCGTCGAAGGTAAAGTCGCCCCCCTTGAGCTTGTTGCCGCCATGCACCGTCAGGCGCGAGGTGCCCATGCCTTCGATGCGCGCGCCCATCATTGCCATGAAGCGGCAGAATTCCTGCACATGGGGCTCCGATGCAGCATTGGTGAGCGTGGAGGTGCCACCCGCGGCGGCGGCGCACAGCACGAAGTTCTCCGTGGTGGTGACCGATGCATAGTCGAGCCAGTGGTCGATGGGCGTCAGCTGGCCGGCGCTGCGCACCAGCAGCGATCCGTCGGCGCGCTCCACCTCGCCACCGAAGCGGCGGAAGACATCGACGTGCGGATCGATCTCGCGCACGCCAAGCGTGCAACCCTTGACGTTGTCCTCCAGCCGGGCCACACCGAAGCGGGCAAGCAGCGGCGGCACCAGCATGATGGACGAGCGCATCTCTTCCGGCAGGCGATGGCGGGCCGCGTCGAACACGGTCTCCTGATGGTGCAGCGACAGCGTGCCGCTTGCGTCATCCATATGCACCTTGCTGCCCAGCGCGCGGAAGATGTCGAGAATCTTGCGCACATCGGTGATGTCGGGCACGCCGTGCAGGCGCAAGGGCTCATCGGTCAGAAGCGTGGCGCAGAGCACAGGAAGCACTGCATTCTTGTTGGCGGAAGGGGTAATACGCCCCCGGAGCGGCTTGCCGCCGTGCACGATGAGATTGGACATGGGATGGGATATTGCGAGACGAGCCCGGACAGGATGGAACAACGCCCAGCATTGTACTTGCACTGCGAACGGTGCGACCGGCACCCGCCCCGGTCAAGCCCGGGGATCCGGGTCAAGGCGCACGGAGGACGCCGCTGTGACCGATGCCGCATCCTTGCGACAACGTGCCACGGTAAAGGCGCGTTTGAAATCGCTGAAGGCTGATAATATCGTCGTCAATTCACCGACCTTTCGCGTGCGCGCCTTTCCCCGCCGGTTCTGGATTACCGGACTCCTCCTTACCGCCTTCCTGACAGTGCAACTGGCAGCGGCGGCTTACGCCTGCATGGGAAGCCGTTACTCGTCTGGTTCGCCCGGTTCGCCTGTATCGGCGGGCCAGATGGTAGACATGGCGGGCATGATGGCGTCGTGTCCCGAAATGGCCGAGCAGTCCAAACAGACAACGCTCGGCAGCCATGACGGGCTTTGCCTCGAACATTGCCAGCTAGGCGCCAAGTCGGTCGACCACGCCACCCCGCAGATCCCCGGCTTCCTGCCGGTCCTTGTCAGCCTTGTTGAACCCGCTCCCGTTGCCGAACTCACCCGGCACACGGTTCTGCTAGGCGAAGCCATCGCGCGCGCGCCACCGCCGCCCATCCCGATCCTGCACTGCTGTTTCCGAACCTAGCCTCCGAAGCCACGCTTGTTTCGTGCCCTGCCGCCTGAGCGGCCGGGTCGTCGTTGCTTCCCGGAGGCTTTATGCATTTCCTTCGTCGTTTCATGCAGGCGCTCCTGTGCGCGCCTGCATTTGGCCTGGGCGCGCCACTTGCTGCGCACGCCCAGCCAGCACCCACCTTGTCCGTCGAGGAAGCCGTTGCGCTGGCCACCACGCGCGCCGGCAATGGCGAGACTTCCCACGGCAGCGTTGAAGCTGCTGTTCAAATGGCCGTGGCCGCCGGCCAGTTGCCTGACCCGGTGCTCAAGCTCGGGTTCAACAATGTGCCGGTCAACGGACCGGACCAGTTCTCCCTGACCCGCGACTTCATGACCATGCGCTCCATTAGCGTCATGCAAGAGTTCACGCGCTCGGACAAGCGCCGCGCCCGCGCGGAGCGCTTCGAGGCAGAAGCCGCGGCAGCGCAGGCGCGGCGCGCGGTCAGCCTGGCCAATGTGCAGCGCAGCGCGGTCACGGCCTGGCTCGATCGCTGGTACGCCGAACAGGCCGGCGTGCTGCTCGGGCACCACGGCCATCCGCTGGAACTAGAGCTGCAGGCCGCCAAGGCCGCCTATCGCAGCGGTCGTGGCACGCGGGCGGACGTACTGGCCGCGGAGATGGAAATCCAGAAACTGCAGGACCGGCTCGACGAGAACCAGGCCGCCATCGACGCCGCCCAGGTGGCGCTCGCCCGCTGGGTCGGGCAGGCAGCCAGTCGCCCCCTATCGGAAAGGCCAACCCTTGCCATTCCCCCGCGCGTGCAAGCGCTGGCCGGGTCCGAACTGGACGCGGTGCCGGAAATGGTGGCATCGCAGCGCGAAATCGCGTTGGCCGAAGCCGACGTCCGGGCGGCAACCGAGGCCAGCAAGCCGGACGTGACCGTCGAACTGATGTACAGCCAACGGGGTTCCGCCTATTCCAATATGGGTTCGCTGAACGTCAGCTTCCCGGTGCCATGGGACCGGGGCAGCCGGCAAGACCGCGAAGTGTCGGCCAAGCTGGCGCAGGCGCAGGAAGCCCGTGCCAGGTCCGAGATCGTTGCGCGCAATACCAAGGCCGCGCTTGGGGCGAAACTCTCTGAGTTGCGGCGCAACCTTGATCGGCTCAAGCGCTACGACGAATCCATCCTGCCGCTGGCAAACGCCCAGGCGGACGCGGCATTGACGGCTTACCGGGCCAACACCGGATCGCTGCAGGCGGTGGCCGAAGCCAACCACCGGGTCATCGACACGGCGCTCGACCGGCTGACCCTTGAAGCGAAGACAGCCAGGGGCTGGGCCGACCTGGCCTTCCTCGTCCCGCTACCCACCGCGCAGACCGAACCCGCCGCGAGGGATTCCAAATGAAGAAACAAGTCATCTTCTCCCTGCTGGCACTCGCTGCCGCCGGGGGCGTCCTCTATGGCACCTATCAACTGGGCGTCAGCCGGGGCGAAGCACGCAAGCCACCCTCGACGGCAGCGCGAAACCCATCCGCGGCCGGTGACGCGGATCCTCGGGCCCGCAGGAAGATCCTGTACTGGCATGACCCGATGGTGCCCGGCCAGCGGTTCGACAAGCCCGGCAAATCCCCCTTCATGGACATGCAGCTGGTGCCGGTGTTTGAGGATGCCGGCACCAGCGCCGCGGCGGTCACCATCGACAGCCGCGTCACGCAGAACCTGGGCATCAGGACCGCGCAGGTCAAGCCCGGCCGGCTCG
Organism: Cupriavidus sp. GW822-FHT03E04; assembly: GCF_058801495.1. Classification (NCBI taxonomy): domain Bacteria; kingdom Pseudomonadati; phylum Pseudomonadota; class Betaproteobacteria; order Burkholderiales; family Burkholderiaceae; genus Cupriavidus; species Cupriavidus sp. GW822-FHT03E04. The sequence continues at coordinate 177,772 of NZ_JBXANI010000007.1, forward strand.
ATGCCGTGCTGGAGGTGCCGGGCAACGTGGCCATCAACGAGCGCGGTATCGCCGTCGTCCAGGCGCGCACCGCGGGCTACGTCGAGCACGCTTATGCCAGGACCACCCTTGACCCCGTCAAGCGTGGCCAGCCGTTGATCGTCCTCTATGCGCCCGAGTGGGTCGCCGCGCAGGAGGAGTACCTTGCGGTCGCGCGCATGAGCGGCAACCTGTACGGCGACTTGCGCGGCGCCGCCAGCGCGCGCATGCGTCAGGCTGGCATGGACGATAGCCAGATCCGGCTGGTGGAGACCACCGGCAAGCTGCAGCCCCGGCTCACCATCACGAGCCCCGTCGATGGAGTCATCACGGAAGTCGGCGCGCGCGATGGCATGACTGTCTCGCCCGGCATGACGTTGTTCCGCGTGGCCGATCTCTCCACCGTCTGGGTCCTGGCGGAACTGCCGGAGAGCCAGGCTGCAGCCGCCCGGCCCGGACAGCAGGTTTCGGCTACCGCGCCGGCACTGCCGGGGCAGACACTAACCGGCAAGATAGACGCCATCCTGCCCGACGTGAATCCAGGCACGCGCACGCTCAAGGTGCGCATCGAGCTCGCCAACAAGAACCGGCAGTTGCTGCCCGGCATGTTTGTCAGTGCCAGGTTCGGCGCAAGGCCGGGTGCCGACCAGTTGCTGGTCCCGACCGAAGCGCTGATCCGTACCGGCTCGCGCACGGTGGCCATGGTCGCGACCGGCAACGGCGGCTTCAGTCCGGTGGAGGTAAGAACCGGCGCGGAAGCTGGTGGCCAGACCGAGGTGACCGAAGGCCTGAAGGCAGGCCAGGCGGTGGTGGTCTCTGGCCAGTTCCTGCTCGACTCCGAGGCGAGCCTGCGCGGCACCACGACACGCATGGAGAGCGCGAGCGCGCCATCCGCGCCATCCGCGCCATCGACACCATTGGCACCATTGGCACCATCGGCAGCCGGCGCGGAGCATGAAGGCGCCGGCCGTATCGAAGCCGTCACGCCGGAGGGCCTGACGCTGTCTCACGGACCGATCCCCACGCTCCAGTGGGGCGCCATGACCATGGACTTCGCAGCGCCGGCAGCGGGCCTGCCAAAAAACCTGAAGGCGGGCCAGGAGGTGCGCTTCCGTTTCCGGATAAACGATGACGGCGTGCCGGTCCTGTCTTCCGTGCAGCCAGCCACCGCTGGCGCGGGGGACAAGCCATGATCGCCAACCTCATCCGCTGGTCGATCCGGAACCGCTTCCTGGTACTGCTTGCCACGGTCATCCTGACGGCCTGGGGCATGTGGGCGGCGCGCAGCATGCCGCTGGACGCCTTGCCTGACCTCTCCGACGTGCAGGTCATCATCCGCACGCCCTACCCCGGGCAAGCGCCGCAGATCGTCGAGAACCAGGTCACGTATCCGCTGACAACGACCATGCTGTCGGTGCCAGGGGCAAAGACGGTGCGGGGATACTCGTTCTTCGGCGACTCCTTTGTCTATGTCTTGTTCGAGGACGGCACCGACCTGTACTGGGCCCGTTCGCGCGTGCTGGAATACCTGAATCAGGTCCAGTCGAAACTGCCTGCCGCCGCCAGGCCGGCGCTTGGGCCGGATGCGACCGGCGTGGGTTGGATCTACGAGTACGCCTTGATCGACAAGACCGGCCACCACGATCTGGCACAGCTGCGGGCGCTGCAGGACTGGTTCCTGCGCTTCGAGCTGAAGTCGCTGCCCAATGTCTCCGAAGTAGCATCCATCGGCGGGATGGTCAAGCAGTATCAGATCGTCCTGATGCCTGACAAGCTGCGCGCCTACAACATCCCGCAAGCGACGATCCTGGCCGCATTGAAGGGGGCCAACCAGGAGACAGGCGGCTCCGTGCTGGAACTCGGGGAAGCCGAGTACATGGTCCGCGCTTCCGGATACCTGAAGACGCTGGACGATTTCCGGCAGATACCGCTCAACGTCAACAGTGCAGGCATCCCCGTGCGCCTTGGCGACGTGGCCACCATCCAGCTCGGCCCGGAGATGCGGCGCGGCATTGCCGAGCTGGACGGCCAGGGCGAAGTCGCTGGTGGCGTCATCATCATGCGCTCCGGCAAGAATGCACTGGAGACCATCGAAGCGGTCAAGGCGAAGCTTGCGGCGCTGAAGCCCAGCCTGCCGCCCGGCGTGGAGATCGTGCCGGTCTATGACCGGTCGAGCCTCATCAACCGGGCAGTGGACAACCTCACGCACAAGCTGGTGGAAGAGTTCATCGTGGTGGCGGTGGTCTGCCTCGTGTTCCTGTTCCACCTGCGCTCCGCGCTGGTCGCGATCGTGTCGCTGCCGCTTGGCATCCTCGCCGCCTTCCTGGTGATGCGGTACCAGGGCGTCAATGCCAACATCATGTCGCTCGGCGGCATCGCCATTGCCATAGGGGCCATGGTCGACGCGGCCGTGGTGATGATCGAGAACGCGCACAAGCACATAGAGCACTGGCGGGCCGAACATCCCGGCCGGCATCTGGCCGGCGACGAGCAATGGCGCGTGATCAGCGACTCGGCGGCGGAAGTGGGCCCCGCCCTGTTCTTTTCGCTGCTGATCATCACGCTGTCGTTTATCCCCGTGTTTACGCTGGAAGCGCAGGAAGGCCGCCTGTTTGCGCCCCTGGCCTTCACCAAGACCTATTCCATGGCGGCGGCGGCGGGCATGGCGGTGACGCTGATTCCTGTGCTGATGGGCTTTCTGATCCGCGGACGGATTCCGCCGGAGCAGTCCAATCCGCTCAACCGGTTGCTCATCCGCATCTATCAGCCATTGCTCGCTCGGGTGCTGCGCTTTCCCAAGGCCACGCTGGTGGTCGCCGCGGTGCTGCTCGCCGCAACCGCATGGCCGATCCTGCGGGTCGGGGGCGAGTTCATGCCGCCGCTCGACGAAGGCGACCTGCTGTATATGCCGTCTGCCCTGCCCGGGCTGTCGGCAGGCAAGGCCGCGCAGTTGCTGCAGCAAACGGATCGCCTGATCAAGACCGTCCCGGAGGTCGCCACGGTCTTCGGCAAGGCCGGACGAGCGGACTCCGCCACCGACCCGGCGCCCATGGAGATGTTCGAGACCACCATCCAGTTCAAGCCACGCGACCAGTGGCGCACGGGCATGACGCCCGACAAGCTGGTGGAAGCACTCGATCGCGCCGTCACGGTGCCGGGCCTGTCCAATATCTGGGTGCCGCCCATACGCAACCGCATCGACATGCTCGCTACCGGCATCAAGAGCCCGGTCGGCATCAAGGTGGCCGGGACCGACCTCAAGGAGATCGACCGGCTGGTCAGCCGCATCGAGCAGGCCGTGAAGTCCGTGCCGGGCGTCACCTCCGCACTGGCCGAACGCCTCACGGGCGGGCGCTATGTCGATGTCGATGTCGACCGGGCGGCGGCCGGGCGGTATGGCCTCAATATCGACGACGTCCAGGGCATCGTGGCATCGGCCGTGGGCGGAGACAACATCGGCGAGGTGGTCGATGGACTAGCGCGGTTCCCCATCAACGTGCGCTACCCGCGGGACTACCGCGACTCGGTCGAGCAATTGCGCAAGCTTCCCGTTGTGACCAGCAGCGGACAGCAGATCCTGTTGTCGGATGTGGCCCGCATCCAGGTGACGCAAGGCCCGCCCATGCTGCGCAGCGAGAATGCCAGGCTCTCCGGCTGGGTCTACGTGGACATCCGGGGGCGCGACCTGCGCTCTGCCGTGCAGGAGATGCAGGCTGTCGTCGGCAAGGCGGTCCCGCTGCCTGCGGGGTACGCCGTCAGCTGGTCGGGGCAGTTCGAGTACCTGGAGCGCGCCACGCAAAAGCTGAAGGTGGTCGTGCCGTTCACGTTGCTCATCATATTCCTGCTGTTGTACGTCACGTTCGGACGCTTCGATGAAGCGTTGCTGATCATGGCGACGCTGCCATTTGCGCTGGTGGGCGGGTTCTGGCTGCTATACCTGCTCGGCCACAACCTGTCGGTGGCCAGCGTCGTCGGCTTCATCGCCCTGGCCGGCGTGGCGGCGGAGTTTGGCGTGATCATGCTGCTCTACCTGAAACAGTCCTGGCTCAAGACAGTCGAGAGTGACCAGGCCGATGTGCCCGCGTTGCTTGAGGCGATCCAGGAGGGCGCCGTCCTGCGGGTGCGCCCCAAAGCCATGACCGTGGCGGTCATCCTGGCAGCCCTGCTGCCCATCATGTGGTCCGGCGGCACCGGCTCCGAGGTCATGCAGCGCATTGCCGCGCCCATGGTCGGCGGCATGGTCACCGCGCCACTCTTGTCGCTGTTCGTGATTCCCGCGGTTTTCTTTTTGCTTCGCCGTCCAAAGGCGGAGTCCACATTCCCAAAACCTTGAACCTTGTACCTTGAACATCGAAGAAGGAGTTCACCATGAAACACAATCTGATTGGCCTTGCAGCCGTATGCGCCACCTTCGCCTTCACGCTGCCCGCCCGGGCGGCTGACGACATGGCCGGCATGCAGATGAAGCCGGCGGCGTCGACATCCGCCCCGACGTCCGCCCCGAAGCCCGTCCAAGCGGAAGTACGCAAGGTGGATACGGCTAACGGCAAGGTCACCCTCAAGCACGGCCCCATCGAGAATCTCGGCATGTCGGCCATGACGATGAGCTTTCCCGTGAAGGACAAGGCCAGCCTGGCCAGGCTGAGAGAAGGGAGCAGGGTCCGTGCAACCTTCGACAAGGTCAACGGCGTGGCAACGGTGACGAATATCGAGCCGGAATAAGCACCCCCTACGGCTTGGGCAATGCGGCCTGCCGCGCGCGCTCCACTTTGCGCCGCGATATCATGGGGCTTGCCGGCAGGCACACCAAGCCTGACAGCCATCCCGGGTCAGGCCCGAACGCAAGCGCGTGGAGCAACGATGCAGCGTGGAGCAACGATGCAGATTGACTGGACCACCAACCGTACGGGCGATGCCGATGCGCGGCTCGGGCAGGCACCAGGCATGATCAGCCGCCGCATGTTCCTGGCAGCAGGTGCTGCATTCGGGCTGGCCGCCTGCGCGCCGGAACGCTTTGCCAGCCACACCGAGCCGCCGGCTTCGCCCGGCACGAAAGCCACCCAGGACGTCTCCCCCTGGAAGCCCTCCCCTACCGCGCTGGTCATCGACATGCACAGCCATGCCGGGCGCGTGATCGTGTCGCGCGATCCCGCCATCGGCGCGGACCGGCCTTTTCTTCCGCTGGCCGCGCCGATGCGCGCGGGCGGCGTGAACGTGATCTGCCTGGCAATCGTGACGGATACCATCGTCACGCGCGTGTCCGCCGATCGCACGCGCTTCGAATCCTGGCGAACCCCGTCCGAAGGCGAACTCTACGCGCTTGGCGTGGCCGAATTCGCGCGCGCGCACAAGCTGGTGGAGCGTGAGCAGATGCAAGTGGTGACCGACGCGGCTACGCTGGCCACACGGGGGCCGGCCGGGCCGTGCGTGATCATCGCGTCGGAAGGCGCGGACTTTCTGGAAGGCAGGCTGGAGCGCGTGGACGAAGCGTACGGCATGCACCAGTTGCGGCACCTGCAGCTCACGCACTACCGCGTCAACGAGCTGGGCGACATCCAGACGGAGGCGCCGGTGCACGGGGGCCTGACGGATTTCGGCGCGGATGTAGTGCGGCGCTGCAATGCCTTGGGCATCGTCGTCGATGTCGCGCACGGCACCTATGACCTCGTCAAGCGTGCCGCCGCCATCTCCACCAAGCCACTGGTGATTTCGCACTCCGCGCTGGCCACGCGCCCCGGCTTGCGCAGCCGGCTGATCACGCCCGACCACGCGCGCGTGATCGCGGGCACCGGTGGCGTGATCGGGGTCTGGCCCAGCGCGGGCACCTTCCGCGACCTGACCGCAATGGCGCTTGGCTTCAAGCGGATGGCCGACGTGGTTGGCGTGGATCATGTGGGCTTGGGCACGGACATGCTCGGTTTCATCACGCCGCCGGTATTGCGCGCCTACGACCAGTTGCCAGCGCTAGCCGCCGCGCTGCTGGCGGCGGGCTTCACGCACGAGGAAGTGGGCAAGCTGCTCGGCGGCAATTACCGCCGGGTATTCGAAGCATCCGTCGGCTAGCGCCGGCGTGCGCGCCTACCGCGTACGCTGTCCCGGCTTGCCTTCACCCTGCGTATCACCGGCGCGCGACCGGCGATACGCCTCCCGCCCGGCGTAGACGGCACCAGCGGCAAACATCAGCGCCAGTGCAAACCAGGTGATCGCATAAACGAGGTGGTTGTTGTTGAACGTGATTACAGTCAGCCCGCCCACCGGCCAGGTGCGCTTGCTGGCGTCCCCGAGCGGCACAGCCGCGTCTGCATCGATGAAGTAAGGCGCCACGTTGCGCAGGCCGCGCGCGGCAGCAATGGCCGGCACATCGCGCGCGTACCAGCGCCCGGCCGCCGGATCGTTGGTGCGCAGAAAGCCGTTGCCTGGCTCGCTAAAGCGCAACAGGCCAGTGACGGTGGTCTCGCCGGTGGGGTCGCCCCCGCCGCGCTTGGCGCGCTCGCTCAGCTCAGGCGGCACAAAGCCACGGTTGACCAGCACCACATTGCCGTCCGCCGTGCGCAACGGCGTCACCACCCAGAAGCCGCCACCCAGCTCTGTGACGGCCTGCACCAGGGTCTCGCTGTCGTTCAGGAAGGTGCCGGTGAGCCGCACGCGGCGGTACTCGTCGGCGGCCTTGGTGAGCCGCGGCCACTGATCGGCGCTGGGCGCGGCCGTGGCGGGAGCATGCACACGCGCGTTCACGCGTTCGATGAGGTCGAGCTTCCACGCGCGGCGTTCGACTTGCCAGACACCAAGCGAAAGCAGCCCGGCTACCGCCACGATGGCGAGCAGGGAAAACGCCGCAAGCGCGCCGGTGGCGCGCTTGCGGGAAGGCGGGTTGGATTGGGCTACGCCCTGCTGCCGGGCCGTCAAGGCAGGTTCTTCATGTCGTGCATTGGCATCATGTTCTGGTCGAGGTGGAACATTACCCAAAGCGAGCCGCTCAGCGCGATGACCACCAGCACGATCGTGAAGATCAACGCCAGCATGGTCCATCCGCCCTCGGATCTCGCATTCATATGCAGGAAATATATCATGTGGACGACGATCTGCACCGCGGCGCAGCCCAGCAGGAACAACGCTGTGGTGCTGGATTTATCGAAAACCTTGGCCATCACCAGCCAGAACGGGATCGCCGTGAGGACCACCGCGAGCACGAAGCCCGTCATGTAACCCTTGAAGGTGCTATGGCTGACCTCGCCATCGTGTCCGTGGCCATGGTCGTCATGGCCATGGCCGTGGCCATGGGGATCGCCTGCAAGGGCATTGTCATGCGCGTTCATGGCAGCACTCCCATCAGGTAGACGAAGGTAAACACACCGATCCAGACCACATCCAGAAAGTGCCAGAACATGGACAGGCACATCAGGCGGCGCTTGTTCTCGGGGATCAGCCCGTGCTGCCCCACCTGCACCATCAGCGTGATGAGCCAGACGATGCCGACCGTCACGTGCAGCCCGTGGGTGCCCACCAGCGTGAAGAACGAGGACAAAAAGGCGCTGCGCTGCGGCCCCGCGCCGTCGTGGACGAGGTGCGCGAACTCGTAGAGCTCCAGGCTGATGAACGCCGCGCCCAGCAGGCCAGTGATGCCGAGCCAGATCAGGGTGGTGCGCACCTGCGCCTTCTGCATCTCCAGCACGGCAAAGCCGTAGGTGATCGACGACAAAAGCAGCATGGTGGTGTTCAGCGCCACCAGCGGCAGCTCGAACAGCTCGGCGCCCGTGGGGCCGCCGGCGTAGCGCCGCCCCACCACGCCGTACACGGCAAACAGGCTGGCGAAGATGAGGCAGTCGCTCATCAGGTACAGCCAGAATCCGAGCAACGTGCCGTTCTGCGCATGCACCTCGCTGGTCGCGTAGAAACGCAGCTCGCTCTGGCGCGTGGTGTCCGGCATGCGCACGTCGCCGGGGCCGTAGGGGGCGGTGGTATCAACCATGGCTGGCAAGCAGGCGTGTGCGCTCTGCCTCGGTGCGGACGACGTCGTCGGCTGGGACGTAGTAATCGCGCTTGTAGTTGAAGGTATGGCCGATCGCCACGACCAGGATGGCAGCGAAGGACACGATCACAAACAGCCACATGTGCCAGATCAAGGCGAAGCCGAGCACGGTGCTTAACCCAGCCAGGATGATGCCCGCGCTGGTGTTCTTCGGCATGTGGATCGGGATAAAGCCGTGCTGTGGCCGCTGGTATTGGTGCTCTTTCATCTGCCACCACGCGTCGTTGTCATGGATGATCGGGGTAAAGGCAAAGTTGTATTGCGGCGGTGGCGAGGAGGTCGACCACTCCAGCGTGCGGCCGTCCCACGGATCGCCCGTGGTGTCGCGCAGGGCTTCGCGCCGGCGGTAGCTGACCACCAGCTGGATCAGGAAGCAGCCGATGCCTAGCGCGATCAGGAACGCGCCGAATGCCGCCAGCTGGAACCAGATCTGCAGGGACGCATCCTCGAAGTGGCTCATGCGGCGGGTCACGCCCATCAGCCCGAGCACATAAAGCGGCATGAAGGCAACGTAGAAGCCAACCAGCCAGAACCAGAACGAGCATTTTCCCCAGAACGGATCCAGCCGGTAGCCGAAGGCCTTGGGAAACCAGTAGGTGATGCCGGCCATCAACCCGAACAGCACGCCGCCAATGATCACGTTATGGAAGTGCGCAATCAGGAAGAGGCTGTTGTGCAAGGAGAAATCCGCCGGCGGCACGGCGAGCAGCACGCCGGTCATGCCGCCGATCACGAAGGTGACCATGAAGCCGATGGTCCAGAGCATCGGCACCTCGAAGCGGATGCGCCCGTGGTACATGGTGAACAGCCAGTTGAACATCTTGGCCCCGGTCGGGATCGAGATGATCATGGTGGTGATGCCGAAGAACGAATTGACGCTGGCGCCCGAGCCCATGGTGAAGAAATGGTGCAGCCAGACCAGGTAGGAGAGCACCGTGATCACCACCGTGGCGTACACCATCGACGCGTAGCCGAACAAGCGCTTGCGGCAGAACGTGGAAACCACTTCCGAGAAGATGCCGAACGCGGGCAGCACCAGGATATACACCTCCGGGTGGCCCCAGATCCAGATCAGGTTCACGTACATCATGGCGTTGCCGCCAAGATCGTTGGTGAAGAAGTTGGTGCCTGCGTAGCGGTCGAGCGCCAGCAGGGCCAGCACGGCGGTGAGCACCGGGAAAGCGGCGATGATCAGCACGTTGGTGCACAGCGCGGTCCAGGTGAACACCGGCATCTTCATCATGGTCATGCCGGGCGCGCGCATCTTGACGATGGTCACGAGCAGGTTGATGCCCGATAACAACGTGCCCAGCCCGGCAACCTGCAAGGACCAGATGTAATAGTCCACGCCCACGTCCGGACTCTGCAGCACGCCCGACAGCGGTGGATACGCCAGCCAGCCGGTGCGCGCGAACTCGCCGACGAACAACGACATCATCACCAGCACGGCGCCGCCAACCGTCATCCAGAAGCTGAAGTTGTTGAGAAAGGGAAAGGCAACGTCGCGCGCGCCGATCTGCAACGGCACGACAAAATTCATGAGCCCGGTGACCAGCGGCATGGCCACGAAGAAGATCATGATCACGCCGTGCGCGGTAAAGACCTGGTCATAGTGGTGCGGCGGCAGGTAGCCCAGCGAATCGCCAAAGGAAACCGATTGCTGCAACCGCATCATGACCGCATCGGCAAAGCCGCGCAGCAGCATGACGATGCCTAGCACGACATACATGATGCCGATCTTCTTGTGGTCGATGCTGGTGAACCACTCGCGCCAGAGGTAGCCCCACGCTCGCAGGTAGGTCAGTGCGCCAACCAGCGCCAGCCCCCCGATCGCGACGGCCGCGAAGGTCGCCAGCAGGATGGGCTCGTGATAGGGGATTGCCTCCCAGGTGAGGCGGCCGAATACCAGTTGCGTCAGGTCGAGGTGCTCGGGCATTGTGTCACCAGGGCCGCAAGGGCGTTGTTTCAGGAATCGGGGAGCAGCGGGTCATTGTTGCAACGTCATTGGGCAATGTCATTGCGGCAACGTCCTGGCGGACGCCACACGGGGACCGTTGCCAATGCCGGCAGGGTCGCCTGCCGTGCAGATGGCGCCCAGGCTCGCGCCAGCAGCGCCGCGTTCGAGCGCCGCCACGTTGAGGGTCCGCGGCTTGTCCTTGCCCTGGCCCTGCCTCGCACTCATGGCCATGTCCTTGATGCAAGGCCGGTTGGCTTGCACGCAGCGGTTCAGGATCGCGTCGTACAAACCCGACGCCACGCTGGCGTAGCGCCTCACCGGCTCAAGCTCGCTGGGTTGCTCCAGCTGCAGGTAAGCGTCGCGCGTCAGGGCCCCGCCGCCGGCCTTGGCTTGCTGCACCCATCGCGCGAATTCCTCCGCGCTCATGCCATGGAACTTGAAACGCATGCCGGAGAAGCCCGCGCCGCTGTAGTTGGCGGAGAAGCCCTCGTAGACACCCGGCTGGTTGATCACCGCGTGCAGCTTGGTCTCCATGCCCGGCATGGCATAGACCTGCCCCGCCAGCGCAGGAATGAAGAAGGAGTTCATCACGGTGGACGCCGTGATCTTGAAGCGGATCGGCTGATCCACCGGCGCCGCCAGCTCGTTGACGGTGGCGATGCCTTGCTCGGGGTAGAAGAAAAGCCACTTCCAGTCCAGCGCCACCACCTCCACGGTGAGTGGCTCCATGGCCATGGGCACCGGGCGCCCGGCATCGATGCGGCTCAAGGACTGGTAGGGATCGAGCTTGTGCGTGCTGACCCAGGTCAACGCGCCCAGGGCGATGATGATCAAGAGCGGCGCGGCCCAGATCACCAGCTCCAGCAAGGTCGAATGGTCCCAGTCGGGCTCGTAGATGGCCTCCCTGTTGGCCTCGCGGTAGCGCCAGGCGAAGAGCAGCGTCAGCGCGATCACCGGCACGATGATCAACAGCATCAGCCCGGTTGAAATGATGATTAGATCACGCTGTCGGATCGCGAGATCCCCGGCCGGGGCTAGCAAGACAGCATTGCAGCCCGTCAGCAGCAGGATGGCAGCGAACAACAGACACCCGCGCGTCGCGTAGCGGGATGGCACTATCCGAATGCGAAATTGCATAGCCGTGGAAGTGATCGTTGGAACTACGCCGGTGGGCTGGCCGCGGAAACTCAACATTTCCTATGGCACTGTAGTCAAAGAAGTGCCATTCTTAAAGGAGTGACACAAAACGCCACCCCGAACAACGAGAGACGAGAGGGCCTGACGATGTCCAGCAGCAGCAGCAGCAGCGGCGTTGCGCACCAGCACCAGCCGTCACCGTCTTCCCCCACGCCCGCGCAAGACGCGGCGCACCGGGCGCAGGTGGCGCCAGCCGAGATCGCCGCCGGCGTCGTCATCGGGCGAGCGTCCGAGTATTTCGACTTCTTCGTCTACGGCATCGCCTCGGTGCTGATCTTCCCCAGCGTGTTCTTCCCGTTCGTCAGGCAACTGGAAGGGCTGCTGCTCTCCTTCACCATCTTTTCCTTCGCCTTCATCGCCCGGCCATTCGGGACCACCTTGTTCATGGCGATCCAGCACCGCTGGGGACGCAGCATCAAGCTGACGGCCGCGTTGTTCCTGCTGGGCACCGCCACGGCGGGCATGGCGTTCCTGCCGGGCTACGATGCGCTCGGCAACCACGCCATCGTCATCCTGGCGGCGCTGCGCATCCTGCAGGGCATTGCGCTGGGCGGCTCATGGGACGGGCTGCCATCGCTGCTGGCACTGAACGCCCCGGCGCACCGCCGCGGCTGGTACTCGATGCTGGGCCAGCTCGGCGCGCCGATCGGCTTTCTCCTTGCCGGCTCGCTGTTCCTCTACCTGCGCGCCAACCTGGATTTCGATGAGTTCCTGGACTGGGGCTGGCGCTATCCGTTCTACGTGGCGTTCGCCATCAACGTGGTCGCGCTATTCGCGCGCCTGCGGCTGGTGGTGACCCAGGAGTACACGCAGTTGCTTGAAGAAGGCGAGCTGGAGCCGATCAGCCCGGTGCAGATAATGCGCGCCCAGGGCTACAACCTGTTCATCGGTGCCTTCGCCGCACTGGCCAGCTACGCGCTGTTCCACCTGGTCACGGTGTTCCCGCTGTCGTGGGTCGCGCTGCACGCCACGCAGGACATCAATGACGTGCTGATCATCCAGATCATCGGCGCGGGGATCGCCATGGCGGCCACCATCGCCTCCGGCTGGATCGCCGACCGCATCGGGCGGCGCACCACGCTGGCGCTGATGGCAGTCCTGATCGGCATCTTCGGCCTGTTCGCGCCGTACCTGATGAACGGTACCCCGGCGCGGCAAGACCTGTTCATCCTGATCGGCTTCGGCTTGCTGGGCTTGTCGTACGGGCAGGCCGCGGGCGCTGTCACGGCAAACTTCGGATCGCGCTTTCGCTATACCGGCGCGGCGCTGACTTCCGATTTTGCGTGGCTGTTCGGCGCCGCCTTTGCGCCGCTGGTGGCGTTGGGACTGTCGGCGGAGTTCGGCTTGTTTGCCGTCAGCGGCTACCTGCTGTCCGGCGTGGCGTGCACGTTGCTGGCGCTGTGGATCAATCGCAAGATGGAAGCGCGCGACTGACCCGGCCACGACAAAACAAACGGCCAGTCATGCGCAATGACTGGCCGCTGTCTTTTCCGCGCCGCTTTGCTCAGAAATTCCCGAAGAACCCGCGCGCGGCGACCATGCAGAACGGCGCCACCAGGCTCCCGTGGTAGGCCTCGATCACCGCCGACGCACCGCCATCGGTCGCGCCCGCCGCCACCGCCTGCGCGGCGAGCGTAGCCTTGGCCAGCGCAAAGCCCTGCTTGATCGGGGCATACGGATCGGCAGGCCCGGCCACTGGCGCATCCACATCCAGCACCGAAGTCAGCCCCACCGGCACCTTGGCGTTGCGCCAGTAAGCCTGCTGCACGGTCGCGTTGAAGAAGAACACCGTCGGGTCGAAGCGACCGCCGCAAAGCTGCACCGGGGCACGCGGGATCCAGTTGCGCAAGTCATTGCGCTTGAACGCCTGGCGCAGCGGCGCAACCGGGTTGGCCGCCGGCGCCATCGCCACCGTGGTGTACGGGAACGCGCCATCCGGATTGACCAGCGCGTCTTCCAGCAGGCCGAGGCGGAAGCTGTTGCGCACCAGGTTGCCTTTGCCAAACCCGAGGGCAAAGATCGGCGTCAGCTCAGGCGGCGCCAGCGGGGGCGAAGTCGGCGGCGTCAGCGAGGCAAACTGCGCAGCCGGCGGATCGGGGTTGAAGAGCGCCGTGGCGGGCAATTTTCCGTTGCCGATCAGCGTGTCGATTGGTGTCACGCTCGGCAGGAGATCCTCGATGCCACGCGCGTAGGTTGCCTCAAACAGGTCGCCCGGCCTGCGGTAGATGTTGCCGTAGGCGTTCTGGTAGCTGGTCGCCACCAAGGTCGTGAAGATGGTGGAACCCACATCCACCTCACCCGCGATCAGCGCGTCCCCGGTGGCCGCCATGGCATAGGGCCCCGAACCTGTGGAAGCCGCCGTCACGTTGATGCCCGCCGCCTGAAGCGCGCGATGCGTGGCCATGGCAACGTGGCCGCCCTGCGAATATCCGGTGACAAAGAGCTTGCCATTCTCCCGCGCCGCCTTGCCCGAGTCCGCCCGGGCCAGCGCAACCCGTGCGGCCCGCAGCGAGTCGATCATGTCCGCCGATTGCTGCTGGGCATTCAGGTAGGGATGATAGGAAAGCTCGGAGCCGGCGTAACCCGCATAGTTGCTCGCCACCACGATATAGCCCTGCGCGGCATACATGGCCGCAACGCTGATGCCCTCCGAGGCGCCATCACCATTACCCGGGTCCTTCTGCGTCAGGTCCGCAAGGTTGTACTTGCGGTAGGTGGTGGTGCCATGCGCGTACATCAACGCCGGGCGTGGCCCACTGCATGCGCGCCCGCCGCTTGGAATCATCAGCGCGCCGCTCGCGGTGGTGGGCTCATTGGCGCCGCCGATGGTGCGGTAGCGGAAATAGACGATCTCCAGGTCGCACGCAGGGGTGCCAGCGACCTGCAATAGCTGGCGGCCTGAATCGCTCGCGTTGAGAACGCCGGCCAGCGCGGCCGCGCTCAGGCGCAGCGTGGTCCTGTGATCGAGAAGCTGGCCGCGACTACTGTTGTAGTTGTCGTTGCCATTACAACTGCCCCCGCTGCAAGAACTCGCCGATTGCGCATAAGCCCCCGCGCTCAGCGCCAGACACGTCAAGCCCGCAAAGCCCGCCTTCGCCATGGTCAATCGCATCTTCCATCCCCCCGCCTGTGGACTACGTCAGTTAGCCTGATCCACACAATTAGCGGAGTGTAGGTAAACGGATCAACCACCCGCCAGCCTTATAGCGCACGATCTCGTATTGTGAAAAAGGGATGAACTGGTCATGATGCCCATTCATCCCGAGGGTCAAGACCGGTAACGCGCGGTTGCAGCCAAGCGGCCCGGCCTAGTGCCCGGTGCGCACCCGGAAGCCCAGCCCCGGCGACACCACGGCGGCATCGCCATCGCGCAGCTCGATGGTTTCCAGGCTGCCGTTGTCCCGGGATTCAGCGGCAAACTCTGCGATGTTGCGCAGGCGCGCGGCCGGAATGCCGCACGCGCTAAGCCGCGCTTCCAGCTCCGCGGCCAGGCCATCGGCCAGCGCGGCGGCGAGCGCCGCCTTGAGCGCGCCCGGATCGAGCGAGCGCACAAAGGCAGGCAGGCCGTTGCGTTCCAGCGGCGGATTGAACAAAGCGGGATCCCGCGCCAGATGGCCAAGGCCCAGCGCTTCGAGCAATGCCAGCAACTGGCCTGGCGTGTTCGCGCCGATGGCCAGCCAGCCATCGCGCGTGCGGAAGAAATCGGCGGAGGGGCTGCCGGAGTAACCCTGGTTGCCCTGCCGGGGCGGCGTGGCCCCGCGTGTGAGCGCGTCGCAGGCCATGGGGTACATCAGCTGCATGCCGGCGCTGGCCATGGAGATATCGAGCAGCATGCCGCGCCCGGTGCGCTCGCTGTCGCGTACACCGGCAAGGATGGCGAAGGCGGCGAGCAGCCCCGTGGCGGAGTCGATGACCGGGAACCCCGTCTTGATGGGCGGGTCGCCCTCGTTGCCCGCCATGTAGGCCATGCCGGTGGCGGCCTGCACCACGTGGTCATAAGCGGGCCGGCCGCGCCATGCCGGCGCGCCGCGCCCAAAGCCGGAGATGCTGCAATAGACCACGCGCGGATTCAGCGCAAGCACGGCCTCGAAGCCGAGCCCGAAGCGCTCCAGCACGCCCGGCCGCAGGTTGTCGACGAAGACATCGCAGGTGGTGGCGAGCTCCAGCGCATGCTGGCGCCCTTGCTCGCTGCCAAGGTCGAGGGCAAGCGACGACTTGCCAGCGTTGAGCGCCACGAAGCCCTCGCGGCCCCGTCCGGCGCGGCGCATGACATCGCCGCCGTTGGCGTTTTCCACCTTGGTCACGTCGGCCCCGAGCTGCGCCAGCAGGAAGGTGGCGAAGGGACCGGCGATGACGTGCGAGAAATCGAGCACGCGGATGCCCGCGAGCGGGGTGAATGAATGGGTAGCGGTGACAGGCATGGCAAGCTCACTCGATCGTGATGTGGTTTTTCTCGATCACCTGCCGCATCCTGGCGGTTTCCTCGGCGACAAGGCGGGTGAAGGATTCGGGCGTGGGGCTCGGTTCGATGAGCGCTCCCGTCTCGGCATAGAAGCGGCGCAGCCCGGGATCCGCCAGTGCCTTCAGCATGGCGGCATGCAAGCGCGCCACCAGGGGCTTCGGCAGGTTTGCCGGGGCCCAGATGCCACTCCAGGAATCCAGCGTGAGATCGCTGCGCCCAAGCGCCTCGTTCAGGGTCGGCACGTCTGGCAGCCCGGGGATCCGCTGCGCCGAGGTCACGGCGAGCGCGCGCACCTTGCCGTTGCCGATCTGCGGCACGGCGGTGGCCGCTACCGGAAAGCCGAATTGCGTGTCGCCCTTGATCAGCGACGGCACGATCTCCACCGAGCCCTTGTAGGGGATATGGACCACGTTGATGCCTGTCGCCGATGCAAAGGCCGCGCCGCAGATATGCGCGGCCGAGCCGATGCCGCCCGATGCATAGTTCAGCGAGCCGGGCGAGCGCCGCGCGGCGGCCACCAGTTCGCCCACGGTGCGGTACGGCGAATTCGCCACCACCACCAGCACGGCGGGGCTGACGCCGATGCGGATCACATGGGTGAACGCCGCCGGATCGAACTTGACGAATGGCTGCAAGAGTTTCTGCGCGACATGGGTGGAGGCGCCCAGCAGCAAGGTGTAGCCATCGGCCGGCTGCTGCGCCACGGATTCGGCGGCAAGGATGCCTGCCGCGCCCACCTTGTTCTCCACCACAACGGGCTGGCCAAGCTCCCTGCCCAGCACTTCGGCCAGCTTGCGCGCCTGGATATCCGGGCCGCCGCCAGCGGCATACGGCACCACCAGGCGAATCGGGCGGCTGGGGTAGTTGTCCGCGGCAAACGCCGAAGCCGGCAGGCCGGATGCTGCCGCAACGGGCAACGTCAGCAGGGTCCGCAGCATCAGGCGACGCGTGCGGCGGGTGGATGCAGGCATCTCAGGTCTCCTTTCTGGTTTTGCCCGATTGTCACGCCGCGCCATCATTCGAGACAATGATCCAGTTCTTATGAATCCATCAGGATTGGTTATGGCAACGGTTTCCCCTTCGCGCGTGGCTGCGGCGCGCGCCGCCCATCCGAATCGGATCGACCGCCTGCGTATCCGCCATCTGCGGCTGCTGGACCTGGTGGCGCGAACCGGCTCCCTGACCGCTGCCGCCGAGGTCATGCACATCAGCCAGCCGGCGGTGACCAAGATGCTGCAGGAGCTGGAGCAAGCCTTCGGCTGCACGCTGATCGAGCGCACTACGCGAGGCGGCCGCCTGAGCCCGGCGGGCGAGCGCGCGCTGGAGCGCCTGCGCATTGCGCTGGGCGCCCTGGATGCGGCCAGCGAAGCCCTGGCGGCCCGGCCGGAGATCCCGCTGGTGCGCATGGGCGTGCTGCCGCTGGTCGGGGTCAACGTGCTGCCAAGGCTGGTCGCCACGCTGAGCCAGCAAGGTGTGCTGCCGCGCTTGCAGGTTAGGGAGCACACCGTCAGCGGCCTGCTCGGGCTGCTCGCCAGTGGCGAGCTCGACTGCGTCATAGGGCGGCTGGAAACCGATCATCCCGCGCAATCGCGGGAACGGCTGGACATCACGCCGCTATGGGATGAACACCTGGCCATTGCCTGCGCGCGGGACCACCCCCTGGCCAGGCGCCGCGAGGTAAGCCTGCCGGCGCTGCATGAAGGGCCTTGGATCCTGCCGCCGCGCGGCACTCACACGCGTGAGATCTTCGAGCAGCCGTTTCTCGATAGCGGCCGGTTGCCGCCCGTGCCGCATATCGAATCGATCTCATTTCACAGCAGCTTGTCGATGGTTGCCGCGAGTGGCTTCCTGACGGTTGCGCCGGCCAGCGCCGTGCGCCACTACGGCGAGACGTCCATGGTGCGCCAGGTGCGCTTGCGCACGCCGTTCGCCTCCGGGCGGATGGTGTTCATTACCCAACGGGATGCAGCAGTTGCGCCGGCGGTCACCTTGATCGCCAACGCCCTGCGGCAAGCCGGCAACCCTTTGGGGCGCGCCGGATGGGCGCCGGATGGGCGCCAGGTTCACGCAAACTCACATTGCCCCGCCCCCTGACCGGATATCATATGCCCACCAAACAAGGCGCTCCCGGCCGGCCCACGATCAGCGGATCCGCGCATCGGCCCGGGGCAAGCAGCTTCACCTAGCGATACCACTCATGAATCCCAATCCCGACACCCCCGCACGCCCGGCCATCCGTTCCCTGACGCAGCTTGAAGGGCGCGTGCTGGCCGTGCTGGTCGAAAAGCAGCACACGGTGCCGGACACCTATCCGCTATCGCTCAACGCGCTGACATCCGGCTGCAACCAGAAGACCGCGCGCTCACCGGTGATGAATGCCTCCGAGGCCGAGATCCTCACCGCCATCGATGGCCTGAAACGCCTGAGCCTGGCCATGGAAGGCAGCAGCAGCCGCGTGCCGCGATTCGAGCAGAATATGAAACGCGTGCTGGGCGTGCCGAGCCAGTCGGTCGCGTTGCTCACCACGCTGCTGCTGCGCGGGCCCCAGACGGCCGCGGAGCTGAGGCTGAACTCCGCGCGCCTGCACGCCTTTGCCGACATCTCGTCGGTCGAGGTGTTCCTGGAAGAGCTGGCCGCCGCCGAGCCACCCTTTGTCGTCAAGCTGCCGCGTGCTCCCGGCGGACGCGAAAACCGCTGGATGCACCTGCTGTGCGGCGAAGTCAGCGTCGATGACATCGCCGAGCGCGGCGGTGCCGACGACAACATCTCGCCCTCCGAATTCGAGTCGCTCAAAGCCGAGCAAAAGGAACTGGCGGAAAAGGTGAACCGGCTTCAGGCGCTGGTGGAGCGCATGGCGGGCGAACTCGGCATTGCGATCGACAAAGCGGCGCTTTAGTCGCGAGCGCAGGCGCGGGGAGAGCGCATTCTGCAGCCAGTGGAAATGTGCCGGGTAATCTATTTTTCGCCCAGACCGTCCGCGAACCCGCTGGAGCCTGAAACCGAATGGCCGCGGTGCCCGCCGCGCGCGGTTCCCAGCCTGTCGACGCGCCACAACAGATGTCGTTGGCCCGATTAGTGCTTGCGCGTATGATCGGGCATGGATGCTCCCTATTCACCGCGAGGCCGCAAACCAGATTGTCACGGCTTCGCCAAGCTCCCATGGCGCAGCCTTCCAGGGCAGACCAGGACACTACGCTGTCACAAATCTGTCCTTGAATGGCAGCCATACTTTGCAGTCCAAACACGTTGAGGCCTTTGACGATGCGCGTGACGATTCGCACCATTACCATTCCAGGAAGCCAAGGCCGGGCCGCCCTTCACCAGGCCGTTGTGTATGCCACGACGGAACAGGAGGCTGCACCACTCATGACGAGTGACTGGAGCCAGCGCGAGCCTGAAGTCTTCATGGCTGCCCAGACTTGGGCAAGACGCAATACCTACATCGTTTCGAATCCCCGCACTGGTGCGTTTTACGGGAGCCCTGCCGGGCGCTAGGCAGCGCCATCGACAGTGCGCAAGGGGGCGCCGCACAAGCGCCCCACCGTCAAGCACCCGGGCCCGATGCAGACATTGCGTGCCTTGCGAGCGCCTTCAACGAAGGCCCGGGCATCTTTCGCTCTGACACTTTCGCCCCCTAATGTATGGACATGGCGCACATCGCGCCAGTGGCTGAGCGCTCGCTCGTTATTCGCTATCATGCCGCACCACATCCCCTCGAAGGGCAAGCACCATGCCGGCGTTTTCCGCGCCGGCCATGGGCCGCCACACCGCAAAAAAAATGACAACTCCATCCCTCGCCGAGCGCCTGCGCCAACCGCGCGTGCTGCTGGTGCCCGGCGTCTACGACGCGTTCTCGGCGCTGGTCGCCGCGCAAGCGGGATTTGAAGCGCTCTACCTGTCTGGCGCCGCCGTGGCCTACACGCAGCTCGGGCGCTCGGACGTGGGCCTGACCACCGCCACCGAGACGGTGGATATCGTCGGCAGGATCACCGACCGCGTCGACCTGCCGCTGATCGTCGACGCCGATACCGGCTACGGCAATGCGCTCAACGTGATACGGACCGTGCGCACGCTGGAACGCGCCGGCGCGGCCATGATCCAGCTCGAAGACCAGACCTTTCCCAAGCGCTGCGGCCATCTGGACAACAAGCGCGTTGTCACAGCAGCCGAGATGTGCGGCAAGCTCAAGGCCGCGCTGGACGCGCGCGCATCGTCGCGAACCCTGATCCTGGCCCGCACCGATGCGGTGGCCATCGAGGGACTGGACGCGGCGATCGAGCGCGCCGAGGCCTATGTGGCATGCGGAGTCGACGCGCTGTTTATCGAGGCCTTGCGCACCGAGCAAGACATGGCTCGCGTCTGCGCGCACTTTGCCGGGCGCATTCCCTTGCTGGCCAATATGGTGGAGGGCGGCAAGACGCCAGTGCAGAGCGCCGCCGAACTCGCCGGCCGGGGCTTTCGCATCGTGATTTTCCCCGGTGGCGTGGTGCGCTTCATCGGCGCGCAGATGAAGCGCTACTACGGCAGCCTGCTCGAACATGGCACCACCGCGCCGATGCGCGATGCCATGCTGGATTTCGACGGGCTGAACGGCGTCATCGGTACGCCGGAGCTGATCGCGCAGGGGCAGAGCTACGGTGAGTGAGCCACGGCTGTTGGCGAGGGCAGCAAGCGGCACCTGAAATGCGCCGTCGCCCTCTTGCAGGCGCCGCGCGCTTGTCGTACGCTGCCTGCCCCGGGCTGCGCCAGCCAGCCCGTCACCCGGAACGCCTGTCATGTCTCACCCGAAACCCGCCAGCTCGCTGGTCTACTCCACCGAACACGGCCGCATGTGCCCCGGCTGCGGCCATGCGCTGGCGGCCTGCACCTGCGGCAAGGCGCGGCCGGTCGTGCAAGGCGACGGCATCGTGCGGGTGTCGCGGGAGACCAAGGGCCGCAAGGGCAAGGGAGTGACGCTGGTGCGCGGCGCGGCGCTGGACGCGCTGTCGCTGGCGCAATTGGGCAAGGAACTGAAGGCCGCCTGTGGCTCGGGCGGCACCGTCAAGGACGGTGTGATCGAAATCCAGGGCGACCACTGCGACACGGTAGTGGAGAAACTCAAGCAGCGCGGGATGACCGTCAAGCGGGCCGGCGGCTAAGCGCCCCTGGGCCGCGCGTCAACAGGCCGTGAAAGGCCTTGATCAGCCTCTTAGCCAGCCTCCTAGCGGGTGCGCTGCTTGTAGACGATGGTGCCGTCGGACTTGCGCTGGGGCACGACCGGGTTGCGGGAGTTGCACACCGGACAGCGAAACAGCGGGCCCTGGCCTTCGTCCTTGACCGTGACGTCCTTGGGGTCCCAACGCGTCTGGCACGACTGGTTCTGGCAGGTATAAAACATCTTCATTCTCCGTATTAGGCGCGGATCGTAGCATGGTGGCAGCCTCAGCCCGTTCTGGCGCCGCTGCGCAGCCGCTTTTGCTGCCGCTTTTGCCGCCCCGGCTGCACCGCCTTCGCCCTCTTCATCCCCACTGGCCATTCTGCTCCGTTTCCGAAAACGGATAAGCCTGCGCCTTGGCGTTTACCCCCTGGCATGGCGCTGCGTGCACAGCAGCAGTGCAGGTTCGCCCTGAAGCCTGATGGCGCGCACCGCCGGCAGGCGCACCCGCCGTGGCATGTGAGCGCCAGGCACCGCAAGCCGCCATGACGGCACACGCCGGCGTGCCGCGCAGCCCGGCCGGCATTGGTGAATATCCCCGTGCCGCCGTTGCCGATTTCGGATAACGCCCGCGCGCCCCCGTTCGTAGACTGGCCCCATTGCAAAGCGCATCCCAAGGAGCCATCCAGTGAACGAGGTAAGCACCAGGGCCATCACCCGACGGCCCGGCGTGGTACGCAGAGTAGCCGCAGCGACGATGTTGAGCGTGCTAGCCTTGCCAGCGGCCGCCGCCCCCAATGCCAGCGATGCCGCCAGCACCGCCGAACTGCAGCCGGAAACCCTCTCCGTGCAACCGCTCGCGCCAGCCGACGATGGCCGGCTCTATATCTCCGATGTGGCGTTCAAGCACATGGTGGACGGGCGCCTGCACGTGGTGGACGGCAAGCGCATGCGCTACCTCGGGCTGGTGCCCACCGCGTTCGGCGGCCAGAGCGTGCTGTCCCCGGACAAGCGCACGCTGTATGTGATCTCCACGTTCTACACGCGGCTCGCGCGCGGCGAGCGGGCTGATGTGGTGAGCCTGTATGACACCGCCACGCTGGCCTACCGCAGCGAGATCGTGATCCCGCCCAAGCACGCACAGTCCCTGAACTACCGGGGCATCGCCGCGGTATCCGCCGACGGCCATTTTCTTTATGTGCAGAATGCCACGCCCGCCACCTCGGTCAGCATCGTCGACCTGCAGGCTGGCAAGTTCGTGGCGGAGGCACAAACCCCGGGCTGCTGGGGCATATTTGCCACCGAGGCGTCCAGCCAGCGTTTTCGCACCCTGTGCAGCGACGGCACGATGCTGACGGTGACGCATGACGCCGCCGGCCAGCCCAGCGGGCAAAAGCGCAGTGCGCGCATGTTCGATCCCGATGCTGATCCGGTCTTCCTGCACAGCGAGCGCGTGGGCAACACGCTGACCTTCGTGTCCTTCAACGGCAACGTCTATAGCGCGGATCTCGCGGGTGAGACGCCAGTCTTCGCGCAGCCCTGGCCCGTGGTGGACGCGGCGGACCGCAAGGCGGGCTGGAAGCCGGGCGGCTACCAGTTGTTCGCGCTGCACGCGGCCACGGGCCGCCTGTACCTGGGCATGCATCCGCGCAGCAAGGAGGGATCGCACAAGACCCCCGCCGCCGAGATCTGGACCATCGACCTGGCGCAGCACAAGCGCATCGCCCGCGCGCCGGGGCAGAACGCGCTGGCGCTCACCATCACGCAAGGGCCGCAGCCGACGCTGTATGTGCTGGACGCCGCCAGGGCCGGCGTGGTGTCACTGGACCCGGCCCGGAGCCTCAAGCCCGTGGCGCGCCTGGACCAGGTGGCGGAGAACGCGGTGCAGCTGGAGCTGCATCAATGAGCGCCGCCGCCGTGGTCTCCGACGTGCTGCGCGATCCGGTCGTGGCAGCGGCATGTTCCGCCGCTGCCGCACTGGTACTGGCGCACGCCCTGTGGCCCAAGCTGCGCGACTTCTCCGGCTTCTGGGGCGCCGTCAGCGCCTACCGGCTGGTGCCCGACGCATGGTCGCGCCCGGTTGCGCTTGCCTACCTGGGCGCCGAGACGGCCAGCGTGGCGGCGCTGGTTGCCGCGCCGCTGCACCCGGGCGCGGCGCTGCTGGCGGCATGCGTGGTGGCGGCAGCCAGCGGTGCAGTGGGCATCAACCTGCTGCGCGGGCGGCGCGACATCCGCTGCGGCTGCGGCAGCGACGCCGACAACCTGCGGCTATCCCACGGCCTGCTGCTGCGCAACCTTGGCTTGCTCGCGGTGCTGGTGCTGGCCGCGATCGCTGCTGCCGGACTGGCGGCGGGCACGGCACCCCGGGCGTTCAACCTGCTCGACACCCTCGCCGCCGGCTTCTGCGCGCTCGCGCTGTTGCTGCTCTGGCTCGGCGCCACGCAATTGCTGGTCAATGCCGACCGCGCTGCCCACCGCACCGGCCACCGGGCTTCCAGCCACCCTACGCATTCCCCCCTCTCGTGAGACTCCCATGACTGCCCTTGTGATTGCCAATATCGTGCTGTGGATCGCCGTGCTGGCGCTGCTCTTCGGTTTCTATGCCCTGGCCCGCCAGGTCGGCATCCTGTTCGAGCGCGTCGCGCCGATGGGCGCGCTGGTGATCGACGCCGGCCCACGCGTGGGCGAGGCGCTGCCGCCCTTTGCCTTGCAGGATGTGCGCGGCGGCCCGGTGGCGGTGGGCGGCGCGCAGCCGCGCAGCACGCTGCTGTTCTTTCTCTCGCCGACCTGCCCGGTCTGCAAGAAGCTGCTGCCGGTACTCAAGTCGATGCAGGCCAGCGAGGCTGGCTGGCTGCGCGTGGTGCTCGCCTCCGACGGCGAACAGCCCGAGCACCTGGCCTTCCTGCGCCAGGCAGGGCTGGAAGCCTTCCCCTATGTGCTATCGCCCGAGCTCGGCATGCACCTGCAGATCGGCAAGCTGCCGTACGGCGTGCTGATGGACGAGCGCGGTACGCTGCGCGCCAAGGGCCTGGTGAATTCGCGCGAGCAGCTGGAGAGCCTGTTCACCGCGATGGACCTTGACGTGGGCTCGGTGCAGCAGTTCCTGGAAACGCGTGCCTGAAGGCAGGGAGAGAAAACCCATGTGGATTGACCGATTTTTCGAACACCAGACCCGGCGCGCGGCGCAGCGCACGGGCCGGCGCAGCGTGCTGGCCACGCTCGGCAAGGTCATGGTGGGGACGATGGCGCTGCCGGTGCTGCCCTTCGACCGCAGCGCGCACGCGGCGGGAGCACACGGCCGCAAGGCCGCCGGCGCGCAAGCGCAGGACGAAACCGCCTGCGACTACTGGAAGTACTGCGCGGTGGATGGCTTTCTGTGCGCATGCTGCGGCGGCACTTCCACCTCCTGCCCGCCCGGCACCGAGCCCTCGCGCGTGTCGTGGGTCGGCACCTGCCACAACCCGGCCGACGGCAGGAACTACATGGTCAGCTACAACGATTGCTGCGGCAAGACCACGTGCGGGCGCTGCGAGTGCAACACCAACGAGCGCGAACGGCCGGGCTACCGGCTGGGCGTGCACAACGATGTGAACTGGTGCATGAGCAACGACAGCACCATGTTCCATTGCACCACCTCGATCATTCTCGGAGTCCAGGAATGAAGCGGTCTCTCTCACATCTAGCGCTGTGCCTGGCATGCGTGGCGCCTGCAAGCATCGCCCTTGCCGAGTCGCTGGTTGACCAGGGCAAGGCCTTGTTCGGCACGCACTGCGCCGCTTGCCACAATGCCGATGCCTCCGGCATCGCCGGCGTGGCGCCGCCACTGGCCGGCGCGCTGCGCGAGCGGCTCGCCACGCCGGCGGGCCAGGACTACCTGGCCAATGTGCTGACCCACGGCCTCGCTGGCCCGATCCAGTCGCAGGGCCAGTCGTTCAACGGCGTCATGCCCAGCTTCGCCACACTGCCGGATGCATCGCTGGCCGCCGTGCTGTCGTGGCTGGCGGTGAGCAACGGCGCGCCCGAGCAGGCCGTGAACACCGATACGCTGGCCCGCGCACGCGCCGAGCGCAAGACCCCGGGCGCCGTGCGCAAGCTGCGCGAGGCGGGGCAGTAGCATGGCATCGCGCAGAGCACGCACCTTGCGCGCGGCCGCGCGGCGCGGGCTGTGCCTGCTGGCGCTGGCCACGCTGGCCACGACCGCAAGCGCACAGGCCGAGCTGCGCCACGCGCGCGACAACTACCTGCTGCACTGCTCCGGCTGCCACCAGCCCGATGCGCGCGGCAAGCCCTCGGCCGGCATCCCCGACATGCGCGAGACCGTGCCCTTGCTGCTTGCCACGCCGGCCGGGCGCGCGTTCCTGATCCAGGTGCCAGGCACCTCCGCCTCAGCCCTGAGCGACGCAGAGATCGCAGGGCTGATGAACTGGCTGATGCCCGCGCTCACCGGCCACAACGACGTGCAGGCGTTCAGCACCGAGGAGGTGGGCCGCTATCGCCGCCAGCCGCTCGACGACGTGAGCGCGCACCGCGCGGCGATCCTGGGCAGTGGCGCAACGCCGACGCCCGACAAGACCGCCCGCGCGAGCGCCGGGCCAATGTGACAAACTCACGCAAACAAATACGCGGGACAAAAAAACCGGAACAAGGAACGACACGATGACCCCCACAGGCAACACAGACCGTGACCGTGATAGCGGCAATGCGCGCAACGCCGTCAATGGCCCCGCCCCCGGACAACCTTCGCGGCGCCATTTGCTGGGCCACCTGGCAGGCGCCACGCTAGCCGGCATCGCCGCGGGCGTCGCTGCCAGCAGCGCCAGCGCGGCGCCTCCCGCCGGCAAGAATGGGGCACCGGACGCATCCGGCCCCACCACCACGGCTGGCGGCCCGAATCCCATCGTCATGATGCCGGCCTGGCAACTCTCGCGCGAGATCCATGCCCGCAGGCTGTCGGCCCGCGAAGTCATGGCGGCCTACCTGGACCACATCGCACGGGTGAATCCCGGCGCCAACGCCATCGTCGCGCTGCGTGAGCCCGAAGTGCTGCTGCAGGAAGCCACCGCCTGCGACCAGGCCCTCGCCGCCGGCGGCTCCGCCGGCTGGATGCACGGCATGCCGCAAGCCCCCAAGGACCTGGCGCTCACGCGCGGCATCCGCACCACCTTCGGCTCACCCATCTTTCGGGACAACGTGCCCACGACGGACGCCATCATCGTGGAGCGCGCCCGCGCCGCCGGCGCCGTGCTGCTCGGCAAGACCAACACGCCGGAGTTCGGCCTGGGCTCGCAAACCTTCAACCCTGTCTACGGCGCCACCCGCAATCCCTATGACGCCAGCCGCACCGTCGGCGGCAGCAGCGGCGGCGCGGCCGCCGCGCTGGCGCTGCGCATGCTGCCGGTAGCGGATGGGAGCGACTTCGGCGGCTCGCTGCGCAACCCTGCCGGCTTCTGCAACGTCTATGGCATGCGCCCCAGCGCCGGGCGCGTGCCCTACGGCCCGGCCCCGGAAGTCTTTATCCAGCAACTCGGCTACGAAGGGCCCATGGCACGCACCGTCGCCGACGTGGCCCTGCTGCTGGCCACGCAGGCCGGCCCCGATGCGCGCACGCCGCAGGCACTCGCGCAGGACCCGGTGCTGGCCACGCTCACCCCGGCCAATGTGGCCGACGTGCTGAAGACCAACCTCAAGGGCAAGCGCGTGGCTTGGCTGGGCGACTGGGACGGCTACCTGCCCATGGAAGCCGGCATCCTGCCGCTGTGCGAGGATGCCCTCAACACTTTTCCGGCCTTTGGCGTGCAGGTGGAAGCCATCAAGCCCCCGTTCTCGCCGGAACGGCTCTGGAAGACCTGGCTGGTGCACCGTCATTTCCTGGTCGGCAACGGCATGCTGCCCTTCTACCAGGACCCGTCCAAGCGCGCGCTGCTCAAGGACTCCGCGATCTGGGAGATCGAAGGCATGCTCAAGCTCAGCGCAAGCGACATCTACGCCGCCAGCATGGAGCGCAGCGCCTGGTATCAAGCGCTGCTAGGCGTGTTCAAGCAGTTCGACTACATCGCGGTGCCGACGGCGCAAGTCTTCCCATTCGATGTGAACCAGCCCTGGCCGAAGCAGATCGCCGGCCGCGAGATGGATACCTATCACCGCTGGATGGAAGTGGTGTTTCCCTGGACGCTGTCGGGATGTCCGGCAATCAGCGTGCCGGTGGGATTTGGGCCGCAGGGGTTGCCAATGGGGATGCAGTTGATTGGGCGGCCGCGGGACGACTTGTCGGTGTTGCGCCTGGCGCGGGCCTATGAAGAAGAGCGGGATTGGGTGGGCAAGCGGTTGCCGTCGGCGATGATGGGGTCAAGGACCGCTTGAGGATTGCGTATTCAACTGGCCATCCCGCAAACCGCAGGCGGGGTGCGCCACGCCGCCTCTGCTGTATCAGCGCTCCGGCTTTGTTCGTCGTGTCTGGTAATTCAGCTTCCCATTGCGCGAGCGGGAGTCGGTGACGATCTGCGACAGTCCCGACAAGGTCTCATCAAAAACGAACCGTCGCCGGGCGGCGTCGAACAAGAAGAAATTCTCGGTGCTGTTCGGCCCGGCACCTCCCGACATGCCAAAAATCGCAATGTCCGGATGGCCGTCGAAATTGGCGTCGACCACGCGCAAGGCGTCCGCGGGCGCCGCAAAGCCGGGATCGGAATCGAAGTCACGAATGACCTGAGTACGAACGCTGGATTTCCGATCGATGATTTCAATGGCGACCGCGTGCGGAGAGTCGGATGTGAGCTCGCCTTCGATAAATGCGACGCGAAACAGGAAATTGCGCGTTCTGGCGCGTTGCGCAACCCAATTCACCGCGACAGCATCGTCCCGGTCGACCCAGCCGTGGGTGATCGAGCCGTCCCGCCCGACGCGCTCGATTTCGTACCATTGCGCATCCGTGGAGAGGACAGGAACATAAGTCCCCGCGTCGAGACGGGTCAGGATCGTCTCACGATCGGCTCGGGCAAACAGTGGCACCGCCTTGGTGAGATACAAGATTGTCTGGTAAGGCCGGACCCTGTCGAGGGCAAAGCGATCCGCGTAGTAAGCCATCTCATAATGGTTGACCCCCTTGCCATACGCCTCGGGGCTGCATACGCCAAGCGCGCAAGCGCCGACCTCGTCGGCCGTTGGCTTGCGTTGCGGCCGAATGGTCTCGGTGCTCAGGTACGTCTTCCTGGGCTGCCAGGTCACGGTGAACGCCGCCGCCGTCCGCTGTTTCAGCAGTGCCTCAGACTCGTTACTGATGTTGGTTCGGCAGAACGGCTGGGATGCCGAGTAGTCGTTCCAGCCCGGAAAGGCGTAGGCCACGCATAGCTTGTTCGCGGAGTTCACGTCGGTCCTGTAGTTTCTGTAGTCCTTGTCTACAAGAAAGTGCACCCTGTTGCCGCCCGAACCGGGTTCGTGCGACACCACCGCATAGGTGATATCCGCCGACTTGGGCAGGGCGTGCTCGAAACGCTCCTTGAAGCGGCTTGTCTCGGCTTCCGGCACTCTGTTGGGCGGGCTCAGATAGGAGTCTGGCTCGACACGATAAATGCCTGGCGCCAGGAAGTCAGTCGCGAAAGCCGAATGCATGCACGCGAGAGCAAGGGCCAGAGCGGCGGAAGCGGCAGAAGTGGCCTTATAGCGAATGGGGAGTAGCACAGCGATATGTCAGGAAATTGCAGGAATGCAAGCCGCAGCTTAACTTACATGTGGTGCAACGTACTCACTATTGCGGAGCGTGCTGGCGAAACGCACAATGACAGCGCCATCCACGGCGCCAGGACCGTCAAAGCTGGCCCCCGCCAGCTCCAGCGTGCTGCCTCGCACCTCGATCCTCACCGGATCGGTCTTCTTCCACTGTTTCTTCGGCACCACCAGCTTCCAGACCGTATCCTTGCCGGGACTGCGGAAGAGCGCGATGACCCCGACATACTCCGCCTCGGCATGCATCGGCTCGCTCAGGCTCACGCTCGCATCGGGGCGCAGGATGACCTGATGTTCGGCGGCGAGCGTTCACTTGTCACCATCAACCTGTCCGAATACCAAGAAGCCCACACCGTCTCGCGGCTGAATGGTTCGAAACGACGCTGCTGCGCTATGAGCCGAGGCTGAAATCCATCGACATCACGATCGAAGAAACCGAACCGGGCATGTTGCTCAGCTTTACCATGAGTTGTCAGCTGCATCAGGCCGGGCTGGTGCGATTCGGCACCCACTTCACGCCCGATGGGCAGACGCGCCTCAAGCTGCTGAAAGCCGAACGTGACCGTGAGTGACCGAGGCATAGCGGCCTGTCATGGAATCCTGGCCACGAACATGACGGCCGTCAGAGGCAATCGCGCCACAACCGATGGCATCGTGCGGTTCCAGTCCCAGATCCAGATCCAGATCCGGCTCCCTCAACCCCTTCAACGACTCACCTCCCCCTGCCCGCGGTCTCTGACGGCAACTCCCCAAAAAACGCCCGATACTGCGCAGCAAACCGCGGCAGATGGTTAAACCCCCACCGTGCCGCCACCACGCCCACCGGCTCCTGCGCCTGCCGTCCACCCAACGCCTGCCTCACCCCATTCATCCGCAAGGCCCGAACAAACTCCAGCGGCGCCAACCCGGTCACTTCATTGAAGCTGTATTGCAGCGTGCGCCTTGAAACCCCAAGCCGGTCACACAGAGCCAGAACACTCCAGGGTGCCTCGGGCGCAGCGCGCACCATCTCATACGCCTGTGCGACCAACCGCCGCCGCGCAGGCGGCGTAGGCAGCAGGGCATCCCCAATGTCATGGGTCAGCGTGGACACCACCGCCATCAGCAACGCATCGCGCATGGCGCTCTCGACAAAGCGCTGGTTGAATACTTCGCTCTGCATGGCTGACGCAGCCAGCACGGCCAGCATCGCCGCCCGGAAATCCTCGGACGCGGCGCGCCTCACCTCCGTGGCCGGCTGCAAGCGCGCGATCAGCTCCGGAACCCCCTCGCGCTCCATCACGCGTTGCAGCGCGGGCAGCGGCAACGTCACGCCGAGCAGGTCCAGCGACGGCGGGGTGCGCATGGCCAGCGGCTGGCCGTTGCCGGCGCGCAGCACGGTGTCGCCGCTCATCCGGTAGCCGGAGAACCAGCCATCGGCACACTCGCGGTGGGGCAAGGCGATGGAAAGATAGCCGCGCCGTGCCTCGCCTTCCTCCAGCAACGCCTGGTTGGTGCGTTCGCGGAAGACGTGGACGTCGCCATAGGTAGCCTGCTGCACTTGCGCAAGAAAATGCCCGGGCGTGAGCTGCTGGTAGCGTTGCTGCCAGCCGTCCAGGCCCGCTGCCGCCATGGCGGCCTCGGTGACGACCAAGTGGCGTACCGGGCGCCCGCTGGCGCCTGTGTCGAGGGGCTCGGTGTTGCTATGCATCGGTGGCAGCCTGTTGGGGCGATTGACACCATCGGCGGCGGGTGGGCGTGGCCCGGCGCGCAAGGGCTCTTGTGCAGGCACTGCGCGCTGATTGTATCGCCAGGCCTGACCAGCGTCGATGCGCGGCGCAGCAGGTCCGGCGGACCTTGGGTGAGCGTCCTTGCATTTGTTGACAGTAGCCGACGCGGCCTCGCCATAGAATGCTGCGCTATTCATTGCAGGCTTAGATATGGGATCGCGATCCGAACGGTACAGGTTGCTGGGCTACGTCGCGCTTTGCATGGTGGCGTTCGCGCTCATCACCGTGCTATGCGTGACGCTGCAGGACGACAACGAGCAGCGCGCGGCGCGCAAGGTCCGCCAGATGGACAGCCGCGCCACGGCCACCGTCACCACAGCAGGTCACGCTGGACAACCAGCGGCCACGCGCGCATCACGCTGAGCGCCAGCGAGCGGATCAGCAGGGCAGGAAGATCGTGAAGGTGGCGCCGGCACCCGCGGCGCTGGTCAGCTTGATTTCTCCGCCATGACGCTCCACCACGGTCTTGACGAACACCAGCCCCAGCCCGCTGCCGGCGGGCGCATCCTGCTCGGTGTCGCGCAGGCGCGCGAAGGGCTGGAACAGGCGGCCCTGGTCTTCCTCGGCGATGCCCCGGCCCTGGTCCGCCACATCGATCGCCAGCCCCTGCGGCACGCGATACAGGCGCACCGTCACGGTCGTTTGCGGCGGACTGAACTTGATGGCATTGCTCACCAGGTTGGCAATCGCCCGCACCAGCAGCACCGGCTCGGCCAGGAGTTGCGACCGCTCCTCTTCCACGTCGACTTCCACCTTCAGTTCGATCCGTGCGGCGCTGGCCAACGCCCATAGCTCGTCGGTGGCATCCAGCACCACGCCGGCCAGGTCGACCTCGATGAAGTTGAGGTGCGTCGCTTCCGCACGGGCCAGCCGGATAAAGTCGTCCGCGAGGTCCAGCGTGCGGTTGGCATGCTCGCCGATGCGGGCCAGCAGGGCTGCCTCCGGCAGCGCCCGGCCAGGCTCGTTCTGCAGGTCGATCAGGGCAAGGATGGAGGACTGTGGGGACCGCATGTCGTGCGAGATGAAGCGCAGGGACTCCTCGCGGCGCCGCTCTGCCATGCGCACCTGGGTGATATCGATGACGCTGACGATCAGGCCGGCGACACCGCCGGTGTCGCTGCGCAGCGGCGCGCCGCGCAGCAGCATCGGGTGTTCGTCGCGCGCTTCGAGCTCCACCCCGGGCGGTGCCTGCACCGGGTGCGCGGCGTCGGCCTCGCCCTCGGCATAGACGCTGCGCAACTGGTCCCAATAGTCCAGCCCGGCCTTGGGCTGGACGAATACTTCGTTGATCAGTTCGCGAATGCCGGGGCGCGGTGCGTTCATGTCGCCCAGCGACCCGAGCGTGCGCGGCGCCAGCAGCAGGCCGCGCCGATTGGCCAGCAGCACGCGGCCGCCGGGGTCGCAGATCACGGTGGCTTCGGGCAAGCCTTCGAGCCCGTCCGCCAGGAATTGCCGCAAGTCCCGCAGGCGCGTGGTCATGCGGTAGACCGCACGCATGCGGGTATCGAGGTTGCGGCCCGATTTGCGGCCCGAATTGCGGCCCGAATTGCGGCCCGAATTGCGGCCCGACTCGCCCTCGCCTGCAGGCATGGCCAGCAGGCCGGGCTCTTGCTCGAGCTGTGCGAGCTCGTCGGTGAGGAACTGCAGCGCCGCTTCCTGGCGCCGCCAGCTCCACAGCGGATAGAGCAGGCTGCAACCCAGCACGGCGCTGGCCGGCGCGAACCAGAAGTGGCCAAACACGACCAGCAGCAGGCTGGCGGCCAGCGTGCCGGCCAGCAGCACCACCGTGACCAACAGCGCGTTGCGCGGCGTCAGCATCAGCGAGGCCAGGCTCGCCAGCAACACCGGCAGCAACGTGCACAGCCAGAACCAGGGCGCCGGCAGGGTGACGATGGCCGTGTCGCGCTGCAGCGTCTGCATGGTGTTGGCGATGATTTCCACGCCGCTCATGCCATGGCCGTTGCGCGATACCGGCGTGGGGAACACGTCGCCCAGCCCGCTCGCCGTGGCGCCTACCAGCACGGATTTGCCGCGGAAGAAGTCGCGCGGCAACGTGCCGCCCAGCACGTCGAGTACCGAGACCTGCCGGAACGTCCCCGGTGGCCCGGCAAACGGAATGCGCAACCGGTAGTCCCGGGTCCAGCCGTCGGCGCCGCTGTCATCCGCGGGACCGTCGTGACGGTAGGCGGACACCGGCCGCGGCGGCTTGCCGAAGCCGACCATCGCAGCCGAGAAATGGTTGAGCTGGCGGCCCGGCAGCCCTTCCTGCAGGAACACTTGGCGGGCAATGCCGTCGAGGTCCACCGCGATATTGATGTGCCCCACCTCGCTGCCCAGGCCCGTCAGCGGATAGCGCACCAGCAAGCCGCCCCGCCCCGCTTCGGCCAGCGCGGGCAGCACGACGTTGCCGGCGCGCGCCATGCTGCCTGCCAGCGCGCGGTCGTCCTCGGGATGCAAGGCGTCCGGCTCGGAGAGAATCACGTCAACCCCGATCACGCGCGGCGCGTCGGCGGCAATGCGATCGATCAGGTCGGCCAGCACCCAGCGGCGCCAGGGCCAGCGGCCAATGGCGGAGATGCTGGGGTCGTCGATAGCGACGATCACGATCTCGTCGCTGGGCGCGTGATGCTGGGCCGCGACCGACAGGTCGTAGACCGCCTTGTCGGCGCGTTCGCTCCAACCCAGCACGGCGCACGCCGCCACCAGCGCCAGCACGGCGGCCGTCAACAGGCCCCATTCGACCAGCGTACGGCGCTGGTAGCCGGCCATCATGCGTCCGGGCACCCGGCGCAACGAGCGAGCGCGCGCGGCGAATTGCGCCAGGCTAGTTGGCACGATTGAGCCAGCGTGAGCCGGCGCTCACGGGCTGGCCCTGCGAATCGCGGATGTACTGCACCACCTCGATGCGCTGGGGCGCTGAGAAATGCGGCTCGCGGGCCGCGTCCTGGCGAGCCACCCGCACAAAATACGTGCCGCTGCCGGGCCGCGGCAGGCGGGCCGCATTGGTCTCGGTGCTGACGTCGGCCACGATCTGCGTAAAGGCGGCGTCGGATGCCATCTGCACGCGGTAGGCTTGCGCCGCGCCATTGGCGCTGGCTGCGCCGGCGGCCGGCCATGCGAGCCGCAAGGCGTCGCCGCCATCGTCCTCCAGGCGCGGCTGCGGCGGTGCCGGCTCGAGCGCGAACGCCACCGGTTCACTCCAGGGGCCCGGCTGCCCGCCGGCGTCAACCGAGCGCACACGCCACCACCAGCGGCCGGGCGCAAGCGCCTGGCTGGCCGAGGGCGCCGCACCGCGCACTTGCATGAGGCCTTGCGTGAAATCCGCATTGGCCGCCACTTCGAATTCATATTGCGCCGCGGTTGCGACTTCGGCCCAGGTGAACATCGGCGTCTCGCCGTAGGCGGTGCCATCGCGCTCGGGCGCCAGCGTAAAGGGCGCGGGCGGATTCAAGCGCACCACCAACGGCATCACCGCGCCCGCGCCACCAATGTGCCGGGCATCGAGCGCGCTCACGCCCACGTAGAGCTCGCCCTCGGGCAGGTCTTGCAGCGCGGCCTGCGTGCCGCCTACGGCCTGGGAGGACAGCAACTCCGTCTGGGCTGCATCGCGCGAGACCACCACGCGGTAGCTGGCGGCCCGTGCAACCGGCCCCCAGCTCACGGTGGCATGGCTTGCCAGCAGCGGCTGGGGCAGCGGCACCAGCGCCGGCGCCGGCAGCAGCGCGGCGGGCCGCGTCAGGGCGCCCGTGGCCGATGCGCTGACGCCGTAGCCGGCATGCACCACCGCTTGCTGGCCGCGGCGCGAGCGGGCCTGCACCTGGCCTTCGAGCACGGCGCTCTGGCTGGCGCCGTCCTCGGTGCCCACGCGAAAGCGCGTGCCGCGCACACCGGTCACCAGCGACGGGGTCCGGATCTCGAACCGCCCTACGCCGGTGCCGCGCGGCGCCACGCGGGACTCCACCTCGCCCTGGCCGATGCCGATCACGGCATCGGTCAGGCCCGTGCGGGCAAACGCGCGCAGCCGCTTGACTTCCACGGCTGTCACCGGCGGCAACGTCACGCGTGAGCCGTCACCCAGTTCCATGGTGACGGTGCCGCCGGCGCCAGTCTCGATGCGGGCGCCTTCGCGCAGCTCCATGCCAGCCTGCAACGTGCGGCCATCGGCGCTCGCCTGCCCCGTTACGAAGACCACGCGGGCGGTGCCTTCGGTCACCGGGATGCGCGCCAGCGGGATGCGCAGGCGCATGCCGGGCGGCAGCCGGTAAGGATCGGCCACCTTGTTCAGTGCCTGCAGTTCGCGCCAGCCGGCGGGATTGGCCATGAAGCGGTCCGCCACGCCAATCAGCGTGTCGCCCGGGCGCACCTGGTAGATGAAGTTGGCGCCCTCGGCGCCTGCAGCCTGCGCCACAGCGCTGGCGGACCATGCGGCACCCAGCACGCCAACCAATCCGGCCATGCCGATCGTGCCGGCCACACCCATCGCACCCCTCGCGCCCCTCGTGCATGCCGCGCGCGAGTGCGCTCCAACGCCTGCCTTCCTGCCTGCCGCCATGTCGAACCGCTTCATAAACTCAGTCTTCCTTCTTGTCCTGCAGATCCTGCGAATCCTGCGAATCCTGCTGGCCCTGCATATCCCCGTCGCCCGCGGCTTCGAACCGGTAACCGTGCGCATACACGGAAGTCAGGCGCACACCATTCTCGGGCCGCAATGCCAGCTTGATCCGCAGCCGCGAGATATGGGTATCGAGCGTGCGCGAGCCGATTCCGATGGCGCGGCCCCACACGGCTTGCTCGACCACCTCGCGCGACACTAGGCGCCCCAGGTTGCGGAACAGGAACAACGCCAGGTCGAACTCGCGCGGCGACACGTCCACCCGGCTCTCGCCGCAGGTCACGGTGCGCGCCTGCGGATCGACAGCGTAGTTGCCCGCCCGGATCAGCGCGCTGTCCTGCTGCGCCTGCGGATACGTGCGGCGCAGCAACGCGGATACGCGCGCCACCAGCTCGGCGCGGCGGATCGGCTTGATCATGTAGTCGTCGGCGCCCGCGCCCAGCCCGGCGACAATGTCCTCTTCCTGTGAGCGGCTGGTCAGGAACAGGATGGGGGGATTGCGGCCGGAGTTCTGGCGCACCCAGGTCACCACCTCAAGCCCGCTGGTATCGGGCAGTTGCCAGTCCACCACCAGCAGGTCGAACGCTTGCTCGCGCAGGGCCCGCAGGAACGTGCTGCCACTGGCGAAGCACTCGCACTCATGGCCGGCCGAGACCAGGATCTGCTGGATCAGCTCGGACTGGCTCTTGTCGTCTTCCACCGAAGCGATTCTCATACTTACCTCTTGCTTGCCACGTCTTCTCTTCCAGATGCCACCGCGCGCTTCCTGCGCCGCCGCAAAGGCAACGCGCAATAACCCGGGCAGGCCGGGCGCCAGGTACGCAAAAGGGGAATGGTACAGAATCCGGCGTCGCCGCGCCAAGGACGGTGCGGGAGGGTATTGCAGCGCGCCGGCGCAAAAGCCGGCGCGCGCGCCTTTACTGCAGCATGTAGGTTTCGTACTCGAGGCGGTCCAGCTTGCGGTCCAGCAGGTAGATCGCCAGGGCCACGACGATCAGCAATGATACCGCGAATCCGTAGCCATACCAGGCCGGCCCCAGTTGCAGGGTCACGGCAGTGAACACCAGGTTGAGGATCACAAACAAGCCGCTGAGCAGCAGCACTTCACGCCGGCGGTCCAGGTAGAAGTAGATATTGAGCACCCCCAGCAGCACCACCTGCAGGCTGGCGCCGATCACGTCCACATACAGGAGCGGCAGGTAGAGCTCCGAAATGCCGAGCGCCGCCAACACGAACCTGCCCAGGACAAACAGCACCAGCGCCGCAATGGCCTGCACCTTGACGATCTCGTACAGTCCCAGGCGGATCGTCTGCACCATGGTGTTGCGCATATCCTCGATATGCTCGAGCGAGCTGCCGCCGCGCACGGCGTTGTAGAAGGCGTCGTAGTACTCGACGAAGTCGGTCTCGATGCGCACCAGGAACACCGCCATGCCCGGGATGATTGCCAGGTAGGCCAGGAACACCGGGATGTCGTAGATGATCGACGCGTGCAGCGGCCCGATGACTTGCTGCCCCGTGGACGGCGAGTACCAGAACATGAACTTGTCGAGCCAGATGCCAAGGTTGTACAGCAGCCCGATCAGCATCAGGCTCGGATAGGCATAGCGCCGCTGGAACACCTCGAACGAAATGAACCGCTGGCTGGTGTAGTTGCGGTAAATGAGTACCACCATGGCTGTCAGCAAGCACAGCTGGCCGGCAACAAACCCCAGCAGCAGGCCCTCCAGGCCATAGTTGCGCAGCGCCAGCGCCGCCACCACCGTCAGCGTATAGCCCAGCAGGAAGGTCCAGACGATGGCCTTGTACTGCTTCATGCCCGTGAGGAAAATCACCGCGATCCAGATATTGCTCATGACCACGAAGCCCGCGGTCATCAACAACCGATACAGCACCGACTGCGCCGGGAACGCAAAGAGCGCGCAGCCGATGCCGATGGTGCCCGCGAGCGCGGTGACCAGCAGGGCCACCGCGTGGTAGTTCGACAGCACCAGGCCATCGCGCTTCTCGAACAGGCGGTCCGACGTAAAGCGGGTAAAGGCCAGCTGCATCGGCCCGGTCAGGATCAGGCTGACCGCAATCAGGTAGGTCACCGAGACCTGGAACTGCGTCACCAGGCTGCCCGGCACCACGAACGGCAGGCTGAGCACACCGATCAGCAAGATGCCGACGATCGACAGGACCCAAGGCCCGGAGCTGATGATGCCCGCATAGGCGTACGCGCCGAGCATGCCCGACAGGTTGTCCCGCCGCAACATCTTGCGAAGTTCGAATCCAATCCCCGCCATCTCAGCGACCTCCCTTCATGGGGCAGCCCGCGGCCTGCGCCGCCCTGGCGGGGGATCCGCCGGCGGACGATTCCACCCGTGGCTGCGCCATCAGGCGCGTGTACAGGTCACGGTAGCTACCCACCATCATCTCCTGCGTGTAATACCGCTCCACGCGCCGGATGCCGGCCTGCTGCGCGGCATGCCATGCGTCGGGCGAGCCCAGCAGGCCGATCGCCTTCTCGGCCAGCGCGGCCGGGTCGGCGATGCGCACCACGTCGCCCGCCGCGCCCAGCGCCGCATCCTCGCCGGGCAGGCCGAAGATCAGTTGCCGGCACGAGCCGACATCGGTGGTCACGCACGGCACGCCGGCGGCAAAGCCTTCCAGCACCACCAGCGGCAATGCCTCGCTGATGGAGCTGAGCACCAGCACGCCCACCTTGGGCAGCAGTTCATCGATGCGCTGGAAGCCCAGGAACTTCACCTTGTCGGCAAGGCCCAGGCTTTCGGCCAGGCTGCGGCATTCCCGTGCGTATTCCGGATCTTCGTCCTCCGGACCGGCGATCCAGCCTTGGGCATCGGGGTAATGCCGCACCACGGTCAGCATGGCACGGATAAAGGTCTTGATATCCTTGATCGGCACCACGCGGCCGATCAGGCACAGCACCGGCGGCACGCCGGGTGCGCGCTGCGCGCGCAGCGCGGCCAGCCGTGGCAGGTTGATGCCGTTGGGAATATTGCGGGTCCGCTCGGCGCGGGCACCGTCCGTAACCTGGCGCAGGCGGTTGCCTTCGTAGAGCGCGACGATGGTGTCGCCGGCGTCGTAGCAGACGCGGCCCAGCGTTTCAAAGAAGCGCACCCACAGCTCGCGGAAATAGCTGATCTGCGAGATGTCGCGCTCGAACACGTTGCGGTTGTCGCGGATCCACTGGCTCTGGAACAGGTCGATCTTGCGTTCCTTGGTATAGATGCCGTGCTCGGACACCAGCAAGGGGCGTCCCGTGCGGTAGTGCAGCATGGCGCCGAGGAAACCGGCATAGCCGGTGGACACCGTGTGGTAGACCTTGGCCGGGATCAGCCCCTCGGCAATGCGCGCGAGCTGCCACAGGGGCTTATGCATGATGCGCACGGTCCAGAAGTAATCGGTGAAGGACGGGTCCGTGCAGTACTGGCGGTACTGCTCGGTGATGGTCCGCCACGCGTTGCGGCTGTAGAGGAACGCGTCTTCCGACAGGCTGCCGCCATCGGTCAACTCGGGCATCAGCTCGCGGATCAGCTCGCCGGCTTCCTGCTCGCGGCCAGGCTGGCGCAGCACCTCGTGCAACTGCGCCGAGGCGGCGAAGGTGACGGGATCGCCGTCGCTGCCATGCACCAGCGGAGGCGGCGGGAAATCGTAGAGAAAATGCGTTTCCAGGTGCACGACGTTGTCGGGCAGCGCGTAGACCATGTCGCCGTAATCTTCGCGGCGGCTGCCGATGAAGACGATGGCGAAGCGGACGTCCGGAAACGCCCGGATCATCTGGTTGACCCAGCTCGACACCCCACCGCTCACATACGGAAAGGTGCCCTCTAGCAGCAGGGCCACATCGGCGGAGTCGGCGCGGGGCAAAGGGGTATCGCTCATGATTGCCAGTAACGCAGCAGGGGCCGTACCAATGGCAGCGGCGATGGGCTGTCGAATGACAGCAAGATGGCGCGCACGGCGGCGTAGTCGCGCTCCAGATAGGCGGCTTCGGCCAGCAGCGGCAGCGTGCGCTCGCGCGCAAAACCAAGCGCCTCGGCCCGCTGCAGCCACCCGCGCGCTTGCGCGGGCTCGTCGCGGGTCAGGGCCAGGCGGCCACGCATGTACCACAAGCCGGCCTGGTCGGCGTCAACCTCCAGCGCGGCGCGCGCATGGCGCTCCACCTGGTCGGCGGTGTAGCGATAGACGTCGCCTTGCACCAGGTTCTGGTAGATCAATTCCCAGTACAGGTCGGCCAGGCGCTTGTTGATCTCGCCGCGCTCGCGATCGTCCTGCGCGGCTTCCAGGCGCGGCAGCTCGAGAAGGATCTTCTGCGTCAGTTGCTTCTCCGCGCCGTCCAGCATGCCGTAGGCCAGCAGGCGCACGTCGTCGGCGCTGTCGGCCAGCAGGTCGCGCAGCACCGGGCTGGAGGTGCGCGCCGGCATCGACTGCATGGCCACCAGCGCGGTCATGCGCTCGGGCAACGGCGCGCGCGTGTTGCCCAACTGGGCGCGCAAGCGCGCGCCGCCGCCGTGGGTCACGCGCGAGATCAGGTGGGTGACGAACACCGGCAGCCCGACCAGGCCGATGCCGGCCGTGGGACGGCGCCCCGGAAAGAAGCGCGCGATCAGCAGGCTGCCGACGCAGATCATGCCGCCGGCCAGCGGCACCAGGAAGCAGAATACGAAGAGGTAGCCATAGCTCCACGCGAACGGCACGCGAAAGCGCCGGGGCAGCAGGCGCCACAGCACCATCGCGATCATCGCCGCGGCGAGCCCCTGCATCATCAGGAAGGTCAGCAGCAGCGCGGTGCTGTTCCCGGCGCGGGCCAGCAGCGCCAGGGCGGCGATTTGCGCGGCGATGCCGCCGATGCCGAGCTTACCCACGGCCAACCTCGCCTAGTGCCACCGGCACCGGTACCGGCGCCGGCTGAACATCCACATGGCAGCGATGCAGCAGGCGGATCAACGGCTCCACCGGCGCGTTGGCAGGCACGGCCAGCGTATGCACGCCAATGCGCGCCGCTTCGAAATCGGTACCGAACTGGGCCCGCAGCATGTCTTCGATACGCACCAGGTAGGCCGAGGCCGCCTCGTTGCCCGACAGCGGCATCAAGGTAAGCAGGGCACGCTGGTGCGCGCTGGTCAGCGGCCAGGCCACGTCGAGCGCGCGGCGGCTGCGGATGACCTGGTCGAACAGCGCATCGCGCGATTCGTCGAGATCGAACACCAGCGCCACGATCGTGCTGTCGATGCCGCTGTCGCGGCGCAGGCGCGACAGGCGGGCGTAGTCCAGCGAGAAGTCGTAAGGGCAGCCGGGAATCGCGGCAGCGATGGCGCGCGTGGACACGGCGTGCTCGACGCCATCGGCGTAATAGCCCATCAGCACCATCAGCAACTGGAGGTTCTCGTAGCTGAGCGACAGGAACGGCATGCGCTCGACCACCAGCAGGCCCACCAGCTTGTCGGCCCCGGACAGCACCGGCGCCACCGCTACGTAGCGGGTCTGCGGATAGTCCGGCGACTGGCGCGACAATCCGTCGGCCTGCAGGTGCGCCAGCTGGCGCGTCTCCAGGCAGTGGCGCACCAGCACATCGTCGGGATCGAACTCGAATGCCGGGCCGATCTGCGCCGACGCCGTGGAGGATACCGTCTCGCCATCGACAGCGTAGAGCGCGGCCGCTTCGAGCTGGCACGCCTGCGCCACCACTTGCAGCATGGGGCGCGCGCCCACCAGCACGCCACCCGGTGCGGCATCTTCCAGCGTCACCGCCCGCATTTGCGACAGCGTGTCGCGTAGCGTGGTGGGCTTGGCCAGCAGGTCGTTCTCCAGCCGCGCATGCGACACGCGCAGCAGGTAGTGGTTCTTGGTCAGGGCCGCAAGGCGCTCTTCCAGGTAGCGGTTGACGGCGCGCGCGCGCGCCAGCCTCGTGCCCCAGACATCGCCGAACTGCCCGGCAACCAGCACCATGAGCAGCCCGCCCAGGAAGAACAGGCGCGGGAACTCACCCGGCTGCGCACCGATCTGGTGGAAGAAGAACCAGCCGCCCAGCATCATCAGCACGCTGCCCACGCCAATCAACGTGCCATAGCGCAGCGCCAGGATGACCGGCAGCAGCCATGCCCAGGGAAAGCCCAGTCCCAGCAGCAGGGGGTTGTTGGGCAGGAGCAGGTATCCCAGCCCCATCGCCAGCGCCATCGTCACCACCAGCTCGACCGCAGAGACCGGTCCGCTCGTGGCGGGCGCAAGCAACCGCAAATAGCGGCCGCCCGCGCCAATGCCCTGTCCTTCCCGAATCTTGTCGGCTGTATTGGCCACGATCATGCTCTCCTGCAGTTCAACCCTGGCGCAGCGGCGCCAGCAGGCGGCGCAGCAACTTTTGCGCGGTGCCCGACAGCGACTCGCGGCTCCAGCCACTGTCGCTGCCGGTGGCGGACCAGATGGCTTCGCCCGTGCTCACGTCCAGCAGTTGCAGCGAGATGCCCACGGCCGGCTCGCCATCCACGCCCACCTTGTAGCGCCATTCCTGCACCGCGCCGGTGAGGGCGTAGCGCATCTTCTGCGTACGTGCCCACTCCAGCGCCTTGCCCACCGACTCGCGCTCGGCGGGCTCGAACAGCGTTTCCGGGTTCAGGTTGGCGGGATAGCGCTTGACGTTGGCAATGCCGCCGGTCTTCAGCAGGCTTTCCGCGATCGCCTCGGCGCGCAGGCCTGCCTGCGGCGTCTCGGTGTAGTTGACGATCGGCAGTATCGCCACCGACTCACCGGCCGGCAGCGCGGGCGCGCGACCAATATCGGTCACCGCGCATCCGGCCAGCCACAGCGCTGCGCCCAGCGCACCGCACCAGCCCAGCAGTCGTGCTGCGCGGTTCTGCTTCGTGCTAGTTGTTTCCATGACTCTCTCCCCTTCTCGATTGCATACAGTGAACCGGCACGCCCGCGTGCCTGCCCGGATTAAAAAAGCCATCTGTACCGAACACCCACTTCGGTCAGCGGCGTGCCGCCATTGCGCGCCGCGGTTTCGTGCTGCACATACATGGACAGGTGATCGTTGCCTAACACCTTGCCGGCCACGCCCAGTTGCGCCCGGAAGTTCTGCCCGGCGCGGGTGTCGTGCAGCAGGCCGATTTCGGCAAACGGCCGCCACTTGTGCGTGTAGTCGTCGATCAGCTCGGTGCCGAAGCCGAATGTCACGCCGGCCTGGGTAAAGCCCTGGGGCATGTAGAACCCCGGCGTGGCTTCGTCGTCGGCAGGCACCAGCGTGGCCAGCTTGTTGCCGAGCGTGCCGCCGCGCGCGTTGTAGGTGGCATGGGTGCCCACCAGGCGCACCGTGTAGTCCGGGTACGCGGTACGGATGCGGTAGCCCAGTTCCAGGTCGTACACCAGGCCGTGGCCCAGCTGCGAGCCGTCCTGGCCGCGGAAGCGGTCGTACTCGATGCGAGCGCCGGCAAATTCGCGCAGGCTGAAGTTGTAGGTCGCACCCAGGCCGAGCACATCCTTGACGCCGCCGACCCGCAGCGCCGCCGATTCGTCGGCGCTCTGGTTGATGCCGGCCAGCGTGGTGAAGCTCAAGCGGCTGCTCTCGCGCCACTCGCCGGTGAAGCGCGCGGTGGTCACGCTATCCAGGCCGTCGCGCCGGCCCACGCCGAGGCGCCAGCGCAGGTGCTGGTCGCGGTAGCCGAGCGACAGCTCGCCGCGCTTGTCGGACGAAGGCACGCCGGTGAGCTGGGTCTGGTCCACGCTGCGCTGGGTGCGCCAGGCACCGCGCAGGTTAAGGTCGTAGCCATCCCACAGGCGCACGCCGCCAGCCAGGCTGTAGTCGAAATAGCTCAGCGGGCTCTGGCGCTGGTACGTCACGCGTGGCTCGATGGCTTGCGCGTTGAACAGCAGCGTGTCCTGCAGGGTTTCCTGCAGGCTGTCGTCGGTACGGGTGGTCTCCTGGGTTTCGTAGGCCAGCGTCTGCGCGGCACCGAGCCGGTCGAGCTGCACGTTGGCTTCGATCTGGTTGTCCACCGGAATGCGGCCAGCCTGGCGCTCCAGCACGCGGTCGAGCGCGGCCAGGTCCTGGTTGGCCAGCGCCAGCGTGATCTCGGCATACGCCGGGCGCAGCAACTGGCGGGCATATTGGCGGGCCAGCCAGGCACGCGCCAGTTCGTTGGATTCGTTCGACAGGGCCCAGGCCAGCGCCACTTCCTTGGAAGCGGACGAGACCACGGCCTGCTGGCGCGCCTCGCGTTGCGCCACGCCCGGCGGCGTCTTGGGATCGAGCGCCGGCAGGCCGGGAATCTCGCCCAGCCGCGACGCCGGATTGGTGGGACCGGTCCAGTTCGCGGCATTGGTGCCGGCCATCACGGTGCGGTCAGCGCGCAGCATCTCGATCACCAGGCGCTGGGACACATCGCCCGAGGCAAAGATCTGCCCGAGCGCCACGGTCTGGCGGCGCAGCTCGGCCGGGGCGGGGCCGCCCTGCGCGTCCTCCTCCTCGGCGGCCGGATCCACGCTGCGGGGATCCGAGGCGCGGCGCCCGGCCGCGGACTGGTCCTTGTGCAGGTCGACCCAGGCCTGGCGGCGCAGGCGCCACCCGGTGCTGGTCTGGCCGATGGCGTCGTAGGCATCGGCGGCAAGACCCAGCCAGAGCGGATCGGCGTTCTTGCCGTCGGCCATCTTGCGCAGGTAATGCAGCGCGGCGCGGCCGTCCTGGAAGCGCATGCTGCCGGCGGCAAAGGCACCCCACAAGTCCGGGTTGCCCTCGGCCTCGCCCTTCAGGCGCAGCATCATGGCGCGCACTTCGGTATCCGAGCCGAGATCGACCAGCGCCCACATCAGCGCGGCCAGCGTCTCGCTGCCGGCGTCGGGCATGCCGGCGGCACGGCGCAGGTCGGCCAGGGCCAGTTCGCGCTCGCCACGGGCGCGCTGGTACTCGGCGCGCATGGCCA
Organism: Cupriavidus sp. GW822-FHT03E04; assembly: GCF_058801495.1. Lineage (NCBI taxonomy): Bacteria > Pseudomonadati > Pseudomonadota > Betaproteobacteria > Burkholderiales > Burkholderiaceae > Cupriavidus > Cupriavidus sp. GW822-FHT03E04. The sequence goes on from NZ_JBXANI010000007.1 coordinate 221,596, forward strand.
GGAAGCGGCTGGATTGCTCGGCCTGCTTCAGCTGGGCAGGGGTCATGCCTTGCAGCAGCGTGGCGACGCGGCCGTAGGCGCGCGCGCGGGTGTAGTAATTGATGGCGAGCTCAAGCGACACGAGCTTGCCGCCCTTGCGCCAGCTGGCTTCGGCGATGCGCCCGGCATCGATGGGCGAGCTGTCGTAGAAATCCATCAGGTTCGAGAAATCCGATTCCTCGGTATCGCGCACTTCGGCCAGGCAGTCGTTGCGGCCGGCGCCGGGGGGCATGGCCATGCAGTGGTCGTCATGCGACTCGGCCATGGCCAGCATCAATTGCCGGTAGCCTTGCTCGAGCAGGTCGCTGCGCTGGTTCAGGCGCGCCAGCTCGGTCAGCGTGCGCCAGAATTCGATGTCGGTGGAACGCGCGGTGCGCATGGACGGCACCATGGCCTGCAGGGCTTCGGCCAGCTTGCCGCGCACATAGAGCAGGTTGGCTTGCTTGAGCGCGTATTGCGGGCGCGGGCCAAAGCGCTGCTGCAATTCGGTGTAAAGCTCGAAGGCGCGGGCATCCTTGCCGGCGCGCTCGGCCAGCTCCGCCTGGCGCTCCATGATCGGGCGCGCGTTCGGGCCGTGGCTCAGGCTTTGCAGGAAGGCCAGGCCTTGCTCGGGCTCGCCCAGCCGTTCGTAGGTGGCGACCACCTGGTCGACGGTAGCGAGATCGCCCGTGCCGGCGCGGTGGCGCAGCGCGGCCAGGTAGGCGCGGTCGTCGTTCAGGCCGGGTGCCAGGCGCAGCACGGCCTTCCAGGCGGTCTCGTCATTGCTGGCCTGGGCATATTCCAGCCAGCTCTTGAGCGCTACCGTGGGCTGGCGATTCCACTCGGCGACCTGGGCCAGGCGTTCGCGCCAGCGCGCCGCGCCGGGCTGGCGCCGCACCGCGGTCTCGGCAACGCGCTGGGCGTCGTCGAGCTTGCCGGCGGCCAGGAAGACCTGGAACGCGAGTTCGTAGTCGTCGGCATTGAAGCCACGCTCGGCCGCGGTGGGTGCGCCGGTAGGGGCGCCGGCAGGGGCTGCTGCTGGTGCTGGTGCTGCCGAAGCTGCAGAGGCAGCGCGGGCTTGGCCCGCCGCCGCGGAAGCGGACGTGCCGGCGCCTGAGGTATCCGCCACGCGGCGCAGGTGCGGCATCGCGGCGTCGCCCATGGCGCGGCGCAAGGCCAGGCCACGCAGGCCATCAAGGAAGATCACACCCCGTGCGGCCCATGGCTGGGTGGCCGCCACGCGGCGCACTTCGGCGCGTTGCAGCGAGGCGCCTTCGGGCACGGGCTGCAAGCTCGGCGGCAGGCGCAGCAGCCGCTGCACATAGCGCGCGGCCTGCTCGGGGCGGTTGGCGGCCAGCGCCAGCTTGGTCAGGTAACGCAGGACTTCGGCGTTCTCCAGCAGCTTGCCGCCGTGCTGCTCGGCCTGGGCCAGCGCCTTGTCGAGCTCGTTGCCGGACTGCAGCGTCTTGAGCGCGGCCAGGTAGAGGCGGCGCTGCTCGGCCGGATCGGTGGCACGGGACTGCGCGGCAAACAGCGCGTCGGCCGCCTGCTGGTAGTCGCCGCCCGCGAGCGCCGCCGACGCAGCCTGCGCGTTCCACAGCGCCGCGCGGGCAGGGTCGCTCTTGGCCAGCGCCTGGTAGAACACCTGTGCCGGCTTGAGCGCGTTGATCGAGCGCGCGGTGGTGGCCAGCTCTTCCAGGTCGGCGCGGTCCCACCTCATGGTCACCGCCTGGTCGAGCAGGCCGCCGAGCTTTTCAACGTAGTGCTCGCGCTCGGGGGTGTTCGGCAACGCCGCGAACGCGCGCTGCTGCGCGATCTCGATGCGGGTACGCAGGATCTGGCTGGGCAGCTCGGCGTCGGCGGCATTGGCCTCAGCGTTGCGCACCGGCCCTTGCGGGCTGGCCGCGGAACTGGCCGCATAGCGCGCCTCCAGCCGGGACAGCATGGCCTCTGCCTCATCCAGCCGGCCCGTGCGCGCATATTGCTCGGCCAGCACCGCCGCGAAGCCGCTGTCGCCGGGCGTGGCCCGCCACCAGGCTTCCAGGTAGGCCATGCTGAGGCCGTCCACTGCCCGGCCATCGCCCAGCAGGCGTTCGCGCAAGGTTTCGCGCGGGAACATCAACGCCAGGCCGATCCCCACCATGGCGGTGAAGGTCAGCACGAACGCTGGCGGCAGGAGCCGCTCGCGCTCAGGCGGCGCAGGTGATTTCGACGCTTTGCTTGGCATTGTTGGGATTGGGAACGGGAGTGGTATCGAAACGCAGCGTGCCGCGCTCCTGCACGCCCTGCACCGGCTTGCCATCGATGGCAATCCGGCAACGGTCCGCGCCTGCGAGGCGGAAGAATGGCTTGAAGTAGCCGCTGAAGTCAAAACGGATGCGCTGCGCGCTGCCCTGGCCGGTGCGCTGCCAGTTGCGCACGAAGCCACTGGCCTCGGCGATCTCGGGGCCGGAGGGAGCCGCGGCATTGGCTGCGCTCGGGGCGCGCATCACGATGCGCGAGGCACCATCGGCCAGGTGCACGTAGACGCCGCCGCCGGGCGCCGGCGAGGTGCCGGTGACGCCTTGCGAGTTCGCCACGTCGGGCACGTCCGCGCCGGTCCAGCGCACGTTGCGCAGGTTGGCGTCGCCGCGCACGATCCAGGCGGCTGGCTGCGTGGCGTCGCCGCCCAGCTCGCGGGCCACCGCCATGCCTTGCCAGTCGATCACCTTGCGCACGTAGTCAGTGGCATGCACCGGCATCAGCGGCTGGCTCAGCACGTAGTCATAGACCTTGCGCAACGCCTTGAGCGAAGCCGCCTTGGTGCCGGAGTAGTTGTGATAGTAGATGTTGACCGACTTGAAGCGGTACGGCCGGTCGGTTAGCTCAAACGTTTCGATCACGCGTTCGAAGCCGTAGTACGGGCCATGCCAGAGATTCGTGTAGACGTTCTCGTTCTGGTTTGGCGCGAAGATCTGGAACGTGCCGTCGGCCTTGTTCACGCCGATGGGCGAGATCGCGGTCCAGGTCGGGTTGCTGCGCGTGATCAGCGTATCGCCGCCGTTCATGTTGAGCACGCCGGCCTGGTCGGTCAGCTTGATGGCCTCGGCGGGCGGCTGGCAGTCGCCCGACCACAGCAGCATGCTGACCGGCTTGCCAGGGGGCGCCAGGGTACGGTTGATATAGTCGATCGAGCCGCCGATCTCGCGCTTGAGGTCCATCGTGTAGCCGGGAATCGCCAGGTGAAAGTCGTCGTCGCCTTCGGTGGCGTTCTCCGAGTGCGTGCCGCCGGGCACCGTGCGGCCCCACTCGAAGGGATGCGAGAAGGTGTGGCTCGCCACCTCGACATAGGGCTGCGCGAAAATCTTGCGGGCGATCGGCTCGAGCTGCGCGGTCAGCTTGGGATACATGCCGTCGCTGGCCACTTCGCCCTGGATGATCGACATCGTCATCGGCAGGCGATAGCGGTCCCATATCTCGCGAAACAGGACTTCACCGGAATAACCGCCGCCGGGAATCTCGGCACGGGAGGCAAAGCCGTCGCCGTCCACGTGCACGGTCAGCAGGCGACGTCCGTTTTCGGTCGTGACATCCGGCACCGGCATGGCCGGCAGGCGCAGCGCTTCGCGCAGGAAGGACAACGGCTGCACCACCCAGCGGTCCTGGTCGTTGGCGCTTTGCCGCACCGCGTAAGGCCCGAGCACGTAGCCGCCCCAGGGAGTGATCGCGGCAGCGTCGTAGGTCAGCGTGCCTGAATTCAGGCGCAGCAGGGAGCGAAAGCCCGGGCCATTGCCCACCTGAACCGGCGCTGCCTGCGTGCGGTCCGGCGCCACAGGCATCTCGAAGCCCATCATCGGGTCCTTCGACACTACGTCCGCCTTGACGCCGATCTTGCCCTTGACCGAATTGAGCTGCAGGCTCGATGCCAGCGCTGCGTTCATGCGCGCGCCGAAATCGTTCAGGAACACCACCGGCACGCCCTGGTCGATATTGCGCTGCACCCAGCTGAAGAAACGCCCGGGCTGGTCGCGCACGTTGCCAGCCATCCAGATCACCACGCCAGCGTAGCGGTCCGGGCCGATCTCCGGCAGCGGCTGGCTGGCTTCGGCGAAGTCCACGCGATAGCCCAGGTAGTTCAGCGGCATGGAGACGAAGCGCACGCCCGCGGAGTCGTCGATCGATACGCCCGGCTCGCGGTCCTGCACCACCAGCACCCGGCGCGGCATCACCTCAATGTTGCCGATCCCAACCGTCTGCAAACCGGGGTCAGCCACGTAAGGGATGATGCCGAGCGCGCGGATCTGCGCGGCGGTGTCGCGCGCGCACTTGCGGTCGGCGGGCGGGCAGTAATCGATCGAGATCACCGGCAGGTGGTACTGCTCGCGGATCGTTCGGGCCTGGCCGAGCAGCCAGTTGCGATCCGCTTCGCTCACTTCGGTGTAACGCTTGCCGCCTTGGTCCCAGCCGCGGTACAGCGATTCAAACGCGACCGCGTACGCCAGCTGGTTGACCTGCGGCAGGATCTCGAAGCCGCGGTTGAAGATCAGCTTGGCCTCGGGATAGCGTGCCTTGATGGCGCGGATCACCGCCACCATGCCAGCTTCCTGGCGGGCGCGCTCGGCATCCGTCTTGGCTTTGAGCTGGTAGGAGTCGAGCGTGTCGAGGAAAAAGCCGCGATAGCCGCGCTGCCACAGTGGGGCGATGACCTTTTCCACGTAGAAGGCGGGCCAGCCCTCGGCGGCCTGGTCGACCACGCGAGCGCCCCAGGCGTCGTTATTGCCGATCAGCCAGGCCTTGGGAATGTCTTTCAGGTAGGCGCGCGACGGTGCGACCTCGCCAATGCTGACGTAGGAGAACCATTGCGTATTGGGCGTGGTGGCGGTGCGCGGATCGAAGCCGCTGTCGGGCTCGACCACGGCGACATCGAACGCCTGCAGAGCGTCCACCGGCGGCTTGCTGCCGTAGTGGAAGACGATGTTCGGGGCGCGAGAGCCGGTGGTTGCCAGTGCCTGTGCCTGCGCCGGGCACAGCCAGGATGCAAACACGGCCAGCAGTGCGCCAAGCCAGGCTCTTGTCATCGGCGCGCCCCGGCTTGCTTGACGCAGGCCTGCCACGCGGCGCGTGACACCGTCCAATCCCAACAGAATCACTTGCTGACCCCTATTTTCTTCATATTTTTATAGTCCCGAAAGAGCTCGCTTGGCTTGCTGCCAACATGCTGGTCGCGCTTGATGCCACCAGACGATGCATTCCGGGTATGGCTGATCCCATCCACTTCTACCTGCGCTGCCCGATCTCTCAGGCAGTCCCCTGCAGGCCAAACTAAAAGTGCTTATTCAAGCACTACGGGCGAGAATTCTGAGGCATGCGCTTAATTGTGCATATAAGCATTTAGGACTAGGGAATATGCACTAGTGCAAATGCATGCCAGTGTCACAGAGGCTGGCTAGCGCCAATTCCCGGGTTTCGAACGCTGCGAAGGCGCGCTGAAACGGAAGCCGCCGGATCCGGTCGCGCAAGGGGTTTTGGTGCCTGGCAAGCTGATTGCTGTCTCGGTACTTTCTGCATTTTTGTAGTTTTCCGGATCGACAAAGTATCACAGTACGTGGCGCAAACTCGACGCTGTTGTGCTCTGAGGTGACGAAAATAGGGAATCACACGATAGCTTGGGCCGGAATACAACGGTCCGTGGCGACCAGCGCAGCAAGCGAAGCGAATGGTAGATCACGCGCTTTGAGGCCAATGTCAACAATTGTCACGCGCCGCGAATACGGGGCACTTCCAGCGCGGCGCTGTGTAGAATTTTCTCAAACAAAAAAACATCTTCACATCGGCAGGAATGGACCCGGACAAGCACCGGCCGGACGCCGCATTCGGGAATGTCGCAAGTCACGAGCTGGCTCACGCACGGGCTCCACGCAGTACGCGATACGCAATACGCGCGAACCCACCTTCGAAGGCAAACTCCTGCGCAGCGATGCTGCGCCGAACTCGATGGGGATCTCATGCAGTCAGATGAGGGCACTGCCGTGATGGCACTGCTTGTCCTGTTCACCGCCACGCAAATCATCCTCGCGGCCCTGATGCTGGCTTTGCGCCAGAGCGCCGTAGGCCGCGCATGGGTCGCAGGCCAGGTGCTGGCCTGCGCCGCGGGCCTGTTGGTGATCGACGCGCGCGGCGGGCCCGCGTGGTTCCTGCTGGTGGCGCCCGCCCTGGGCGTGGCCGCCCAGTTGCTGATCCATCGCGGCATATCGCTGACCGGCGACCGCCCTTCGGCCCCCGTGCCGCTCGCTGCCGGCGTGCTTGCCATCTTTGCGGTGCTGGCTGCCGGCGCTCTGGACAGCGGCAGCCGCCTGGCCGAAGTCACCGGCTACGTGGTAGCCGCCATTACCGCCTGCTTCACCCTGGCCTGCCTGCTGCGGCGCCCGCTTGCGCTGACCCGCCGCAGCCGCCCGCTGGTGCTTGCCGCGTGCGGCCTGCAACTGCTGGCGCAATGCTGCGGGCTGTATGCGATGCTGGAAGCCGGTGCCCCCGTGCCAGCCCTGAGTGCCGAAGCCTTGCTCCTGCTGCGGCTGCTGCCCGCTTTTGTCGCGATCCTCGCTGGCCTGGCGGGCTTCACGCTGATGACCATGGAAGCCATGCTGGCCGAGCAGGAGAAGCAGGCACGCCTCGATGCATTGACGGGGCTGCTGAACCGCGGTGCCGTGGATGGCGCGGCGATGGTGCTGGCCGCTGAATTCAACCGCCACGGCCATCCGCTGAGCTGCCTGGTGATCGACATCGACCGCTTCAAGTACATCAACGACAGCAGCGGCCACCGCGCCGGCGACCGCATCCTGCAGCAGATCGGCCGCGTCCTGAAGGAAACGCACCGCGGCGCGGACCTCGCGGGCCGCTACGGCGGTGAGGAGTTCTGCGTGCTTTGCCCGCATACCACTGAAGCCGATGCCCTCCTGCTGGCCAACCGCATCCTGCGTGGCATCCGCGCCATCGCGTTGCCCCACGAGCTTGGCGGGTTCGCCAGCGCCAGCATCGGCGTTGCGCAGATCCGCGAGCGCGAGGACGGTGGGGCCGCCACCTGGGACAAGCTGTTTGGCAGCGCGGACCGCGCCTTGTATGAAGCCAAGCGGCGTGGCCGCAGCCGGGTCGTGCTCGCCTCCGAGCTGGAAGCGCTGCCGGCGCCTAAGCGCTGCCTGCCCACGCGCACCGAGGCCTGCCACTAGGCGCTGGCGCGCGCCAATATGACGGCGAAATCGCATTGCCGACGCGCCGCCCGCTAGAATCCTCCAGTGCATGCTTGTCCGGACCCGTTTGCTAGTCCGGTTCGAAACCATTCCTGGAGATCCTAAATGAAGGCCGACAATATCCTGCAGACCATTGGCAATACGCCCCATATCCGTGTTCAGCGGCTCTTTGGCGATACCCATCAGGTCTGGATCAAGTCCGAGCGCGCCAACCCGGGAGGCTCCATCAAGGACCGCATCGCGCTGTCGATGGTCGAGGCGGCCGAGCAATCCGGCGTGCTCAAGCCGGGCGGCACCATCATCGAGCCCACCTCGGGCAATACCGGGATCGGCCTGGCCATGGTGGCGGCGGTCAAGGGCTACAAGCTGGTGCTGGTGATGCCGGACAGCATGTCGGTGGAACGCCGCCGCCTGATGCTGGCCTACGGCGCCACCTTCGACCTGACCCCGCGCGAAAAGGGCATGAAGGGCGCCATCGCCCGTGCCGAGGAGCTGGTGGCGGCCACGCCGGGCGCCTGGATGCCGCAGCAGTTCGAGAACCCCGCCAATATCGAGGTCCACGTCAACACCACCGCGCTGGAGATCCTTGCGGACTTCCCGCAGGGCATCGATGCCCTGATCACTGGCGTGGGCACGGGCGGCCATATCACCGGCTGCGCCCGCGTGCTCAAGCAAAAATGGCCCGCGCTGAAGGTCTATGCCGTCGAGCCGGTCGCCTCACCGGTCATTTCCGGCGGCGCGCCCGCGCCCCACCCGATCCAGGGCATCGGCGCTGGCTTCATTCCCCGCAACCTGGATACCGTCCTGCTTGATGGCGTGATCCAGGTCGACGCCGAGCCGGCGCGCGAAATGGCGCGCCGCGCCGCGCGCGAGGAAGGCATGCTGGTGGGCATTTCGTCAGGCGCCACCCTGGCCGCGATCGCGCAGAAGCTGCCGGACCTGCCGGCCGGCGCCACCGTGCTGGGCTTCAACTACGACACCGGCGAGCGCTATCTCACCGTGGAAGGCTTCCTGCCCGCCTGAGGCGACGCAGCATTGCTGGATTCTCTTCAGGCGGCGAAGCTCGCCGTGAACCATACTGGAGATTGACAGGCGCCGGCGCGAGCATGCGCGGGCGGCCGAATATGCCGATATGGCGCGCCGGCGCCCCTGCCGCCCGGCGCGGCAGGGCTTGCCATGGCGTTGACACAAGCATTGACACAAGGACAAGGAGCTGAGATGAGCATCCCGAGTTATGAAGTTGCCCGACTGGCGTCCCTGGCGGTGCGGCTTGCGCTATCTTCCGGCCTGTCGCACGAAGAGATGCAGGCTGCGCTCAGCCTCGCGGCCACCATGATCGAGCAGGACGAAGGCGCAACGCCTGAAAGCACGGCGGCGGCAGAGGTGCCGCACGCCAAGGTGACACGCACGATCCACTAACGGCGCGCAACGCGCCCCGTCAACCCAGCAAACCCGCCCAATACAGCTCCGCCGCCGCCAGCACCGCCCGCATCTGGGTGGTGTGCGCCAGGCGAAACGCATCGCCATAGACCGTCTGGTCGGGGAATTCGGTGACCAGCGTGAACGGCACCGTTGACCGGGAATCCTCGAAGATCATGCAGGGAATGCCGTTTAGCACCGGGAACGGCACCTCACCGGCGTGGTTGCCCCACGTCGCCAGCTGGCGGGCATTGAACGCAGCCAGATCCGGCGAAGCCGCCAGTTGCGCAGTCAGCGCCTGCATGAACGCCATGCCATCGCGCCCGGCGTGGTGGCGCAAGATCAGGAAAAAGCCCTTGGGAATGGTCCAGGTCTCGAAGCCCGGCGGCACGTAGCCGGTGAGCGGCCGCGTCCATTCGTGGGCGGGGTAGCCGTGCAGGCTCATGTGCAACCCGGCACCGGTGCGCTCGATGGCTTCCAGCCGGGCCGCTTTCTCCACGAAGGGCGGCGCTGTGCGTGCCTCCAGGTCGTCGCCCAGCGCGGTGTAGCGCGCGGCATGCGACATATGGCGCGGATTGTCCTCGCGCAACTGCACATGCAAGGCTGCGCCATCCGGGTTCTCCAAAGCGATCAGGGCAAAGTGCGCATGCGGGCGCTGCTTGAGCGCCTGTGCCGCGCGCAGCGCCCCGACCACGCCGGACGTTTCGTTGGCATGCTGGCCACCGGAAATCACCAGCCCGGGCAGCGCGCCTTGGATGTGGGTGCCGTGGACCACGCGCCCCTGCGTGGAAAGCACGCTGAAGCGCTTTCCGCCCAGGGCATGCATCTCGACGGCGGCCTCCTCCGGCGTCAGGGGCTGCGAGAGCGCGGCGAGCGCACTCGGGGACAGAGGGGCCGCAGCCGCGTCGGCCGGCGTCGCGGCCGCGACGCGCGGGTGCGGCAACAATGCCACCCGCACCCGCGTGGCACCCTGCGCGTGGCGGATCTCGGGCACGATCTGGCCGGGTTGCAAGGTGCGATCGCCGCGCGGCAAGCCGGCGCGATCCTGGAAGAACTCCAGAACGGAGAAATACAGGTCCTCGTGCAGGGCCTCGCGCGTACTGATGCACTCGTCCTGGTAGGACAGCCGGCATTCGATGCCGCCCGTGTCGATGGCAATGCGAAGCACATCGAAATAGGGCCCCTGCCGGCCCCAGGCATGGCCGCGGATCGCATCCATGGCTGCGGCGAATGCCAGTTCGTACTCGGTGGCGAGCGGGCCGTCCTCCAGCACGGCGCCATCACGCGACAGACGCAGCCACCCGCACGGCGCGCCAGACTCCGCGAGCGGCACGAACACACGGTGGGCGATGCCGTCCAGTTCGACGACATAGTGGCCTTCGTCGTCTCCGTCGCTCAGGCGAAGGCTGCCTTGCGGCAGCATGCCGGCGAGCGGATAGGTTTCGAGCCGGAAGCGCTGCGACTGTCCCGCCGTTGTAGCCGCGGGCAGGCGCACGGAGATCTCGCCCGCGGCGGCGAGGCGGCCGCCGTCGTGTTCCAGCGCCAACGCCTCGAGGAAGAAATGCAGCAGCGGCTTGTAAGCGCTGTGGATCGCCGCCTGCACGCCAGCGGCGGCAAGCCGCTGCTCGGCCGCGCGGCGCGTGGCGATGTCGTCGAAGACCCAGGCTTGCACGCGTACGCCGGGCATCGCCGCGACGCGCTCAACCAGGGTATCCAGTGTGTGCGAAATGGAGGTATCGAGCAGGATCGTCATGGCTGGCCTTGGCGCCGTGCGCGGTGGGCTGGGTGTCGGATCCGGCATTATAGGCAGGCTCCCGATTGCCCGGGAAGGCGCCTTCCCAGGCGCTGGCCTCGCGCGTTCCCGTAGTGGGTCCAGGCGGCAAAGGTGTTCGTAGGCAATGCCGGGGCGCGGCACATTTGCGCGTGCACATTTCCTTACAACCCGGACATACATTGACACCGCAGGATCGCTAAGCTGCCCCCCTTGAGCAAGCCTGGTCTTGCCATTCCAAGGAAAGTACGCATGAGCCGCTCCCTTTCTCACGCAACCCGACTTCCTGCCGCGCAAGCGCGGCGGCCCCGATGAAGTGGTCCACCATCGTGTTGGTGCTGCTCGGCTGGCTGGGCGGATGTACCGCCATCGGATGGCTGCTGATGGCCTGCGCGGGCATGTTGTCCCAGTAAGCCACAACAGCACGCAGGCGGGCATCTCATCGCTCCGTCATCGATTCACCGAGCTATCGGACAGCTATCGGACCATCAACCACACGCCATTTCGTAACGGGGTATTTCAGCGGCGCGGCCGGATCCGGCTGCGCACCCCAATCATCACTGGCCCATTTCCGCCATTTCCAAGGCAAGGAGAGACCATGTACGATCACGCCGCCATGCCGCGCGAGAGCCACGGCGCCCTCACCACAGGCGCCATGCAAGACACGCCCCCACCGCGCACGAGCCCCACGCGCCGTGCTCGCGCCGTGCGAGCGAACGTTGCCTGCGGCGACGTCCTGATGTCCGATATCGGCCTGCTCAAGCTGTGCCGTCACTGCGCAGAGCACTGGCCGGCTGACGGCGAGTTCTTCGCGCGGGACACGCGCCGCCAGGACGGCCTTGAACACATTTGCAAGGCTTGCCGCAAGGAACAGCGCTCGGGCCGTTGAAGCGCGGCGACATGTATGAAATGTGAAGGCTGTCGCGCGCGGCCGGCGCGCTCGGACGCGTCGCCGCGCACACCGGCGAATATCACAATTCCGGCTAAATTCAACCCATAATCTAGGGTTTTCCCCAGCATCGACAGGACATTTCGGCACATTCCGCGCCAGATGTGGATGTTCGTTTTGTCCTGTTGATGGTTCGTTCCGTCTATTCCCTCCCGTCCCTGGCGCCGCTATTGTTACGTTCAATAGTTACGTGCAATAACAATCCCCATCCCGCACCAGGAGACACGCGATGCGCACACAAGTCGCCATCATCGGCGCCGGCCCCGCCGGCTTGCTGCTCGGGCAGCTGCTCGCCAAGGCCGGCATCGATGCAGTTATCATCGAGCAACGCAGCCCCGACTACATCCTCGGCCGTATCCGCGCCGGCATCCTTGAAAGCGTGACCGCCGATGCGCTGGAGCGCGCTGGCGTGGCGCAGCGCCTGCAGCACGACGGCCTGGTTCACCATGGCATCGAACTGTCCTATGGCGGCGAGCGCCACCACATCGACTTCCACGCGTTGATTGGCCGCTCGGTCACGGTCTACGGTCAGACTGAAGTCACGCGCGATCTGATGGTCGCCCGCGCGGCCGTAAATGCCGTCACGGTGTACGACGCGCAAGACGTCAGCGTGCACGATTTCGATACAGCCTCGCCCGTGGTGCGGTATTTCAAGGACGGCCAGCAGCATGCGTTGCGTTGCGACTTCATCGCTGGCTGCGACGGCTTTCATGGCGTCACGCGGCGCAGCGTGCCCGAGCCATCCAAGCGCATCTTCGAGCGGGTCTATCCCTTCGGCTGGCTCGGCGTGCTCGCCGACACGCCGCCGGTGGCCGATGAGCTGATCTATGCCAGCCACGAGCGCGGCTTCGCGCTGTGCAGCATGCGCTCGCTCACGCGTAGCCGCTATTACGTGCAGGTAAGCGCCGACGAACGGGTCGAGGACTGGTCCGATCGACGCTTCTGGGACGAACTGCGCAGCCGGCTGGACGCCAGCGCCGCCGAGGCGCTGGTGACGGGCGCAAGCATCGAAAAGAGCATCGCGCCGTTACGCAGCTTTGTGTGCGAGCCGATGCGCTTCGGCAACCTGTTCCTGGCGGGCGACGCCGCGCATATCGTGCCACCAACCGGCGCCAAGGGCCTGAACCTGGCCGCCAGCGATGTCCTCTACCTGGCCGACGGCCTGATCGCGCGCTACCTGCACGACGATGCCAGCGAGCTGGACGCGTACTCGCAGAAATGCCTGCGCCGGGTCTGGAAGGCAGAGCGCTTCTCGTGGTGGATGACATCGCTCCTGCATCGCTTCCCCGATGCCGATGACTTCGCGCTGCGCATCCAGCAAGCCGAACTGGACTACCTCACAGGCTCGCGTGCCGCCCAGATGTCGCTGGCGGAGAACTACGTCGGCCTGCCGTATTGAATACGCCGAATACGCGCGCGATGCCGCGCGGCACGCCTTGAGATACCAAGAAAACCAGTGCATTCGCCGCCAACGAGCGGCATAGCAGGAGACCCGCACCATGACGCCCCCAACCAGCGGCCAGCCGGCCGCCTCCCCTGACCGTGCGCGCCATCCCGGCGCCGGCATCGACGTCCAGCAGTTCATCGACAGCCAGCCGTTCTCGCGCTTCCAGTGGATCATCCTGATCCTGTGCTTCCTGATTGTCGCGGCCGATGGCTTCGACACCGCGGCGATCGGCTTTATCGCGCCGATGCTGGCCAAGGAATGGGGCGTCAGCCGCGCCCATCTCGGGCCGGTGATGAGCGCGGCCTTGTTCGGCCTGGCTGCCGGCGCGCTGGTGGCGGGGCCGCTGGCCGACCGCTTTGGCCGCAAGGGCGTGCTGGTCGGCTCGGTCCTGTGCTTCGGCGGCTGGAGCGTGGCATCGGCTTTTTCGACCTCGCTCGAAGCGCTCACGGTCCTGCGTTTCCTGACCGGCCTTGGCCTGGGCGCGGCCATGCCGAACGCGGTCACGCTGATGTCGGAGTACGCGCCCACGCGGCGGCGCTCGCTGGCGGTCAACGCCATGTTCTGCGGTTTTACGCTGGGCTCCTCGGCCGGGGGTTTTGCCGCGGCCTGGCTGATTCCGCACTATGGCTGGCATTCGGTGCTGCTGGTGGGCGGCGTAGCGCCGCTGCTGCTGGCCGTGCTGCTGATCCTCTTCCTGCCAGAGTCCGTGCGTTTCCTGGTGGCACGCAAGGCCCCGGACGCGCGCATCGCTGCCGCGTTGTCCAAGGTCCACCCGGGTGTGCTGCGCGCCGACGAACGCTTTCATGTGCAAGAGGCCGCGCCCACCGGCGCTTCCTCGCTGCGCACCATCCTGATGCCCCAGTTCCGCACCGGCACCGTGTTGCTGTGGACCACATATTTCATGGGACTGCTGATCTTCTACCTGCTGACGAGCTGGCTGCCGACGCTGTTCGCCGACGCGGGCTACCCGATCGAGAAGGCCGCGCTCATCACCGCGCTGTTCCCGCTGGGCGGTGGCATCGGTACGCTGACCGTGGGCTGGCTGATGGACCGTGGCCATCCGTGGCGCATCGTGGCCGGCACCTACGCGCTGACTGGCGCGCTGGTCTATGCGGTGGGCCACGGCGCCGGGGACGTGTTCCTGCTCGGCGTGCTGGTGTTTGCCGCCGGCACCTGCATGAACGGCGCGCAATCCTCCATGCCCACGCTGGCCGCCGGCTTCTATCCCACGCAATGCCGGGCCACCGGCGTGGCCTGGATGCTGGGCATTGGACGCTTTGGCGGCATCGTCGGCGCGCTGCTGGGCGCGCAGATCCTGGGCTTGGGATGGAGCTTCGGCAAGATCTTCGGCCTGCTCTCGCTGCCCGCCTTTGTCGCCACCGCCGCGCTGCTGATCGCTTCGGCGCGGCCGCGCACCGCGGCGCGGCATGCCGTTGGCCAGCACGATGCCGCGCACTGATCCCCGCGCCAGCCTTCAAACCATCGATCCAGCGTTCGCCATGAGTTCGCCACCGATGCCCGGGTAACCCGGTCGCGTCCATCCTTCATTGGGATGGTGTACCCGCGCGATTGGTTCGCTGGCCCACACACCCTGTGTTGCCACAGGCAGGAAGCGGCACCGCCCGCTTTGCCTGCCGTCCGGCCGCCGCCTACCATGCTAGCAAAGGTAAGCCCGGCTACAGGGCGGCTGTACCAGAGAGAAATCGTGGTGAGGCGGGGACATTTTGGCGAATTACCTGGAAGAGTACTGCGCGCGCATCCGGCGCGCAGCGGCGACAGCCGTGATCGACAAGCCGGTGCTGGTGGATCGCGATGGCATCTACGCGATGTGCTACGTGCCGTTCGAGCACAGCCATGAGCGCGCTCGGCTGGTATTGGTGAGCACCACGCCCGGGCACACCCACGTGCAGCTAGCGGCGGAGCTGACCGAGAGCCTGCTGCAGCGGCATGCGCCCGGGCGCACCATCCAGCGCGAGAACAAACGGCGCGTGGAACTCGGCGGCCCGCTCGTGCGGCCCAACCTGATTCGCATGCTGGATCATTTCGGCATCGCGCAACTGGTCGGGCTGTCCGATGCCGCATCGCTCTGGGATGATGGTTTCGAGCGGCTGCAGCCGATGGCCTTGCTGCCCTATGCCACCACGCGGCGCGGCCTGGCTTTCGATGGCGACCTGGAAGAGCTGATGGCGGTGCCGATGCTGCGCAGGGTGTTCGAGAACCTGTTCCTCGGCGCGCTCAGGCAGATGGATGACCAGGCGCTCTACCTGGCGCTGGGGCGCACTCCGTGGGCCGCGCTGGGCCATGCCGTCGACCGCGGCCTGCTGCAGCGCCGGCAACTGCTGGGCATGATGCCCGTGCCCGCGCGCGCGGGCAGCATGGTGAAGTACTTCCTGCGCGAGGTCAGCGTCGATGCACTCTCCCCGCGAGACCCTGTGCGCCATCGCACCACATGGCTCGACGCCGCGCATGACGAACTGGTGGCGGCAGTGCGCCGGCAAAGGCGTGACGCGGACGCGAGCCAGCCCGGCACGGCGGCGACCTGCCTGGAGGCTTGAAGCTGGCCGCCGGCCACTTCCCGATATGCCGAGGCCATCACCCCACGTCGGTGGGGTTCATGTGGCACTTGGGCGCGCCGTTAGCCTTCTCTGAGGGAATTGCCTCCCTCGACATTCCCGATCGGCGGCCCCTTGTGGCCGCCTCTTTTTTTGTGCGGGCGCTCGCGCCCAGGCATTCAAACCCGCAAGTGCCAGGCCCGCAAGTATTGGAACAGGTCCAGCCCGTGCGCGCCGTGGAACCATACGTGGCGTGACAACGCCAGTGCGCCCATCCACGAGGCCGCGACCACCAGCAGGTCGCATCGTCCGCTCTTCCACCAGTTCAGCGAATGCCGCCCGAGAATCCAGGGCACGCCGAGTGGGTTGGGCCAATCGGCCAGCAAGTGCATCAGCCCGCCACAGGCAAACCCGAATGCCGGCGCGGCCAGCGCATGCGCGCCCAGGGCGCGGTGCGCAAACACCAGCAGCGCCAGCCAGGCGATGCCCCAGTGCGTCCAGGTACGGTGAGTGATCCACAGCCGGCGGGATCTGGACCACCAGGCGACCTCCAGCCAGTCGGGCGCGCCGCCGCCGGCCGCGCCCGCAAAAAAGGCAAGCACCGCGGCCATGTGATACGGGCCGCCGGCACCGGACTGGGCGACCACCGCGGCGGCGGCGAGGCCTGCCGCCCATCCGGTGGCATGGTGTGCTTTGCTGGAAGCCATGACGTAGATGCGCTCATCGGGAGCCGTGAAATGAAGGGGCGCAATGGTGGCAGATCGCACCGCAAAAGAACAGGGCTCGGAGCGCGGCTTGCACCTATCCGCCGCGCGCGCTAACTTGGAAGCTGCTTGCGGCAAATGCGCCGCGCACCTTGGGAGGTGTCATGAGATCGCAAATTGCCCGGCAGGCCCGCGCAATCCTGGCGGCATCCCTGTGGCTAGCCGCGGCGGCACATGGCCAGCCGGTGGAATCCGGGCCGCTCACCATCGGCGGCTCGCTGGTGGTGGAAGGCCCCCTCACCGTCCATGGCACGCTGACCGTGGACGGCAGCGTCCTTGCGCACGGCCCGCTGACCGCAGCCTGGTTTGCCAATCGCCCACCGGTCTATGGACAGCCGCCTGGCGCAGGGCGGCAGAAGGTGTTTCACGGCCCGCTCACCGTGCACGGGCCCTTGGTGGTGGAAGGCAACATGCTGGTCAACGGGCCGGTCAACGTCGATGGGCCGCTTAGCGCGGGAGGCAGCATCGACGCCGACGGCCCCATGCGCGAGCGGCGGCGCCAATGACGTGCCTGTCGATCAGGCCGATTGCCGGCGCGCGGACGTGCGCCGGCCAGTCATCGCGAGCGCCGCGCCGCCGATGATGAGTGCGGCCGCGCCTGCCAGCGTCCACGTCAGCGTGGCAAAGCCGAACCACACCAGCAGCAGCGTAGCCATCAGCGGCGTGCCATATGACAACACCCCCAGCAACGCCAGGCGACCGTGCTTGGTGCCGTGGTCCCACGCTGCGAAGGCCACGCCGGTCGGCCCCACGCCCAGCAGCAGCGCCGCGAGCCATTCGCCGGCGCTCGGCATCACGGTGGATTCCAGCGCAAGGTGGCACAACACACCGCACAGGGCCACTGCCCCGCACACGCTGACCATGGTGGTGCTTGGCACCTCGCCGTAGCGCCGGTTGGCAACCGAGTAGCCCGACCAGATCAGGGCGCATGCGAGCGCGGCCAGGTAGCCCGTCGCCGCGCCGGCCTGCGCGCCTGCCGGCAAGGCTGCCGGCGCGGCTTGCGGCGTGCCCTTGACGATCAGCAAGGTGCCGAGGAACCCCAGCATCGCGGCAGCGACCTGCCGCCTGCCCAAGGCGCCACCCGGCGCCAGCGCGCAGAACAGCACCATCAGCAAGGGCCAGAGATAGGCCAGCAAGCTGGCCTCGGCCGGCGGGATCACCGCGAACGCGTAGAAATACAGGGCGTGATAGAGAAAGATGGCGCCGAAGGCGAAGAGCCATGCCCGGGCCCGGCTGCCTGGCGGTTCGCATGGCGCAGCGGTGCGCCGATGCAGCGCCAGCCACGGCAGCCCCAACAGGAATGCCACGCCGAAGCTCAGCGCCAGCAATTCGAATGGCGGCAAGCGGCGGGCCTGGGCGGTCAACAGGGGAAGCGTGGCCCACAGCAGCAGCGCGAAGGCGCCGATGGCGGTGGGGCCGATCAGGCGGCCGGCAGGATGGGATTGGGTCGGCATGGCAATGGCGTCGAGAGTCAGTGCGAGAGTCAACGTGAGACGCAGGCAATCCCGCATGGACAGCATCGTGGCCATGCCCCTGCCGCCTGTCTTGGCAAATACGGCTATGCGATGCGCGCGCCGTTTGACGATTTGCGGGGGAGAATAAACAGGGGCTTCCCATCGCGAAAAAAGGGCGCTATAATCGCGCCCCTCGCGACACGAAATGTACATGACGTAGCGAGCAAGTCTCAGTCCCCATCGTCTAGAGGCCTAGGACATCACCCTTTCACGGTGAGTACAGGGGTTCGAATCCCCTTGGGGACGCCAGTTTCGAGAGCAACGCCACCAAGCGCAGCCTCAACACGAGCGTCGGAAACCGCAACAAGCGGGTTCCACAGCCACTGCGGAGTGGTAGTTCAGTTGGTTAGAATACCGGCCTGTCACGCCGGGGGTCGCGGGTTCGAGTCCCGTCCACTCCGCCAGCATTGCCTGGATACTGCTCGAATGCCGCATATCCAGGAAAAAATATAGCCCGCCATCAGGTGGGCTATTTTTTTGCCTGCCACCTGCCTGCCACCTGCCTGCCACCACCCGGCGGGCTCGCAGCGAACGCCCGCTGGTGCGCCTGCGCTATGCCCCGCCGTTGTCCACAGCATCGGAACTATCGATCGCCCGCACGATGATCTTCAGCGTGTCGTCCAGGTGATGGATGGTCTGGCGCTTGGCGGTCTCGGCATCGCGCTGCCTGTACTGGGACAGGATTTCGGCATGCTCGGCATTGCTCTGCGCAATATGTTCCGGGCTCATGTAGAGCGACAGCGAGATATACGGCGCAGCCGAATCGCGCAGCGTCTTGACCAGGTGGGCCAGCCTGCTGTGTTCCTGGGATGCCCAGAGTGCCGCGTGGAACTCCAGGTTCAGCTCGGTCCAGCGCGTGACATCCTGCGTCTGCAGCATCTCCGCATGGAACGCCTCGGCCCGGGCGATATCTTCCGGCGTGATGCCCCGGACCGCCTCTTCGACCATCATCGGCTCCAGCACCTTGCGCAGCCGGTAGATTTCCTGCACATCATCCAGCGTCAGGCCGCGCACGACCGCGCCACGATGCGCGTCGAAGAACACCAGCCCTTCGGAGATCAGCGTGCGCAATGCTTCCCGAACGGGCGTAGTGCTCATCTCCAGCCGCTTGGCGAGGTCATCCTGGCGCAAGCGCTCGCCCGCGGTCATGCGGCCTTGCAGGATGTCGGCGCGCAACGTCTGCACCGCATACTGGTAGGCAGTCAGCCGGCGCGAAGGCGCGGCTTGCACTCTGGACGGGGGATTCGGCGAAGTCTTCAAGGAACGGGCTGCTGTTGGATGGGCGAATGGCGTGGCAGTGTACCCCACTTCGCAAACGCGTCCGGGATCTGCTCGCGCGGCGTGCCGGCAGCCAGCAACGCACCTAGCAACAGCCGCGCCTTCAACGGATGGAGCCACTTCGAAAGCAAGGCGCCGCGCCGTGCCAGATCGACTTCGGAGCCGACGAAACCATAGGTTCGGGAGGCCGTTGCCCCAGCCCCGGTGCGGCTAGCGATCACCACCGGCACCACCTTGGACAGGCGAGCGACATGCTCGGCGAAGCCGAAGGAGACGTGCCCGGCGCCGAACGCGGCAACCACGATTGCCTCGTAGCCGAGATCAAGCGCAGCCACGGCCAGATCGCCATCGTCGCCCAGGAGCGCCGGCACCACCGCCACCTTTGGAAAGCGCCGCGTGGGCGGGCTTGCCAGCGGCCTGTCGACCGGCGGATGAAAGTACTCGGGCTGCCCCTCGACCACCCGCCCCGCGGGCCCGCCGTCAGGCGAGACGAAGGTCTGGACCGACAGGGAATCCGACTTGCAGACCCAGCGCGCCCTGTGAATGGTGTCGTTCATGACAACCAGCACGCCGCGCCCGCGGCTCTGGTCGTCCATGGCGACCTGCACGGCGGCCAGCAGGTTGGCGGGGCCATCCGCTCCCGCGGCCAGCGGCGTGCGCATCGCACCGGTAATGATCAAGGGCTCGGGGTGGCGCCAATACAGATCGAGGAAAAAGGCGGTCTCCTCGATCGTGTCCGTGCCCTGGGTCAGGACGACGCCGCGCGCCCCGCCGGCAACCTTGCCCTCGGCCCATGCCAGGCAGGCCAGCAACTGTTCGGGGCCCAGCGAAGCGCTCGGCAACTGGAAGAGCGGCTCGGCGGAGATATCGGCCAGTTCTCCCAGGCCCGGCACGGCCGCGACCAGCTGGGCGGCGTCCAGCTTGGGGACAACCCCGCCGGCAGCATCCGACGGCGTCATGCTGATGGTGCCCCCTAGCGAGGCGATGGCAACTGATGGGCGAGACATATGGTTTTCCCGTAGCGTTAAGGTATGCATTATGCATTATGCATTATATATACTATACAATCCGCAAGACAACCTGAGGCTCCTAAGCCAACTCCCAACCCGTTACGGAGACGCACGATGCACCAACACCCGCCGCCCACCCGGTATCGCTTCACCATCTTCTTGCTGATCGTCGTGATTGCGCTGGTCAACTACATTGACCGGGGCGCCATCGCCTATTCGGCCGGGCAGATCATCGGGGAGTACGGCTTCGACCGCGCCGGCTGGGGCGCGGTGCTGGGCTACTTCGGCTACGGTTATATGTTTGGCGCGCTGATCGGCGGTGCGCTGGCAGACCGCCTCGGCGCGAAGCGGGTCTGGGTGATCGCAGGCGTGGCCTGGTCACTGTTCGCGATCTGCATGGTCTGGGCGGGCGACATCGGCCTCGCGGTGTTCGGCGGCTCGGCCCTGAGCGGATTTGCCATGGTGCGCATCCTCTTCGGCTTCTCGGAGGGGCCCGCCTACTCGATCATCAACAAGACCATGTCCGCCTGGGCATCGCCGGCCGAGCGCGGCTTCGCGGTATCCATCGGCCTGCTGAGCACGCCGCTGGGCGCGCTGCTTACCGCGCCGGTAGCGGTCGGCCTGCTGCTGCTCACCGACAGCTGGCGGGCCATGTATGTGGTGCTCGGCGTCCTGGGCCTGGTGCTGATCGCCCTATTCTCGCGCGTCTACACCAACCGGCCCGAGGATCACCCGAAGGTGAATGCGGCAGAACTCGCCCAGATTCAGGCCGGACGGGGTGAAGCCCCCAAAGGCGCCGCAAGCGCAAGCGCCGCCTTGCCTTGGTGGGCGTTCTTCAAGAGCCGCACGCTGGTTTTCAACTCCATCGGCTATTTCTCCTTTATCTACGTCAACTTCATGCTGCTGACGTGGACACCGAAGTACCTGCACGACGAGTTCAACTTCACCCTTTCCTCCCTCTGGTACATCGGGATGATTCCCTGGGTTGGCGCGTGCTTTACGGTATTGCTGGGCGGGCGCATCTCCGACTGGCTGCTAAAGCGCACGGGCAAGCTGGTCATTGCAAGAAGCTGGTTTGCCGCCGCCTCGCTGTTGCTGACAACCCTGTGCTTCCTGATGGTGTCGCAGGCGCACAGCGTGTGGACCGTCATCGCCCTGATGACTTTGGGCAACGCCTTGAACGCCTTGCCGAACTCCGTCTACTGGGCGGTGGTGATCGATACCGCGCCCTCGCGCGTCGGCACGTTCAGCGGCATCATGCATTTCATCGCCAACATCGCTGCGGTCCTGGCGCCCACGCTGGCCGGCATCCTGTCGGCACGCTACGGCTATTCGTCCATGTTCATCGCCACTTCGGTTGCGACGGCGCTGGGCGTGTTCGCCATGCTCCAGGTCCGTCCGGGCGTGGGTCCCCGCCTCGAGCGCGATGCGGGAATCGTTGCCTCGGCAGAATGATCCAAGAGGTCGATGCCCTGGCCCGGGCGTCTGTCTCAAATCCAGCCCAAGCCTTCAGCCCGATGCCGCCGCGCGCGGCAGGCTGACCACGAAGCTCGACCCCTGCCCTTCCTTGCTGGTGACCACGACCTCGCCCTGGTGCAGATCGACCGCCAGCCTGACCAGGTAGAGGCCAACGCCTGCGCCTGCCGTGCCGGCGACATTGCCGCCGCGCACAAAGCGCTCGAAGATATGCTCGCGGTCCTTGTCCGGGATGCCCAGGCCGCGATCGGACACGGACACGCGGATCATGTCGGCGCCGCCGGAAATATGCACAGTGACCGGGGTGCCTGCGGGCGAATACTTGATCGCGTTGCCAACCAGGTTGCTGAAGGCCTGGAACAGCAGCTTGGCGTCGCCATGGAAGATCTCATTCAAGCCAGGGTCGATGATCTCCTCGATGACGGCCGTGGGAGAACTCTCGCGGTGCATCTCGCAGACTTCGTGCACCAGCAGGGTCAGCGAGAAGTCGACGCCTTGCAGCGTGGCAAGGCGCCCGCCGTCCAGCAGTTGCGAGGAATCGAGCAGGTGGTCGATCAGGTTGGTCATGCGCCGCACGGCAACCCGGATCCGCCCGCAGCGCTCGCCGAGGACTTCGGCGCTCGGCGCCTCCTTCATGCGCATGAGCCGCTGCGCGTGGCCGTCGATCACATTGAGCGGCGTGCGAAACTCGTGCGAGGCCATCGAGACGAAATTGCGCTGGAGCACCGCAAGGCGCCGCTCGTTTTCCAGCGTATCCAGCAGCATCGTCGTCTGGGCGGCCAACGCCGCCTTGCTGCGCTCCAGTTCGATCGTATTGTCGCGAAAGCGCACCACGGCGCGGGCGATTTCACCGATCTCATCCTTGCGCCCGGCCCCGGGGATCTCCACGTGAGGATCGTTGTCCATGATGCGGTGCATGCGCTCGACCAGCCCCGCAATGGGGTTCGATACCGCCCTGACCAGATAGATCACCGCCGCGATCACGAGCAAGCCCGACACCAGGATGACGCCGGCAATCAGTTGCCGGGCCTCGTGATAGGCGTCCGCCTCGCGCTCGGTTGCCTGCGCGGCGCCAACCACGTTGCGCTCGGTCAGCACGCCCAGCGTGCCGTTGGCCTGCTCGAAGGCGCTGCGCGACTCGCCGCGATAGAGCGCCACGGCCTGTGTGGTGTCTTTCTGGTGGGCCAGCGAGACCACGCGATCGACCAGTTGCCGGTAAGCCGACCATTGCGTCATGAACTGCTCGTAGAGCGCCAGCTCGGCGGGATCGTGCTCGATCTTGCCATAGCGGGCCTCGACCTCCTTGATCACATCGTCTAGCCGGCTGATCTGCCCCTCGGCCGCGCGCAGGTCGGCGCGCGTCGTCGCGATCAGCGCGTCGCCCTCGAACGCGCGGTAGTCCGAAATATAATTGTTGAGGTCACCCAGGATACGGTTGCTCAGCAGCCAGCGGCCGCTGATCTGCGCCGACACGCTGTGAAAGTTGCTGAGCCGGTTGATGCCAAACAGGCCCACGCCCACCACCAGCAGCAGGAACAGCACGAACACAAGCGACAGCCGGACACGAATCGGCCTGAGCATGGGCACTGAATCGGGCAGCCCGACCAGGCGCCGCCCCAGGCCGCGACGCACTCGCCGGCTGGCGGGCGCCGGACGAATCGAGTGATTCATAAGACTTTTATCCAGAATTTCGCTACGCTGTACGTTGGCGGGCCGCAAGACGCGGCTCGCCGCCGCCACCAAGGACCAGCATGACCGATGCCCGCCGGAAAATCCTCTGCATCGAGGACGATGCCGAAACGGCCGCACTGATCGCCGAAGAGTTGATCGAGCGGGGCTTTGCCGTGAGCATCGCGCACGACGGCCAGCAAGGTTTTGCCGCCATTCTGCGCGACACGCCGGACCTCGTCCTTTGCGACGTGAGTATGCCAGTGATGACCGGCTTCGAACTGCTGGAGAAGATCACTTCGCTGGCGCCGCGCTTTGCCGACATGCCCTTCGTGTTCCTCACGGCACTGGCGCAGCGCGAGGCGGAGCTCAGGGGGCGCAGGCTCGGGGCCGACGACTACGTGACCAAGCCGGTCGATTTCGACATATTGTCCAGCATTGTCGAGGCTCGCCTTGCGCGGATTGCGCGCACGCGGCCGGGCCTGCCAGCCGTGCAGCTCAGCGAGCGCGAGGTGGAAGCACTGGTTTGGTCGGCACGGGGCAAGACCTCGGGCGAGATCGCCACCATCCTGGGCCTGTCCAAGCGCACGGTCGACTTCCACATTGACAACGCACGCCAGAAACTCGGCGTGGCCACCCGCATCGAAGCGGTCGTCAAGGCCGCGTCCGCCGGCATCATCAAGCCCTAGCGGCGCGGCGCCGCCCGGCTTACTGTGATCAATCACAGTACTCGGCGGCGGCCAATCCACATAGAATCGGCGCAATTTCATCGCTCCCGGAGCACGGGTTAGCGGGATTTTACGACCAGGGCGCCAGCCCCGGGGTCCACGGCGTCATGGCCGGATCCACCCGCGCCGACGATATGAGCAGATTTCAGCAGCAACGACCCACGCGAGCCGAGGTCGATCCCACCGCCAGCCGCGCGAGCGCGAACGTGCATCTCCATGCGGATGACCTGCGCCGTGCCACGACGCTGATCCATGTGCGTGCGAGCGGGGCGGCGGACGTCTCCGATGCCGACCTGACCGCCTTCCTGCTGTCCGCATGGCGCAAGTTGCACAGCGCCAGCCACCGGCCGCCGCAATGCCCGCGTTGCCGGGCCCGCAAGTCGACCTATGACGGTACCGATGGCAGTAGCCTGCCGCTCTTTCATTGCGCCGGCTGCCGCCAGCGCTTCAGCCGGCTGACCGGCACGCCCATGGCGCGGCTCAGGCTGGAGGACAAGGCGGAAGCCTTCTTCAACCTGGCCTCCCAGCAAGTATCGGTCGCCGAAGCGGCACGCCGCCTGGGGATCAAAAGCGAAACCGTCAGGCATTGGTCGATCCAGACCCGCTTGTGGCTGCTGACGCTGGATCCGCAAGGCGATTGGGAGCGGCGCATGCAGCTCGGCGTTCGTTACGCGGTACTGCCGGCGAACTCCCGCGGCGAGCCCGCAAGCGCGGCGCGCGAGTGCAAGTGCACCGTCGCCTCCGACGATAGCGATGCGCTCGCCGAAATGGAAAACGCGCCCCTGTTGATCCGGGTGTGCCCGCTATGCGAACGGACGACGCACTAGCATGGAATAAACCAGATAAAGGAAAGGCAGGATCCTTTTTTTCACGGCCCTAGACCTGATTTAATCAGCAATACCATCGATCAATCCATATTGATTTCGATGTAAATATCCTATTGCCTTTAAATACGGCAACCTATTTCTTTCGCACGCCGGATACAGAGCGTCCCGCGGAATAGATAGTCCTGGCCACTTCCTGCATTTCCCCCATTTCATGGGACAGCGCGTGCCAACCGGCTTGCGGCGTGACATGGCAATCCTAAGGGTTTCAATAGCGATTCTGCTATCGCTCTGCGGAATAGTCGATGCTGGATTCCAATTTTCAATTCCCCATGCGGGTAATCCCCTAAATTTCCGAAAGCCATTTGCAATGTTCTGGAAGGGCAATTGAAAGCTTGCCCTGTCATAACTGTTACAAGTAGCGATGGGAGTGTTTATGATTAAAAAACCAACTAACAGAAAAGTTGGAGCAGCCGTCATCCTGGTCTTTTCGGCTCGGGTCGCATGGGGTGTTCAACTAAGCGGAGATACCGATCCGGTCCCGCTTGTTCCGCCTGTGCAGAAAGCGCCTGCTGCCGGCAAAGCGCCAGCCAGCGGGTGGGATCAGGCAGCGCCGCGCGGCGCCGGGGTGAGCGCCACGCCAGCGGCCACGCTCAGTGCCGAAGAAAAGACAAAGGGCCTCGTTGGCCCCGGGTTCTCATTGTGGGAGCTGTCGGAGGAGCTGCGCGCCAACAACCCGCAACTGATCCAGGCGCGCTCGCTCTATATGGCGGCCAAGGCCACCGTGCCGCAGATCGCCGCGCCAAACAACCCGCAGGTGGGCTTTATCTGGGGCAACCTGCCCAAGAACAGCCCGCTGGCGCTGGCGCGCGCCGAGAGCTTCAGCTATACGCTCACGCAGTCGATCCCGTTTCCGGGCAAGAAGGCGCTGGCCGCCGATATCGCCAACACGCAAGCCGAATCGATCGACGCGCAGCGCGACGCGCTGTACCTGCAGCTCTACGCGCAATTGAGCACGACCTACTTCCAGGCGCTGGCGCAGAAGGCGCAGCTCGATGTGCTGCGCCTGAACCTCAAGCGGCTGGAGCAGGTCAAGCAGGTCGCGCGCATCCGCTACGCCAACAACGCGGCGGGCTATGTGGACTACCTCAACGCCCAGGTGGCGCAGAGCAGCGCGCAGAACGATATGTTTGGCCTGGAGCGCCAGCATGACAACGCGCTCAAGACCATCAACACGCTGATCGGCAAGAATCCCGAGTTCCCGCTGGAGCTGCGCCCGGACGCCAGCGCGGCGCGCCTGCCGCCCACGCCGTTGCCCGAGCTGGAGGACATGGCGCTGCGCGATCATCCTAATGTGCGGACATCGCGCTTCCTGGTGGAAGCGGCCGAGAAGGGCGTGCGCCTGGCCCGCAAGGCCTACCTGCCGGACTTCCAGATCATCGGCACCTTCAACGGTAGCAACCCGCCCCTGGGCTTCAAGCCGGCCAGCTACGGCATCGAGTTCGACGTGATCATCCCGCTGTTCTTCTTCACCAAGGAGAAGTACGGCGTGGATGAAGCCGTGGCCAACAAGGTGGCGTCCGATGCCAATGACCAGTCGGTGCGCCAGCAGACGCTGCTGGCGGTGGATACCGCGCACAACAACCTGCGCCAGTCGGTGAACCAGGCCGAGTTCCTGCGCCAGCGGCAACTGCCGGAGGCCATGACCGCCTACAAGATGGCCTTCACCAACTACGCCAACAACAATGCCGACTTCACCGACCTGCTGACCGCCAGCTCCGCGCTCAAGAACGCGGAACTGGCGGTGACGCAGGCCGAGTCCGAGGCGCGCCAGGCTTACTACACGCTCGCCGCCGCGGTGGGCCGGGACAAATTCTGATGGCCGCAAGGCCTTGAACCTATGAACAAGAATCTGATGATCGGCGCTGGCTTTGTGGTGGTCCTGGCCGGCGGTATCTGGGGCGGGAAATACTGGGCCCAGTCCCAACAGCCTGAACAGGCACAACAGGCACAACAGGCGGAGCAAGCCGGCAAGGCCGGCATGGCCGCGCCCTACGCCAAGCCCGAGGCGGCGAAACCGCGCAACGTGCCGTCGCTGCTGACGCTGCCCGAAGGCGGCTTCGACCCGAACGCGGTCAAGTCCGCGGTGTTCAGCACGCAAGCCGTGACGGTCGACACGCCCACGCCCGGCAAGCTGGCCTACAACGTGCAGCAGGCCAAGCTGGCCTCGGCCCGTGTGGCCGGCCGCGTCGAGCGCATCCTGGTGTTCGAGGGGGCCGTGGTGCATGCCGGGCAGCCGCTGGCCGAGCTGTACTCGCCCGAGTACATCTCCGCGCAGAACGAATTCCTGCTCTCGCATAACGCCTTCAAGACGCTCAACAACAGCGACCTGAAGGAACTGGTGGACGATGCCCGCCTGACCATGCAATCGTCCGAGAACAAGCTGCGCGTGCTGGGCGCGACCACCGAGGACATCGCCCGCATCCGCGAGCGCGGCGTGGCCTCCGACACGCTGACCATCCGCGCGCCGATCGGCGGCACCATCGTCAAGCGCGACATGGACCCCGGCTCCTACCTCAATGTCGGCGACTCGCTGATGAGCATCATCGACACCCGCTCGATCTGGTTCACCGGCAACCTGTACGAGAACGACATCAAGAACGTGCGCCTGGGCCAGGTCATCGAGATCGAGACCCCGGCCTACCCGGGCCGGCACTACCGCGGGCGCGTCAGCTTTATCGCGCCCAATGTCGACGCCGATACGCACACCCTGCAGGTACGCTGCGATGTGCCCAACCCGGATGGCACGCTCAAGCCGGAGATGTACGCCACCGCGCGCATCGTCACCGGCAGCGCGCAGGCGCTGGTGGTGCCGCAATCGGCCATCGTCAAGGACCAGGGCAAGCTCTACCTGATGACGCAGCCGGACGACAAGCACATCGAGCGCGTGACCGTGCAGGGCACGCCGCGCAGCGACGGTACCTTCCAGGTCACCGAAGGCGTGCCGGCCGGCGCGTCGGTGCGGGTGGTGACGCAGGGCGGCATGCTGCTCAACGAAATGCTGCTCAAGCAGGAGGCCTGAGATGGTCTTCTCGCCAATCAAGAGCATCCTCAAGCGGCGCCTGGTGATCGTCTTCCTGGCCGTTGGCCTGCTGGCGGCCGGCGTGCTGAGCTTCCTGCAGCTGCCGCTGCAGGCGTACCCAGGCGTGGCGCCGGTCACGGTGCAGGCCATTACGCAGTGGCCTGGCCGCAGCACGGTGGAGGTCGAGCAGCAGATCACGATTCCGGTGGAGAACGCGCTGGCCAGCGTGCCGGACGTGCAGTCCTTCCGCTCGGTCTCGCTGTTCGGGCTGTCTGTTGTGACCGTCAAGTTCAAGGAGGGCGTGGATAACTTCAAGGCCCGCCAGAACTTCGTCACCTACCTGTCGCAAGCCAACCTGCCGCCGGGCGTGCAGCCCAACCTGTCGCCGGACGGCGACGCCACCGGCGAAATCCTGCGCTACCGGATCGAGGCCGACGGCATCGACGTGACCACGCTGAAGACCTACCAGGACTACAACGTCTACAAGGAGATCAAGCACGTCCCGGGCGTGGCCGATATCACGGCCTTTGGCGGCAAGGTCAAGCAATACCAGATCGTGCCGACGCCCGAGAAGCTGCAGGCCTATGGGCTCTCGCTCAAGCAGGTGGTGGATGCGGTGTCGAATGCCAACGCCAATACTGGCGGCGGCCTGATGAAGGCCGGCGAGCAGCAGTTCGTGGTACGCGGCGTGGGCCTGCTGCAAACGCTCGATGACATCCGCAACGTCACCGTGTCGGTGTCCAGCGGCGTGCCGGTGCGGGTGCGCGATATCGCCGAGGTGCGGGTGGGCAACACGCCGCGCCTGGGCATGGTGCAGTTCGACCAGCACGACGATATCGTCGAAGGCATCGTGCTGATGAAGCGCGACGAGAACGCCACCGAGGTGCTGGCGCGGGTGCGCGACAAGATCGCCGACATCAACCAGAACGTGCTGCCCAAGGGTATCCAGGTCAAGACGTTCTATGACCGCCAGAACCTGCTCGACATCACCATGGGTACCGTCGAGCATGCGCTGTTCGTCGGCATCTCGCTGGTGCTGATCGTGCTGTTCATCTTCCTCGGCAGCTTCCGCGCCGCGGCGGTGGTGGCGGCGGTGATCCCGCTGGCGCTGTGCGTGTCGTTCATCAACATGGCCCACTTCAAGGTGCCGGCCAACCTGATCTCGCTAGGGGCGATCGACTTCGGGCTGATCGTGGATGCGGCGGTGATCGTGATGGAGAACATCATGCGCCACCTGGAGGAGGGCGAGACCAACGTGGAGGATGGCATCGTCAAGGCCACCAGCGAGGTCCAGCGCGCCATGATCTTCTCCACCGGCATCATCATCGTGGCCTACTCGCCGCTGTTCTTCATGGGCGGGGTGGAAGGCATCATCTTCAAGCCGATGGCCTTCACCATGGGCTTCGCGCTGCTGGCCTCGATCGTGCTGGCGCTGACCTTCGTGCCGGCGGTGACGTCCTTTGTGTTCCGTGGCTCGCTGCGGCCGCACTCGCCGAAATTCATCGCGGTGATCCTGCGCGCCTACAAGCCCCTGCTGCGCAAGCTGCTGAAGAAGCCCGGCCTGGTGTTCCTGGCTGCGTTCATCGGCCTGGCCGGCACGCTGTACAGCTCGCGCTACCTCGGCACCGAGTTCCTGCCCACGCTGGAGGAGAACAACCTGTGGCTGCGCATCACGTTGCCCAACACCGTGGACCTCGACTACTCGGCCTCCGTCGCGCGCGACCTGCGCGGCTTCTTCCGCCAGCAGCCCGAGGTGAAAACCGTGTCGGTGCAGATTGGCCGCCCGGATGACGGCACCGACTCCACCGGCGTGTTCAACCAGGAATACGCGCTGTACTTCAAGCCCCCGGCCGACTGGCCCAAGGGTGCGACCAAGCAGCAGGTGGTGGAACGCCTGTCCAAGCACCTGGATCGTATCCCGGGCATCGAGTACAACTTCTCGCAGTACATCCAGGACAACGTGAACGAGGCGCTGTCCGGGGTCAAGGGCGAGAACTCGGTGAAGATCTACGGCTCCGACCTGGTGACGCTGCAGGACAAGGCCAAGGAGGTCGAGTCCATCCTGAAGAAGGTGCCGGGCCTGGCTGACGTCGGCATCTTCAAGGAACTCGGCCAGCCCACGCTGAACATCACGGTGGACCGCGAGAAGAGCGCGCGCTTCGGCATGAACGTGAGCGACATCCAGTCCGCCGTGCAGTTTGCGATTGGCGGCGATGCGGTCACCAACATCCTGGAGGGCGAGAAGACCTTCGGGCTGTCGGTGCGGCTCAACGACCAGGCGCGCAACAACCCGGATGTCATCAACCGCTTGCTGGTGGATACGCCGGACGGCCAGCGCATTCCGCTGTCGATGGTGGCCAAGGTGGAGGCGACCGATGGGCCGTTCTTCGTCTATCGCGAGACCGGCAAGCGCTATATCGCCATCAAGTTCGGCGTGCGCGGACGAGATCTTGGCAGCGCGGTGGCCGAGGCGCAGGACAAGGTAGGCAAGGCGGTGACGCTGCCGGCAGGCTACAGCATCTTCTGGGATGGCCAGTTCAACCAGATGAAGATCGCGCAGAAGAAGCTGGCGGTGATCGTGCCGCTGACCATCCTGGTGATCTTCCTGCTGCTGTACAGCACCTTCGGCAACTTCAAGGATGCGCTGATGGTGGTGCTGAACGTGCCGTTCGCGGCCATCGGTGGCTTGCTGGCGCTGCATATCGCAGGAGAGACCTTATCGATCTCGGCGGGCATCGGCTTCTTGTCGCTGTTCGGCATCGCGATCCAGGACGGGGTGATCCTGATCTCCTACGTCAACCGGCTGGCGCAGTCCGACGATCTGCATGCAGCCGTGGTCGAGGGCGCGGCGCTGCGCCTGCGCCCGGTGGTGATGACGGCCATGCTGGCGGGCCTGGGGCTGTTGCCCGCAGCGCTGTCGCACGGCATCGGCTCGGAAGCGCAACGCCCGCTGGCGCTGGTGATCGTGGGCGGCATGGTGACCACCACGCTGCTGACGCTGCTGGTGCTGCCGGTGGTGTTCTCCTGGGTCAACCGCCATCGCGGGCGCAAGGGCGGCCCGGACGCGGCCTCGCTGACGCCGGCCGAAGGCATTTGAGCCGGAATTTGAACCTGAACCTGAACCAACCAGTGGCCGGCACGCCCCGGGCGGACCGGCCACGCAACGGGAGTCCATCATGAGCATGCGAAAGAATGCACCGGCGGCACTGCTCGCCATCCTGCTTTGTGCCGGCGTCGGAGTAGCCGGCGCCGCGTCGCCGAAGTCGTCGGCCAGCGGCAAGGGGCAGTCGGCGCAGTCAGGGCAATCCGCCAAGCAGTCCAGCCGGAACTCGGTGCTGCCGTCCAACGTGCGGAAATAACCGGCCGGCGAGCCTCAGGCGCCGATTGGAATCAAGCCTTGGTTCCCTCGGCGCCTGCCTCGAACACATCACGCAGCCACTGCACGAACACCCGCACCCGCATTGATAGCTGGCGGTTCTGCGAATACAGCACGGACACCGGCATCGGCGGCGGCGGCAGGTCCGCCAGCACGACCTGCAAGCGGCCCTCCCGCAGCTCCCTTGCCACCCGATAGCGCGGCACCTGAACCAGCCCCAGCCCGGCCACCGAGGCGCCTGTGTAGAGATCGGCGCCAGTGACCGAAATGGCAGCCGCCAGTTGCACGGCCGTCACGCGGCCAGCTACCGTAAATTCCAGCGGCACCGCCTTGCCGGTGCCGCTGGAGATGTAGTTGACCGCGCGATGCGCCGGCAATGCATCAAGATCCGCCGGTTCGCCATAGCGAGCCAGGTAGGCCGGGCTGGCCACGGTCACCTGCTCCAGCAGCGCAACCCGGCGCCCCACCATCGACGAATCTTGCAGGTTGCCCGCGCGCAGCACGCAATCGATTCCCTCGCGCACCAGGTCGACCAGCCGGTCGTCCTCGCCGATATGGATTTCCAGCTCGGGATAGCGCGCCAGGAAATCCGGCAGCGCCGGCACCACGAAATGCCGGGCCAGCGTCCCCTGCAGGTTCACGCGCAGCAGGCCCTTGGGCGCGGTATCCCGGAATGACCCCTCCGCTTCTTCCAGGTCGGCTATCAGGCGTACGCAGCGCCGGTAGTGCGCTTCGCCATCGTGCGTCAGCCGCACCGTGCGGGTGGTGCGCTCCAGCAGCCGGGCGCCGAGCCGCTGTTCCATGCGCTTGATCAGGTTGGTGATGGTGGCACGCGGGATCTGGAGATCCTCGGAGGCCTGGGTAAAGCTCTGGCGCTCGGCGATGCGCACGAAGGCCTGCATTTCCTGGAATCGGTCCATGCGTAGCTGAACGGGGCCGGCGTGGGCAATGAAAGACCCTGGGGCGCCCTATTGTTAATGTAAAAGGAGCAATGATATCAAAATACCACCAATTATCTTTACACAGGAATGATCCATGATCTGTTTCACCAACCCACCACCTGAAAGGAAACGGATCATGAACAACACCAACCCCGCCCAAGTCGCCATCGTCACGGGCGCATCCCGCGGCATCGGTGCCGCCATTGCCAGGCGCCTGGCGCAGGACGGTTTTGCCGTCGCCATCAACTACGCGGCCGGCGCGGCCCAGGCCGATGCCCTCGTGGCCGAACTGAAGGCCGCTGGCGCGTCGGCCATCGCAGTGCAGGCCGATGTGTCCAAGGCCGACGATGTGCGCCGCCTGTTCGAGATCACCGAGCAGCAACTGGGCAAGGTGAACGTGCTGGTCAACAACGCTGGCATGCTCAAGACGGTGCCGCTGGCCGACACCAGCGACGCGCTCTATGACCAGACTTTCGACATCAACGTGCGCGGCACCTTCAACACCCTGCGCGAAGCCGCCGCGCGGCTTGCCGACGGCGGGCGCATCGTCAATGTCTCCAGCACCACGCTGGCGCTGAACATGTCCGGCTATGCCGTCTACAACGCCACCAAGGCAGCAGTGGAGGCGTTCACGCACGTGTTCGCCAAGGAACTGCGCGGCCGCAACATCACGGTCAATGCGGTGGCCCCCGGCCCGATCGCTACCTCGCTGTTCCTCGACGGCAAGACCGAAGAGCAGATCCAGGCCTTCGCCAAGATGCCCCCGCTGCAACGCCTGGGCCAGCCGGAAGACATCGCCGGCGTCGTCGCCTTCCTCGCCGGCGCCGATGCCGGCTGGGTCAACGGCCAGATCCTGCGCGCCAACGGTGGCGTGGCCTGAGCGCTTGCGCGGCACGGCATCTGGACGCCGGCTACCGCTACTACGCCAAGATCTTCGGCAATGCGCCGGCCGGCGCACGCACAAAGGCCCGGGCCGCTGCCTACAATGGAGACAATAAAAACAATGACGGCGACCATCGGGCAATCGATCATGACCCCCCATCTGGCTTTGACGCATTCCACCCGCTCGGTGGCGCCCCGCGCTCACGTGCTGGCCACCCTGCTAGCCTGCGGCCTGCTGCTCGCGCAAGCTGCGCCGGCCCAAGCGCAGGCATCGGCAGCATCGGCGCCGCCCCCCGGCGCCGCCTTCTCCGCCGGCACGCCCGGCGGGCCGTTGCCGCCCGGGTGGAAGAACCTGCCGGTGGCGCACGGCAAGGCGTCGACCCACTACAGCCTGGTGGCGCAGGACCACGCCACGGTGCTGGAAGCCGACGCGGCCGCCTCCGCCTCCGCGCTGATGCACAAGGGCACCAACCTGGACCTGGAGGCCACCCCGCAGGTCAACTGGCGCTGGAAGGTGGAACACCCGATCGATGAAGCCGACAACAGCGTCGCCGCCAAGGAAGACGCGCCGGCGCGCCTGGTGTTCATGTTCGATGGAGATACGGACAAGCTATCGCTGGGCGAGCGCACCGCCATCAAGCTGGCCAAGACGCTGGCGGGCGAGGAGCTGCCCTATGCCACGCTGATGTACATCTGGTCCAATACCGCGCCGGTCGGCACGGTCATCGACAACCCCCACACCTCGCGGGTCAAGATGATCGTGGTGTCAGGCGGAGCCGACGCCGCCGGCAAGTGGCTCACGCTGAGCCGCAACGTGGAGCAGGACTTCGAGCATGCCTTCAAGGAAAAGCCCGGCAAGCTGAGCGCCTACGGCCTGCTCACCGATACCGACAACACGGGCGGCAACGCGCGTGCCTGGTATGGGGATATCCGCTTCGGGGCGGCGAAGTAGCGTCGCGTGCCACGGCAAACGCGGATTGCGGTCGTCGCTTGCCAATCATTCAAAGGGGTTCAGAACACGCGGGATCGCATCGCAATGATGCCTGCGCAGGACGGGTGAGCAATCCGCCTCAGCCTGCCAAAAACCCGCAAACCGCCTGCGCAAACCCCTCCGGCTGCTCCCAGTTCGACAAGTGGGCTCCGTCCAGCTCCACGTAGCGCGCCCCGGCAATCCCTTGCGCCACTTCGCGGCCTTGCGCCGGCGTGGTGGCCAGGTCGTGCGTGCCGGCAATCACCAGCACCGGGCAGGAGATGCGCTGCAGCTGCGCGCGCAGGTCGGCGTCGCGCACGGCGGCGCAGTTGGCCGTGTAGCCTTCGGGCGATGCGTCCAGCAGCATCTGGCGCACCGGCGCGATGCGCGCGGCGTTGCCGGCCAGCCAGGCGGCGCTGAACCAGCGCGCCAGCACCGCATCGACGATGGCGGCCATGCCCTGGCTGCGTACCGTCTGGATGCGCGTGTCCCAGCCGCTGGCCGGGCCGATGAGGGCGGCGGTATTGGCCAGCACGAAGCGGTCGAAACGCTCGGGGTGATTGGCGGCCAGCCACATGCCAGTCATGCCGCCCATCGACAGCCCGCAAAAATGCGCGCGCCCGATGCCGGCGTGATCCATGATGGCCAGCACGTCCTGGCCGAGTTCGGCAAACCCGAACGGCGCCGCAGCCGGGGACGGCAAGCCGGAGCCCCCGTGGCCGCGGGTGTCGTAGCGCAGCACGCGAAAGCGCGGCAGCAGGCTATCCATCTGCGGCGCCCACATCTGCATGTCGGTGCCCAGCGAGTTGGACATGACCAGCACGGGCGCATTGGGCGCCCCCTCGATCTCGTAATGCAGCGCGATGCCTTGGTGCAATGCAGTGGTCATGGCGTTCTCAGTCCGCGCGGATGCCGCGTTCGCGGATCAGCTTGCCCCATTTATCGGTTTCAGCAGCAAGGTGCTTGCCCAGCTGCGCGGGCGTGCTGCCGATCGGCTCGGCGCCGATGGCGGCCAGGCGGGTACGCACCGACGGCTTGGCCAGCGCGTCCACCATGGCCTGGTTCAGGCGTGCGACCACGGCGGGCGGCGTCTTGGCCGGGACGAAGGCGGCGAACCACGGCGACAGGTCATAGCCCTTGACGCCGGCTTCGGCCAGGGTCGGCACATTCGGCAGCGTCGACGAGCGCTTGGCGGTGGTCACCGCGATGGGCGTGAGCTTGCCGGAGTCGATATGCGGCTTGGCCGAGGTGATGCTGTCGAACATATAGTCGACCTGGCCGCCCAGCAGGTCCGTCATGGCCGGGCCGCTGCCCTTGTAGGGCACGTGGAGCATCTTGACGCCGGTGAGCGAGGTAAACAGCTCGCCGGCCAGGTGAATCGAGGTGCCGTTGCCGGCGGAGGCATAGGTGTACTTGTCCGGCGTGGCGCGCGCCGCGGCGATCAGGTCGGGCACCGTGGCGGGCAGCTTCTTGGCCTTGCTGGTGACCAGCACGTTAGGTACCACCGCCAGGAGCGAGACCGGCGCGAAATCCTTCACCGGGTCGTAGCTGAGGCGGCCGTACAGCGCGGGGTTCACCGCCATGCCGTTGGCGACGATGATCAGCGTGTAGCCATCCGCGGGCGAGCGCGCCACCATCTCGGCGCCGATATTGCCGCCGGCGCCGGGGCGGTTTTCCACCACGATGGACTGCCCCAGGCTCCTCGACATTTCCTCGCCCAGCGTGCGGGCGATATTGTCCATCGCGCCGCCCGCGGGGAATGGCACGACCCAGCGGATCGGGTGATCGGGATAGCTGTCGGCGTGGGCGGCGGACGGCAGCACGGCCAGGGTGGCCAGCGCGCAGGCGCAGGCAGCCCACGCGCGCAGGAATGGCAAGCGCATCAGAGTCTCCTCCAAATGGATTCGGAGTTGGTGTTGGAACGCGGCCATCGGGGCCGCGGCGGTATTCAGGGTAACGGCGAGCCGGCCGGCTTACTTGATCGACGACGGGTGCTTGGCCAGCGGCGTGACATGGATTTCCATGTACGGGAACAGCGGCAGGCTGGAGAGCATGGTGTGCAGTTCGTCGTTGGACTCGGCATCGAACACGCTGTAGTTGGCGTACTCGCCCACCACGCGCCACAGATGCGGCCACTTGCCCTGGCGCTGCAGGTCCTGCGAGTACGCCTTCTCGCGCGCCTTGATCTCGTCGGCCTGCGCGGCCGGCATGTCCACCGGCATCTTTACGTCCATTCTCACCAGAAACAACATGCTTGAATCCTCGGTTATGTTTGCTTGGGCAGCGCCTCAGGCGGCGCGGCGGTAATGGGCCAGCTTGTCTTCGTCCAGCGTCAGGCCAAGCCCCGGGCCTACCGGCAGGTGCAAGGCAAAGTCACGGTACTCGGGGCGCGCCGTCACCACATCATCCTTGAGAAGCAGCGGGCCGAACAGCTCGGTGCCCCAGGCCAGCCGCGGCAGCGTGGCAAAGCCGTGGGCAGCGGCAATGGTGCCCACGCTGCCTTCCAGCATGGTGCCGCCGTACAGCGCGATGCCGGCCGCGTCGCCTACCGCCGCTGTGCGCAGCATCTCGAAGATGCCGCCGGACTTGGAGATCTTCAGCGCAAACACGTCCGCGCCTGCAATGCGCGCCAGTTCCATCGCATCCTCGGGACCGCACACGGCCTCATCGGCCATTACCGGCACCACGAAGCGCGCCGCCAGCCGGGCCAGCGCGCCACGCTGCTCGCGCGGCACGGGCTGCTCGACGAGATCGATGCCGGCGGCTTCCAGCATGGCGATGCCGGTGGCGGCATCGGCTTCGTTCCAGGCCTGGTTGACGTCCACGGTCACGCGGGCACGGTCGCCCAGCGCGCGCTTGATGGCGGACACATGGGCCACGTCATCGCGCACGCTGCGACGGCCGATCTTGAGCTTGAAGGTGTTGTGGCGGCGCTCGGCCAGCAGGGTTTCGGCTTCTTCGATATCGCGGCCGGTGTCTCCGCTGGCGAGCGTCCACAGGCAGGCCAGGTTCGGCCGCACCGCGCCGCCCAGCAACTCGGACAGGGGCAGGCCCAGGCGCTTGCCCTGCGCATCGAGCAGCGCGGACTCCAGCGCCGACTTGGCGAAGCGATTCCCCCGCGCCACCGAAGCCAGGCGCTGCATGGCGGCGTGGATATTGCACGCGTCGATGCCGGCCAATGCAGGCGCCAGGTAGGTATCGATGGTCAGCTTGATGCCCTCGGGGCTTTCGTCGCCGTAGCTCAGGCCGCCGATGGTGGTGGCTTCGCCAATCCCCTCGATGCCGTCGCTGCAACGCAGCCGCACGATCACCAGGGTCTGGCGCTGCATGGTGGTCATGGCAAGCTGGTGCGCCCGGATGGTGGGCAGGTCGACCAGGATGGCTTCGACGGAGGTGACGGTTGCTTTCATGCTGGGTGTCTGCCAAGTATGGAATACGTTGAGAAGCAGTATGTGGCTTGACATCCAGGGTGTCCAAGACCGAGTATGTCCCGATCAATACCTTTTAAGTATGAAAGGACGGGATCATGGAGCTACGTCACCTGCGTTATTTCCAGGCCGTTGCGGCCGAACTCAACTTCACCCGCGCGGCTGAGCGCCTGCATATCGCCCAGCCGCCGTTGTCGCGCCAGATCCGCCAGCTGGAGGACGAAATCGGCACCGTGCTGCTCGACCGTTCCTCGCGCGCGGTGCGGCTGACCGAGGCCGGCCGCTTCCTGCTGGAGCAATCGCTGCAGCTCAACCAGCGCATCGACGAGATCGTGGAAGGCACGCGGCGCATTGGCCGCAACGAAAAGCGCTGGTTCGGCATCGGCTTCGTGCCATCAGTGCTCTATGGCTTCCTGCCGGAACTGATCCGGCTGGTGCGGGGGTCCGATGCGGCGCTGGAGGTGGGCTTGTCGGAGCTGACCACCGTACAGCAGATGGAAGCGCTGAAAGCCGGCCGCATCGATATCGGCTTCGGCCGCATCGTGCTGGACGACCCGGCCATCACCCGCACGGTGGTAATGGCCGAAACGCTGGTGGCCGCCGTGCCCAGCGGCCACCCGGCGCTTAAAGGCCCGCCCATGACGCCGGCGCAGCTGGCGGCCCACCCCTTCGTGCTCTACCCGGCGCGGCCCCGCCCCAGCTACGCCGACCACGTGCTGGCGCTGTTCCGCACGCAGGGCCTGCAGTTGCGCGTGGCGCAGGAGGCCAATGAGCTGCAGACCGCCATCGGCCTCGTGGCTGCGGGGCTTGGCATCTGCCTGGTGCCGGCATCGGTGCAGCGCCTGCACCGCGACGACGTGGCCTACGTGCCGATTGACGCACCCGGCTTTACCTCGCCGGTGATGATGAGCTATCGCAGCGACGACAGCTCGGCGCTACTGGCCGAGGTGGTCAGGCGCGTCGGCGAACTGGCCGGGACACCGCCTTCGGCCTGAAATCCCGCGCCGGCCGTGAGAAAACCCGGCGGCATCCCATGAATGGGTGATGCGCGAAGGCCGCTCGGTTTGTAGAGTGCCTTTATAAAAAGGATACGGGGAAATCGTGCCATCGATGCACTCAGGGTCACTATCGGGCCACGCCGCGCCACGGCCAGGCGGCCTGCTCATTGCGCTGCTAAAAGCGTGCGGGGACACGCTGCGCAAGGTCTGGCGCGGCGAGCAAGGTGAGGTAGCACTCACCTTGCTCCAACCGCCCACGGCGCGCAACGCCACCTCCGCCCTGGCGCCGGACTGCGCCTTGCGCCTGCAACTCACCTACGCCGACACGCCGCTGACGCCCGGTGTGCCCCGGGTCACCGCCACCGCTG
Source organism: Cupriavidus sp. GW822-FHT03E04 (assembly GCF_058801495.1). Lineage (NCBI taxonomy): Bacteria > Pseudomonadati > Pseudomonadota > Betaproteobacteria > Burkholderiales > Burkholderiaceae > Cupriavidus > Cupriavidus sp. GW822-FHT03E04. Next base: position 260,282 of record NZ_JBXANI010000007.1, read on the forward strand.
CGGTGCTGCGGGGCGACGGCACCGACATTACCGCCTCTGTGCCCCCGTCCGCATGGACCTGGCGCCAGGCTTCCGGCCTGTCGATGCGGGCCGGCTACGGCGCGGTCACGGTCGATACCGAGGGCCAGGGGCATGCCGTGTGCGTTTGCCCGCAGGGTGCCAGCGTGTCGGTCTCCGGCACCAGCCGCGCGGCCTGCCAGACGATGGCATCGGGGGTGGAAGTGAGCGTTTTGCTAGCCAGCGGCGAGCGGTTGAGCCAACGCTTCCAACTGGGCCTAGCCGGGCTGGAATAAGCCAGGCAAGCCCGACGGGACAAGAACGCGGACAGCCCATCGGCGGTTGCCGGCCACCCCGCCGGTCAGCCGCCAGTCACCCCTTGAGGTACATGTTCAGCCGCTTGGCGGCGTTGCGAAGGTGGGTTTCCGCCGCCTGCGCCGCCCGCTCGGGATCGCCCGCCACGATCGCGTCGTAGATGGTCTTGTGCTCTTCCTGCACGGCCTCGACCATGTCCGCGTGATGGCTCTTGGTATTGCTCCTCGCCTGCCGGATCACGCGCCGCGCGCCGTGCTCCAGGTGTTCGCTCAAGGCCTGGAAGTGCGGGTTGTGCGTCGCCTCGACAATGGCCTGGTGAAAGGCGAAGTCCTCTTCATCGCCCAACCTGTCGTTGGCGATCTCGTACTCCATGCCGATCAGCGCGCGCCGGATCCGCTTGAGGTCTTCCGGCGTGCGCCGCATGGCCGCGAACCTGGTGGCCGCCACTTCGATCGTCACCAGCAGCTCCATCACCATGGCCAGCGAATCTTTCTCGTCGATGGCCACATCCTGCATGCGAAACGCCTGGCGCTGGCTGCGCTCGGTCACGAACACACCGCTGCCCGCCTTGGGCGCAACCAGCCCCTCTGACTTGAGCTGCGACAGGGCCTCGCGCACGACCGCGCGGCTGACCGAGAACTGCTCGCACAGCAAGCGCTCGCTGGGCAGGCGGTCGCCCACGGCGAACTCGCCCGCCTGGATCGCCTGGATCAGGCGCCTGGCGATCTCGTCCGGCAAGTGTTTGGGCTCGGGATGGAACATGGTTCCCTCCGGGCGCTGGGTGGGCGGCGGCGCCGCGGCACCGGGCACGGTCTTGTTCAATACGGGCTCCCTGGCGCCAGACAGCTTCTGGTTGGCGCTCGATTTTAAATTGGTCTTACAGGTCAATGTAGCACGTCTTCGCGCGCATGAAACGTGTGGAATGTACCAGCACGAAGCGGTGCCGGCTCCCGTTATTCGCCCGTAAGCCAATCCCTGCAAGGGCACGCACCCCTCGTTCCGCTACGCGGATACACGTCCGATCGGACTCTCAGTAGAAACCCGCATGGCGCGCAAGTCGCCGTTGACGATCGCCTCCCATCTCCCTATAGTAAACCTGTCAGACCACTTTAACCACAGGTCAGACCACTATGACGGGCCAGTTTCGGCGCCCGCCAGATGAATCCAAACAATAGCCAGGAGACACCCATGAGCGGTAGCCGCATTACCCGTCCTTTGTTCGCAGCCGCGGCACTCTCCGTGCTGGCGGGCACGGCATCGGCGGCGCCGGTGAAGATTGCGCTGGTCGAGACGCTGTCCGGCCCGCAGGCATCCACCGGCCTGATGTTCCGCGCAGCGGCGCGCTATGCGATCGACAAGATCAACGCCACCGGTGGCTGGAACGGCGAGCCGCTCCAGCTGGTCGAGTACGACAACCAGGGCGGCCCGGCAGGTGCTGCGGACAAGCTGAAGGCGGCCGTTGCCGATGGCGCCCAGATTGTCATGCAAGGCTCGTCGTCGGCCGTGTCCGGCCAGATCACCGAGGACGTGCGCAAGTTCAACCTGCGCAATCCGGGCAAGGAAATCCTGTTCATGAACGTCGGCGGCGAGGCAATGGAGCTGACCGGCGAGAAGTGCCACTTCTACCATTTCAAGTTCGCCACCAATGCGCAGATCCGCGTCAAGGCGCTGGTCGGCGCGATGAAGCCGCTCCATGCGCTGGGCACCCGCGTGTATTCGATCAACCAGAACTACTCCTGGGGCGTCGACATGGAAAAGGCCATCGGCGACTACGCCAGCGCCGGCGGCTACACGGTGGTGGAAAAGACGCTGCATGACGTGAACAAGGTGCAGGACTTCTCGCCTTATGTGGCCAAGATCGCTGCCGCCAAGGCGGACAGCGTGATCACCGGCAACTGGTCCAACGACCTGCTGCTGTTGATGAAGGCCAGCAAGGCGGCCGGCCTGAAGACGCGCTTCGCCACCGTGTTCCTCGACCAGCCGGGCAATATCGGCAACGCCGCCGACGTGGCGCTGGGCCACTATGTTGCCCACCCCTTCAATGCCGAGGCGGGTGGCGCCGACAGTGAGCGCTTCGCCAACGACTTCAAGGCCCGGCAGGGCCATATGCCCGCCTACATCGAGCCACAGACGGTGTTCGCGGTGGAGATGCTGGGCGAGGCGCTGAAGACCGTGAAGCCGGAAGGCGGCAAGCTCAACACCAGCGCACTGGCCAAGGCGCTCGAAACCGCCAAGGTCAGATCGCCGCTGGGCGAGATGAGCATGCGCGCCGCCGATCACCAGGTGCTGCTGCCGATGGTGGTGTCCGTGGTCGCCAAGGATGCGAAGTTCAAGGTCGACGGCACCGACATGGGCTTCAAGCCGGTCAAGACCTTCTCCGCCGCCGAGGCCGCCACGCCGGCCCAGGCCAGCTGCAAGATGCAGCGCCCCAGCTGATCCCCTGTCCAAGCCACCCTAGCAACATCAGCCATCGCCTGCGCCGCTGCGGCGCAGGCGATGGCAAGTACGGCCATGCGCCAGTTGGCCGCACAGGCTCGTTCCAAGGAAGCCTCATGGAATACCTCGTCGTCTCATTGCTTAACGGCACCATCTACGGCCTGCTGCTGTTCATGGTTTCCGCTGGCCTGACCCTCATCTTCGGCATGATGGGCGTGCTCAACTTTGCCCATGCGTCGTTCTACATGCTGGGCGCCTACTTTGCCTATACGTTGCAAGGCACGATCGGCTTCTGGCCGGCCATCGTGGTTTCGCCGATCCTGGTGGGACTGGTCGGGGTGGCGGTGGAGCGTTTCTTCCTGCGCCGAGTCCATCACCACGGCCACGCGCACGAACTGCTGCTGACCTTTGGCCTGTCTTTCATCATTGCCGAGCTGATCAAGCTGTTCTTCGGCAACTTCCCGGTGGATTACCGCATCCCGGCATCGCTGGACTTCGCGGCCTTCCACCTGGGCGTGTCCTCCTATCCCTTCTATCGCGTGTTCATGGGCGGCATCGCCGTGGCCATGTTCGCCGTGATCTACCTGCTGCTCACGCGCACCCGGGTCGGCATCGTGGTGCGCTCGGCGATCTACAAGCCGCGCATGGCCGAGGCGCTGGGCCACAACGTGCCGCTGGTCTTCATGGGTGTGTTCGGCATCGGCGCGGCGCTGGCGGGCCTGGCCGGCGCGGTGGCGGGCGCGTTCTACACCACCAACCCGAACATGGCGCTGGAACTCGGCGTGATGGTCTTCGTCGTGGTGGTAGTGGGCGGCCTGGGATCGCTGGAGGGCGCCATGCTCGCCTCGCTGCTGATCGGGCTGATCACGTCGTTCTCGGTCGGCATCGATCGCAGCCTAGCCGACCTGCTGGCCTTGGCCGGAGCGGGCGCCTGGGCCGAGCAAGCCGGAGGGCTGATGACCCTGAAACTCTCCAGCCTGGCCGGGACGATCCCGTTCGCGCTGATGCTGTTGATCTTGCTGGTCCGTCCGTCAGGCTTGATGGGCGAGAAGGAGTAACCATGACCCACCTCTCCAACACGCAGAAGACCTTGCTGCTGCTCGGCACTGGCGCACTGCTGGCGCTGCCGATGGTGCTGTCGCAATCGCTGATCAACGCGTCCATCCAGATGCTGATCGCGGTGCTGTTCGCGGCCTCGTTCAACCTGCTCAGCGGCCAGGGCGGCATGCTGTCGTTTGGCCATGCGGCGTACTTCGGCATTGGCAGCTTTGCCACCGTGCACGCCATGAACGCCTTTGGCGGCAACGGCCTGCTGCCCACGCCGCTGCTGCCGCTGGCCGGCGGCGCCATGGGCCTGGTCGCCGGCCTGGCCGCCGGCTGGTTCGCCACCAAGCGTACCGGCGTCTACTTCGCCATGATCACGCTGGCGCTGGCCGAACTGCTGCACTCGCTGGCGCCGCACCTGAAGGGCTGGTTCGGCGGCGAAGCGGGCCTGTCCACCATGCGCATGCCGGCGTGGGGCCTCGCCTTCGGCGACAGCAACCAGGTCTACTACCTGACACTGTTCTGGGTGCTGCTGTCGCTGGCGCTGCTGTACCTGTTCACGCTGACGCCGGTGGGCCGCCTGACCCTGGGCCTGCGGGAGAACGCCAACCGCCTGCGCTTTCTCGGCTATGACACGCACCGCCTCGGCGTGCTGGTGTTCGCCGTCTCGGCCATGTTCGCTGGCATCGCTGGCGCGCTGCAGGCACTCAACATGGAAGCGGCCAACTACGTGGTGTTCGAGTCATCCGCCTCCGCGGCGGTGGTGCTCAACAGCTATATCGGCGGCGTGAAGCTCTTCCTCGGCCCGGCGCTGGGCGCGGCGGTGATGACCTTCTTCGGCTATGCGGTATCGGACCTGACGCGCTCGTGGCTGCTGTACCAGGGCATCGTGTTCGTGCTGGTGATGATGTTCATGCCGACGGGCCTGGCCGGGCTGATCAAGTCCTTCGCCACGCACAGCAAGACCTATGGCCTGCGTGCGCTGCTGCCCATGGCGCTGGCATTTGTCGTCGGCACGTTGCTGCTCGCAGGCGGCACGGTGTTCACGGTGGAGATGCTGCAGCGCTTCTTCTCGCAAGACTACCGCTCCATGGCTGCCCTGAATGGTGGTGGCTGGCCCGCGATTGCACTGTTTGGCCGCGAATGGGATCCCATCTCGCCACTGACCTGGCTGGTGCCCGCGGCGCTGCTGGTGGCAGGCATCGCCACGGCCCGCCTGGCCAACGGCCGCTGGCTGCGCCTGAAGGACACCACCCCCGCCACCGACGCGCCCGCCACCGCGGCCACCAACGTCCGGAGGAACCCGGCATGAACACGCAAGCGATGCTCTCCCTGCGCGGACTGCGCAAATCCTTCGGCGACGTCGACATCATCCGTGGCGTGGACCTCGATCTCGTCAGTGGTGAACGCCACGCGCTGATCGGCCCGAACGGCGCCGGCAAGTCCACGCTGTTCCACCTGATCTCCGGGCGCCTGCCCCTGACCCAAGGCGAGATCATGCTCAACGGCGAGCCGATCCACGGCCTGTCGCCGCAGAGCATCAACCATCGCGGCCTGGCGCGCTCGTTCCAGATCACCAATATCTTCGCGGGCCTCACCGTTTTCGAGAACCTGCGCCTCGCCGTCATGCGGCGCCACGGCCTGCAATACACGCTGTGGAAGTTCGCCCACAAGGTGCGTGCCGTGCGCGACGAGACCCAGCACCTGCTCGAACAGGTGCGGCTGGCCGGGCGCGCACAAGCCATCGCCGGCGAGCTGTCGTATTCGGAGCAGCGCTCGCTGGAGATCGCCATGACGCTGGCCTCGGACCCGAAGGTCATCATGCTCGACGAGCCGATGGCGGGCATGTCGCAGGAGGAAACCGACTACACCGCCGGCCTGATCCGCGAGATCGCGCAGGGCCGCACGCTGCTGATCGTGGAGCACGACATGGACGTGGTGTTCTCGCTCAGCGACCGCATCAGCGTGCTGGTCTACGGCGAGATCGTCGCCACCGGCACGCCCGACGAGATCCGCAACAACGCACGCGTCAAGGAAGCCTATCTGGGCGAGGAGGTCACGGTATGAGCGCGCAGTCCGTACAAGGCGCCGATCCGCTGCTGAGCGTGCAAGGACTGCACGCGCACTACGGCAAGAGCCACATCCTGCACGGCGTGGATTTCCGCGTTGGGCGGGCCGAAGTGGTAAGCCTGCTGGGCCGCAACGGCTCGGGCCGCTCCACCACGCTCAAGGCCATCATGGGCCTGGTGCCGCCAAGCGCTGGCCACATCAGGCTGCGCGGGCGCGATCTGGCCGGCGCGCAATCGTATGCGATCTGCCGGCGCGGCATTGCCTATGTGCCGGAAGAGCGCGAGGTCTTCGCCAACCTGACCGTGGACGAAAACCTGCGCATGGGCGAGCAGCGCGCCACCGAAGGCGCGCCGCAATGGACGTTCGAGCAGATGTTCGACTACTTCCCGCGCCTGAAGGAGCGCCGCAACACCAAGGCCGGCAGCCTTTCCGGCGGCGAGCAGCAGATGCTGACCATGTGCCGCTCGCTGCTGGGCAACCCCTTGGTGATCCTGATCGACGAGCCCACCGAAGGCCTCGCGCCAAAGATCGTGACGGTGGTTGGCGAGGCCATCCAGGACATTCACCGCCGGGGCGTCTCGGTGGTGCTGGTGGAGCAAAAGCTCGCCATCGCGCTGAAGGTATCGAGCCGCGTCTGCGTGATGGGCCACGGCCGCATCGTCTTTGAAGGCACGCCCGAACAACTCACCTCCAATACCCAACTTCTGAAGGACTGGTTAGCCGTATGAGCACCTCTTTGCCTATTGGATACCCGAACGCGCAGCCGTTTGCGCGCGCCAGCTACCCCGGCCTGACCGGCAAGGTCGTGCTCAACACCGGCGGCGCCAGCGGCATCGGCCGCGCGATGGCGCATGGCTTTGCCCGGCATGGCGCACGCCTGATGCTGCTGGACCTGGATGCGCAAGGACTCGCCAGCACCAAGGCGGAACTGGAAGCGGCTTACCCGGAAGTGCAGGTCGAAATCGTGAAGGCTTCGATCACCGACCCTGAGGCCGTGGAGCAAGCTTGCGCCGCCACCGAGGCCCGCTTTGGCCGCATCGACATCCTGCTCAATAACGCCGGCATCTCGATGAACAAGCCGTCGCTGGAACTGACGCCCGACGACTGGCGCCGCGCCATCGATATCGACCTCTCTGGCGTGTTCTTCTGCACGCAAGCGGCGGCGCGCCGCATGGTGCGCCAGGGCGGCGGCGCCATCCTGAGCACCGCGTCGATGTGGGGCCTGGCCTCGTCCGCACGGCGCCTGGCGTACTGCGCCGCCAAGGCTGGCGTGGTGTCGCTGACCAAGTCGCTGGCGGCGGAATGGGCTGAGTACAACATCCGCGTGAACGCGGTCTGCCCGGGCTACACCAGCACCGCGCTGATGGAAACGCTGCTGGCCAGCAAGGCCATCGACGGCGAGGCGCTGCTGGCGCGCACGCCGCTGCGCCGCTTTGGCGCGCCGGAAGAGATGGCCGAAGTCGCCCTCTTCCTGGCCTCGGACTCGGCCGCGTTCATCACCGGCCATGCGCTGGTCTCCGATGGCGGCTGGACCGCCGACGGCTTCTGAGTACGTAGTCCTCCAACACGATTGAAAGCACCATCGAACGGTAATCAAGGATTCTCCAATGTCTGAACGTAACGCCCTGCGCCCCGCCGCCGAATGGGTGGAACTGCGCACCACCGATGAAGACTGGGCCAAGGCCGACCCGGCCCTGCTCGGCACGCTGCTGAGCCACCTGCACCTGATCCGCGGCTTCGAGGAAGCTGTGCTCGAACTCGCCGCCGAAGGCCTGGTCCACGGCCCGGCGCACTCCAGCATCGGGCAGGAAGGCGGCGCCGCCGGCTCCATCGTGCCGCTGACCGGCGCGGACCAGATCAATGGCTCGCATCGCGGGCATCACCAGTTCGTCTCCAAGGCGCTGGGCTACCTCGCGCCCAACGGCATCGACCCGCGCGCGCCGCTGCCGGCGGACGTGCAAACGCTGCTGCAACGCACGCTGGCGGAAATCCTGGGGTTGGCGCAGGGCTATTGCAAAGGCCGTGGCGGCTCCATGCACCTGCAATGGGCCGAGGCCGGCGCGCTGGGCACCAATGCCATCGTGGGCGGCGGCGTGCCGATGGCCGCGGGCGCGGCGTGGTCGCACCGGCATGCCGGCACGGATGCGGTCGCCATCACCTACTTCGGCGACGGCGCGGTCAATATCGGCTCGGTGCTGGAGACCATGAACCTGGCCGCCGCATGGAAGCTGCCGCTGTGCTTCTTTATCGAGAACAACCGCTACGCCGTCTCCACCACGGTGGAAGAGTCCACCGCCGAGCCGCGCCTGTCCGCGCGCGGCATGGGCTTCAATATCCCGAGCTGGAAGGTCGATGGCATGGACCCGCTGGCGGTGTACCTGGCCACGCAGGAAGCGCTCGCGCATATGCGCGCCGGCAAGGGCCCCACGATCATCGAAGCCGATCTGTACCGCTTCTTCCACCAGAACGGCCCCTTCCCCGGGAGCGCCTTCGGCTACCGCAGCAAGGAAGAAGAGCAGCAATGGCGCGCGCGCGACCCGCTCGAACTGATGGCGCGCCGCATGCAGGCGCGCGGCCTGATCAGCGCCGACGAGATCGCCGCGCTGCGTGAGCGCATCAAGCAAGCCATGCGCGACGCGATGGCCGCACTGACCGAAGCCGATCCGTCCGGCAAGCCGGGCAAGCGCCGCATTCGTCCCGAGCTGTGGCCGAGCCCGGACTTCCGCGACGTGGGCATCCGTGGCGACCTGAGCGAACTGGCGGGCCTGCGCTGCGAGGAGGAGGCCGGCTTCTCCGGCAAGCTGGACAAGCGCAAGTTCATCGACGTGGTGGCGGACGTCATGCAACGGCGCATGGAGACCGATCCGTCGGTGGTGGTGATGGGCGAGGACGTGCACCGCCTCAAGGGTGGCACCAACGGCGCCACGCGCGGCCTGCGCGACAACTTCCCGGACCGCGTGCTGGGCACGCCGATCAGCGAGAACGCGTTCGTGGGCCTGGGTGGCGGGCTGGCGCTGGATGGCCGCTACAAGCCGGTCGTGGAATTCATGTACCCGGACTTCATGTGGGTGGCGGCCGACCAGGTCTTCAACCAGATCGGCAAGGCGCGCCACATGTTCGGCGGCGAGAGCGACGTGCCGCTGGTGCTGCGCACCAAGGTGGCGATGGGCACGGGCTATGGCTCGCAGCACTCGATGGACCCGGCCGGCATCTTCGCCACCAACCCGGGCTGGCGCATCGTGGCGCCGTCCACGCCGTTCGACTACGTGGGCCTGATGAACACCGCGCTGGCGTGCAAGGACCCGGTGCTGGTGATCGAGCACGTGGACCTGTACAACGCCTCGGGCGTGGGCCCCGTGGATGACTTCGACTATCACCTGCCGGTGGGCAAGGCGGCGGTACGCCGCGGCGGCAGCGACGTCACTGTCATCACGTACCTGTCGATGGTCGGCCACTCGCTCGAAGCAGTGGAGCAGACCGGTATCGACGCCGAGGTGATCGACCTGCGCTGGCTGGACCGCGCCAGCATTGACTGGGACACCATCGCGCAGAGCGTAAAGAAGACCAACAACGTACTGATCGTGGAACAAGGCGCGCGGGGCACCTCCTACGGCGGATGGCTGGCCGACGAGATCCAGCGCCGCTACTTCGACTGGCTGGACCAGCCCGTGCAGCGCGTGACCGGCGCGGAGGCCGCGCCGAGCATCTCCAAGGTGCTGGAGCGCGCCGCCGCCGCCCGCACCGAGGAAGTGGCCGAGGGCCTGCGCCAGGTGATGCGCGACAAGGGCGCGGCGTGAGTCCGGATGCCCGCCTGGCCAACTAAACGAACCCAAGGAATACCAATGACACTGAACATGATTGTTCCCCTGGAGGTCGGCATCGCCGTGCGCGACCTGCCGCGCATGCGCCGCTTCTACGAGCAGGTGCTGGGCTTCGCCTTTGTCAGCGAAGTGGCCGTGCCTGCGGCAAGCGCCGTGCAGGCTGCCATGCACGCCGGCGGCTATACCGCCGTGCGCCTGCAAACCAGCTACGGAGAGCGCATCAAGCTGCTGGCCCCGGTGCAAGCGCCCGCACCTGCGGCAGCGCCCGAGTACATCCTCGACAAGGCCAACGCCACCTACCTCACGTTTATCGTGGACGACATCCAGGCCGCCGTCGACAAGCTGCTCGCGGCAGACGTGGAATTCCTGACCGGCCCGCAGCGCATCGAAGTGCGCCCCGGCACGTACCTCGCGTTCTGCCGCGACCCCGAAGGCAACGTGCTCGAGATCGTGCAGTACGCGGATATCGCGGCTTATCGCCCCGACCTGCAACAGCCGAGGACTGCCTGACATGGCCACCCTGCTACGCATGCCCGAGGTGGCGGCCAATGCCACCCAGGCCACGCTGCAAGCGTGGACCAAGAACGAAGGCGATACGATTGCCGTGGGCGACTGCATCGCCGAAATCGAAACCGACAAGGCCGTGGTCGAGCTCAATGCCGATTCGGCCGGCGTGCTCGCCCGCCGCCTGGTGGCGGCCGGCCAGGACGTGGAAGTGGGCGCGCCCATCGGCGTGCTGCTGGTCAATGGCGAAACCAGCGTGGATGTCGATGCGCTGATCGCCGCAGCCGGTGGCAGCGCGCAAGCGCCGCGGGCCGAGGCGGCATCCGCCGGCGAAGCGGTTGCTGCTGCCACGACTGCCACGCCGCAGGCCGCGCGCATCTTCGCCAGCCCGCTGGCGCGCCGCCTGGCGGCGCAGCGCGGGCTGGACCTCGCGGCATTGCGCGGCAGCGGCCCCAATGGCCGCATCGTCAAGCGCGATATCGAGCAGGCCGCCGCGGCTCCCGCCGTTGCCAGCGCACCTGCCGTTGCGCGCCCCGCCGCACCGCAAGCCCGGGCCAGCGATGCGTTCACCGAAATCCCGCACAGCAATATGCGCCGCACCATCGCGCGCCGGCTGAGCGAGAGCAAGACCACCATCCCGCATTTCTACCTCACGGCGGATTGCCGCATGGAGCAGTTGCTGGCGCTGCGCGCGCAGATCAACGCCAATGCGCCGCGCAAGATCTCGGTCAACGACTTCATCGTGCGCGCCGTGGCGGTCGCCTTGCGCGAGGTGCCGGCGGCCAACGTGGGCTGGACCGACACGGCGATGCGCCAGTATCGGCAGGCCGATATCGCGGTAGCGGTATCCACGGACGCCGGCCTGATCACCCCCATCGTGCGCGCTGCCGATACCAAGCCGCTGTCCGTCATCAGCGCCGAAATCGCCGACCTGGCCACGCGTGCGCGCGCTTCGCAACTGCGCCCCGAGGAGTACCAGGGGGGCAGCTTCAGCGTGAGCAACCTGGGCATGTTCGGCGTGTCCGAGTTCTCCGCCATCATCAATCCGCCGCAGGCCGCCATCCTTGCCGTGGGCGCCACGCAAGCGGTGCCGGTGGTGGAAGACGGCGAGCTGAAGGCCGGGCAGGTCATGCGCTGCACGCTCTCGGTAGACCACCGCGCCATCGACGGCGCACTGGCCGCGCAATGGCTGGCCGCGTTCAAGCGCCTGCTTGAAAACCCCTTGTCGATGCTGATCTAAGGACCATGACGTGGCGAACTCCTCATTTGACCTGATCGTCGTGGGCGGCGGCCCGGGCGGCTACGTGGCCGCCATCCGCGCCACACAGCTAGGCATGAAGACCGCGCTGGTCGAGAAAGCGCACCTGGGCGGGATCTGCCTGAACTGGGGCTGCATTCCCACCAAGGCGCTGTTGCGCTCCGCCGATGTGCTGCGGCTGGTCAAGGACGCAGCGGCCTACGGTGTGCATGCCGCGCCGCCTACCGCCGACCTGCCGGCCATGGTGGCCCGCTCCCGCGCGGTGGCCGCGCAACTCAACAAGGGCGTGGCCCACCTGATGAAGAAGAACGGGGTGACCGTGCTCAACGGCCACGGACGGCTGGCGGGCAGGGGCACGCTGGAAGTCACCGCAACGGATGGCACGATCAGTACCGTTTCATCCGCCCACATCCTGCTCGCCACCGGCGCACGCGCCCGCCAGCTGCCCGCGCTGCCGGCGGACGGCAAGACGGTCTGGACCTATCGCGAGGCGCTGGCGCCGCCCGTGGTGCCAAAGCGCATGCTGATCGTCGGCGCCGGTGCCATCGGCATCGAGTTCGCCAGCTTCTATCACGCGGTGGGTGTCGAGGTGACGGTAGTGGAGATGGCGGAGCGCATCCTGCCGGTGGAGGATGCCGACATTTGCGCGCAGGTGGCAAGCAGCCTGACCCGGGAAGGCATCGTGCTGCATACGGGCACCGGCATCAAGAGCGCTGAGCGCAAGGGGCAGGGCTGGTCCGTCGAGCTGCAAGGCGGCAAGTCCGGCGGCGCGAGAGTCGACGTCGACGTCGTGCTGGTGGCGGCAGGCATTGTCGGCAACGTGGAAGGCCTCGGCCTGGAGCAGACCGCCGTCAAGGTCGAGAAGACGCATATCGTGACCGACGGCTTCGGCCGCACCGATGAGCCCGGCGTGTACGCCATTGGCGACGTGGCGGGCCCGCCATGGCTGGCGCACAAGGCCAGCCACGAAGGCGTGATCTGCGTGGAGCGGATCGCCGGGCTGCATCCGCATGCGCTTGATGCCACACGTATTCCGGCCTGCACTTACAGCCATCCGCAAGTGGCGAGCGTGGGGCTCACCGAGGCACAGGCCAGGGAGCGCGGCCATCCCGTCAAGGTCGGCAAGTTTCCTTTCGTCGGCAATGGCAAGGCCATTGCCATGGGCAGCACCGCCGGCCTGGTGAAAGTGGTATTCGACGCTGGCAGCGGCGAACTGCTCGGCGCCCATATGGTGGGCGACGAGGTCACCGAGATGATCCAGGGCTACGCCATCGCGCAGACGCTGGAGACCACCGAGGCCGACCTGATGGCCGCCGTCCTGCCGCACCCGACCATGTCCGAGGCCATGCACGAAGCCGTGCTCGCGGCCTACGGGCGCGCACTGCATATCTGAACACGGGAGACAACATGTACAACTTCGATCAACGCACGCTGCTGCTGACCGGCGCCAACGGCGGCATCGGCCGTGAGACGGCCAAACTGTTCCTGGCGCACGGCGCCAACCTGGTACTGACGGATCTGGACGAAGCCGGTGTCGCCGGATTTGCCCGCGAACTGGACCCGAGCGGCGAGCGCATCGCCACGCTGCGCATGGACGCCGCCAGCCCCGACGATTGCGAGCGCGCCGTGGCGCTCGCGCAGGCGCGCTTCGGTGGCATCGATTTCCTGGTGCCGTCGGCAGGCTTGTACCAGGCCCAGCCAGTGGCCGAGATGAGCGACGCGCAATGGCGGCAGACGCTGTCGATCAATCTCGATGGCGTGTTCTATCTTGTGCGCCGCGCCATTCCCGCGCTGCGCGAGAACAGCGCCATCGTCAACCTGACGTCGGTGGCGGCACACCGGGGCGCTTACTACAATGCGCACTATTCGGCCTCCAAGGGTGGCCTGCTCAGCCTCACCCGCAGCCTGGCGCGGGAACTCGGGCCGCGCACCCGCGTCAATGCTGTATCGCCGGGCGTGATCGAAACCCCCATGACCACCGAGCTGATCCAGAAACGCGGCGCCGATTCCGTTGAGCAGACACCGCTCAAGCGCCTCGGCCAGCCGCGCGAGATCGCCACCGCCATCGGCTTCCTGTGCAGCGACGCGGCCAGCTTTGTCACCGGCGAGGTGCTGCACGTCAATGGCGGGCTATACATCGCGGGTTGAATCGCGGGTTGAATCGCGGCTTGATCATCCCTCCGGCGGCCAAACGAGATCGCCGGATCCTGCTAACCTGCCGTCAGCGGCGCTGCGCCGAATCCCCCCCACATCGCTACGGAACCGGAACCAGACCATGTTGCAACTCCAAGACCCCTCCCTGCTGCGCCAGCAGTGCTATATCGATGGCCGCTGGACCGATGCGCAGCGTCATATCGACGTGACCAATCCCGCCACCGGTGAGCGCGTCGGCCAGGTGCCGCTGCTGGGCGCCGACGAGACGCGCCAGGCCATCGAGGCCGCCAACCGCGCCCTGCCGGCCTGGCGCGCGCGTACCGCCAAGGAACGCTCCGCGCTGCTGCGCAAGTGGTTCGAACTGCTGCTGGCGAACCAGGACGACCTCGCCCGCATCATGACCGCCGAGCAAGGCAAGCCCTTTGCCGAAGCCCGCGGCGAGATCGGCTACGCGGCCTCGTTCATCGAGTGGTTCGCCGAGGAAGGCAAGCGCGTCTACGGCGAGACCATTCCCGCACCGGTCAGCAACCAGCGCATCGTCGTCACCAAGGAACCGGTAGGCGTGTGCGCGGCCATCACGCCGTGGAATTTCCCCGCGGCCATGATCACGCGCAAGGCCGGCCCGGCGCTGGCGGCAGGTTGCACGATGGTGGTCAAGCCCGCCTCGCAAACCCCGCTGACCGCGCTGGCGATGGTGGTGCTGGCGGAACGCGCCGGCATTCCCGCAGGCGTGCTGTCGGTCGTCACCGGCTCGGCTGCCGCCATCGGCGGCGAACTCAGCAGCAACCCGCTGGTGCGCAAGCTCACCTTTACCGGCTCGACGGAAGTCGGCCGTACGCTGATGGCGCAGACGGCGTCCACCATCAAGAAGGTCTCGATGGAGCTGGGCGGCAACGCGCCCTTCATCGTGTTCGAGGATGCCGACCTGGATGCCGCCGTCGAAGGCGCCATCGTGTCCAAGTACCGCAACGCGGGACAGACCTGCGTCTGCGCCAACCGCCTCTATGTGCACAGCAAGGTCTATGACGCGTTCGCCGAAAAACTGGTCGCGGCGGTACGTGCGCTGAAGGTGGGCAACGGCATGGAAGACGGCGTGCGCATCGGACCGCTGATCGACGGCAAGGCCGTGATCAAGGTCGAGGAACATATCACCGACGCGATCTCCAAGGGCGCGCGTGTGCTGCAAGGCGGCAAGCGCCACGCGCTCGGGCAATCGTTCTTCGAGCCTACCGTGCTGGCCGACGTGACGCCCGGCATGCTGGTCGCGCGTGAAGAAACCTTCGGGCCGCTCGCGCCGCTGTTCCGCTTCGAAACCGAGGACGAAGTCGTCGCCATGGCCAACGACACGGAATTCGGCCTGGCGAGCTATTTCTACGCCCGCGATCTCGGCCGCGTGTGGCGCGTTTCCGAGCGGCTGGAGTACGGCATGGTCGGCGTCAACACCGGCCTGATCTCGAACGAGGTAGCGCCCTTCGGCGGCGTCAAGCAATCGGGCGTGGGCCGCGAAGGCTCGCACTACGGCATCGAGGACTACCTGGTCATCAAGTACACGTGCATGGCCGGCATCTGAACCATCGCCATGCCCGCGGGACGGCGCTGCCGTCCCGCCTCCCACGCCCTTCTTCCTCTCCCTCTTCCACGTTACCCAGAATCCCGCAATGCAGATCGATGGCAATACCCAGCTTGTCGGCATCATCGCCGCCCCCATCGCGCACGTGCGCACGCCGCAACTCTTCAATGCCTCGGTCGGCCGCCAAGGCCTGAACGCCGTCTGTGTGCCCTTCCATGTGGATGCGGCGCAATTGCAGGCATTCCTCGCCGGCGCGCCGGCCGCGCAAAACCTGCAAGGTCTCGTCGTCACCATGCCGCACAAGGAGGCGGTGGTGGCCATCTGTGGCGAACTGACCGATGCCGCGCGCCTGCTCGGCTCCGTCAATGCGATGCGCTTTGACCGCCAGAAGGGCTTTTGGGTCGGCGGCAATTTTGATGGCGACGGCTTCGTCGCCGGCCTGCGCGAACGCGGCCACAGCCTGTCTGGCAAGCGCGTGCTGCAGCTTGGCGCCGGCGGCGCCGGCAAGTCGATGGCCTACGCCATGGCTCGTGAGAACCCGGCCGAACTGGTCATCTACAACCGCTCCGCCGACAAGGCGCAAGAGCTGGCGGCAAGCCTGAAAGCGGTGCTGCCGACCGTCTCGATTCGTGCCGGCGACCACAATCCCACCGGCTTCGACGTGGTTGTCAACGCCACCGCGCTCGGCTTGCGCGATACCGACGCCACGCCGCTCCCCACTGCGCAACTAGGCGCAGGCACGCTGGTCTGCGAGGCCGTGATCCGCGATGGCGACACCCCGCTGCTGAAAGCCGCGCGCGAACGCGGCTGCGCGGTGCATCACGGCCAATGGATGCTGTATGGACAGATCGTGGAGATCTCGCGCTTCCTGGGCGTTGCGCTGGCGCCGGAGTTTGTCGAACGGATCCTGGGGCCGGCGGACTGAGCGCGAGCACGGCGGTGCAGCGAACGCCCGCCCTCTCCCCCACCCCTCTCCCGCAAGCGGGAGAGGGGAGCAAACCGGTGGATGGCAAACGGTAGCGCGCCGGCCGATGCCGCCCCGCGCGAAAGCCCAAACGCGCGATATCCGAGGACGAAAGCAAGAGCGCTGCCGCCAGACGCCGATTCGGTGTAGCCGTGCGGAGCGCCCCCACGGGCGGGCCGCACCAACCCGCGATGCGAAGCGAGCCGTCAAGGTGTACCAGGCCGTATGGGGCGCCTTCTTTGCCTACTTTCTTGGCAAGACAAGAAAGTAGCCGCCCCGCAGGGGTGGTGAAACTGCCTTTGACTTTAGGCCTTTGACGTTGAACGGCAAGCAGTCCCAACAGCAATATCAAATTCAAATCACCCCATCCCTGCGCAATCCCCCAATCACCTCCCCCGTCACCCCCCAATCCCGCAACACCGCCTCGCTATCCGCACCAGGCTCCGCAGGCGCCTGAGGCACCCCCGCCGGCGTGCGGCTGAAACGCGGCGCCGGCGCCGGCTGCATCACCCCGTCGATCTCGATAAATGTCTCGCGCGCCCGGTTATGCGGATGTTGCGGCGCCTCGTCCCAGTCCAGGATCGGGGCAAAGCAGGCGTCGCTGCCTTCCAGCAGCTCGCACCACTGCGCGCGCGTGCGGGTGAGGAACAGCGTGGTCATGCGGGCCTTGAGCTCGGGCCAGTGGCGTTTGTCGAGCTGCTTGTCGAAGAGCGGATCGTCCAGGCCGCAGCGCTCGCGCAACAGCGCGTAGAACTGTGGCTCGATGGCCCCCACCGCGACGTACTTGCCATCCGCGCAGGCATAGGTGTCGTAGAAATGCGCCGCCCCATCGAGCAGGTTGTCGCCGCGCTGGTTGGTCCAGCGCCCGGCGGCCTTGAAGCCGTACATCATGGCCGACAGCAAGGCCGTGCCGTCGGTCATGGCGGCGTCCACCACCTGCCCCTTGCCGGAGTTGCGGGCTTCGTTGATGGCGCACATCACGCCAAACGCCAGCAGCATGCCGCCGCCGCCAAAGTCGCCAACGTAATTGAGCGGCACCACGGGCGGCTCCCCCGCCCGGCCAATGGCGTGCAGGGCACCGCCGATGGCGATGTAGTTGATATCGTGGCCGGCGGCCTGGGCCAGCGGGCCGTGCTGGCCCCAGCCGGTCATACGGCCGTACACCAGCGCCGGATTGCGCGCCAGGCAAGGCTGCGGCCCCAGGCCCAGGCGTTCCATCACGCCGGGGCGGAAGCCTTCGATCAGCACGTCGGCCTTGGCGATCAGGTCCAGCACGACCTCGGCCGCGCCGGGCTTGCGCAGGTCGATGGCCAGGGAGCGCCGGCCGCGCGCGGTCACGTCGCAGCGCGCGCGGCCTGCGCCGGTGGCCGGCGCCTCGCCGGGATTGGCCGGGCGAGGGCGGTCGATGCGAATCACTTCGGCGCCCTGGTCGGCCAGCATCATCGCGCAGAACGGCGCCGGGCCGATCCCAACCATTTCCACCACTTTCAGTCCAGCCAACGGTCCCGCCATGTCCTGTCTCCGGTTGTGTGCTCCCGCAAGGGAAGCGTCTTGCCGGTCAGTTTGCCACGCTCGCCGGGATGTGGAATCGTCAATAACGACGAATACGCGAACACGCGCGCAACAACGGCCCGGGCCTAGGCCGGGACCGTTGCCGCGAAAGCCGGCGGCGTCGCTGCAAGCGCCTCGGCGAGCGCTTGGGACGTGCGCTCGCCGAGGTCGCCGGGTACCGGCTGCCCGCTGTCGGCCAGTGCCTGGGCCACGCTGACCACCTTGTCGGCACGGTAGTGGCGCCCGCTACCAATGGCGGCCTCGAAATCGTTGGCGCGGCCATTGATCTCCTGAGGATCGGCGCTGACCAGCAGCACGGCGTGCGCCAGCACCACGTGCAGGCTGGCGTCATCCGCGCCCGCCACGCGGCGCCAGTATTGCGCCGTGCCGGCAATCTTGCGGGCCCGCTCCGGCGGGCCCCAGGCCAGGTTGAAGCGGCCGTCGCAAAACGACCCATCCACCGCTTGCCAGTGCGTCTGCAACCCAAGGCGGCTCAATGCGGCGGCCAGCACCTCGCACAGATGCAGATAGGCCGGCTCGGCATGGGTCCCGGCGCCGCCGCGCACCGGATACGCCAGGCTCAGGTTGACGATGCCCGGGCCCTGCGGCACCAGCCCGCCACCTGACAGGCGCAGCCAGACCGGGCAGCCACGCGCGGCAAAGTCGGCGCGCGCGGCCTCCAGTTGCGCATGCCGCAGGTAGCTGCGCGGCACCACCAGCGAAACCGGCGCCTGCCACAGGTGCGCCAGCCAGCGGCCGGCGGATGCCTGCTCCAGCAGCGCCTGCTCGGCGTGCAAGGGATCGAGGTCGGTGGGATCGGGATCGAGGAATTCAAATCGCATGGCATGACCGGTAAGCGCCGGGGCGGAACGCGCAACGGCACGCGCACACGCCGGGCCGCACCGCGGCCCGGTGCCGGTCAATGGAAGGTGAAGCCACCGTCGACGTTGACCGACTGCCCGGTCACATTGTCCATGGTCGCGAAGAACAGCGCCATCCGGCCCATGTCTTCCGGCGTCTGCGCCCGCCCCTGCGGGATCAGCGTGAGCTGGTGGCGGGCCCAGGAATCCTCCACCGATTCGCCTTGCGCCTTCCATTCGTCGGAGAGGCGATCCCACATATAGGTGCGCACGATGCCGGGGCAGATCGCGTTGACGGTAATGCCGTCGCGCGCCACTTCCTTGGCCAGGGCGTTGGTGAAGCCAACCACCGCGAACTTGGAGGCGCTGTAGTGGGCAAGGTTGGGGAAGCCTTCCTTGCCGGCGATCGAGGCGACGTTGATGATCCGGCCCTTGTGCTGGGCTTTCATGTGTTCCAGCGCGGCCTGGCAACCGAGGAAGGTGCCTTTGGCGTTGACGTCCATGACAAAGTCCCAGTCGCGCTCGCTGAGTGCGTCGACAGGGTGGATACTGATGACGCCTGCGCAGTTGACCAGGATATCCAGGCCGCCGAGCTGGTCGAGTGCTTGCCTGACCATGGCGCGGTGCATCTCGGGTTTTGTCACATCGACCTTGAGGGTGCTCACCCGGCGGCCGAGCGCGCGCACGTCTTGCGCGGTTTCGCGCATGGCGTCTTCGAGCAGGTCGGCGATCAGGATATCAGCGCCGGCTTTGGCGAGTGTCAGGGCGATGCCGCGGCCGATGCCGCGCGCGCCGCCGGTGATGACGGCGACTTGTCCCTTCAGGGGTTCGTTCATGGGTGGTCTCCTAGCCTTGTTTTGTTGATTTTCTTCAGTGCATGCAGCCACGCAATGCGTCGCGCGACGCGCTGGCCTTCTCCCCTCTCCCGCTTCATGGGGGAGGGGAGCAAACCAGCGGGACTCCGCTTCGTCAGCCGCCGATATGCCGCTTGAGCAGCGCGTTGACTTCGTTGGCTTTCTCCATCTGGCTCATATGGCCGGCATCGTCGAACACCTTCACCGTCGCGCCGGCTGGCGCGTTGGCCGCATGCGACGCGGGGATGATCTGATCCTGCGCGCCCCAGATCACCAGCACAGGCTTGCCGGTATCGCCCAGCCTGTGACCGGGCAGTTCGGTTTGCCGGCCGCCACCGAACAGGCTGGCACCTAGTGTGCCGAGCGCTTCCGTAATGCCGTCCAGCCGCTTGTACTTGAGCAGGTCGTCCAGCATCTGGCGGCTGACCAGCCCGGCATCGGCGAACAACAGTTCCACCACCGGCTTGAGGTCGCGGCGGGATTGCGCGTTGACGAAGCCTTCGGTGTACTGGCTGTTGACCTCCTCGCCAAGGCCCGCCGGCGATACAAGCGCGACCGAGCGCACGCGTTGCGGCGCGTCCACCGCCAGCTGCGCGGCTACGCCGCCGCCCATCGAATGGCCCACCAGGTGGGCCTGGCCGATGTCGAGTGCATCCATGAAATGCGCGACGAACCCTGCCAGCGATGCGAGCGTGGTGCCGGGCAGCCTGGGGGTGGCGTGTCCGTGCGCCGGCAGGTCCAGCGCGATGACGGTGTGCGCATCGGCCAGCGCATCGAGGTTGAACAGCCAGTTGTCCAGGTCCCCGCCGAAGCCATGGATGAACAACACGGTGTCCGCACCCTCGCCGCGCTTTGCGTAGCGCGTGCGGATGCCGTCGACTTCAATGAACTGATAGGCCGAGGCGGCAGCGCCCTCCTCTTCCTCATCGGCCGCCGGCGTTTCATAGGCGGCGACAAAAGCGTCGATGTCCGCGTCGCTGACCTCGGGCGGCGCCAGCACGCCCAGCAGTGCCTTGACCGGCAGGATGTCGCCCACGGCCGCCACCTTGCGGCGCAGGGTGCCGGCGTCCGGCGCTTCCACCGCGTTGGCGATCTTGTCGGTCTCCACGTCGAGGATCGGCATGCCGACCGTGATCTGCGCGCCCTCCTCGACCAGCCAGTCGTTGATCGTGCCTTCTTTCATCGACAAGCCCCATTTGGGCATGACGATCGGGGTGATCTCGGCCATCAGTGTTTCCCTCCTTTCACGGTCTTGCGCGCGGCATCGGCGATGTGCGCCGCGCTGGGGATGTAGAGATCTTCCAGCGCGGGCGAGAACGGCACCGGCGTATGCGGCGGGCAGACCATCTCGATGCCGGCCTTGAGCGCGCCGAACGCGCGCTGCGCCACCTGTGCCGAGATGTCGGTGGCGATGTTGCAGCGCGGGCTGGCTTCATCCACCACCACCAGGCGGCCGGTGTGTTCCACCGACTCCAGTACCGTGTCGATATCCAGCGGCGAGAGCGTGCGCAGGTCCACGATCTCCGCTTCGATGCCCTCCTTGGCCAGTGTCGCCGCCGCCTCCAGCGCGCGGTGCACCATCAGGCCATAGGTGACGATGGAAACGTCCTTGCCGTCGCGCACGATGTTGGCCTCGCCAAAGGGGATCGCGTACGAGTTCTCCGGCACCTCGCCTTCGAAGCCATAGAGATTCTTGTGCTCGCAGAAGATGACGGGGTCGTTGTCGCGGATCGCCTGGATCAGCAGGCCTTTGGTGTCATATGGCGTGCTGGGGCACACCACCTTGAGGCCGGGGATATGCGTGAACAGCGGCGTGAGCATCTGGCTGTGCTGGGCGGCTGCGCGAAAGCCCGCGCCCACCATGGCGCGGATCACCACCGGCGTCTCGGCCTTGCCGCCGAACATGTAGCGGAACTTGGCCGCCTGGTTGAAGATCTGGTCGAAGCACACGCCCATGAAGTCGATGAACATCAGCTCGGCAATCGGGCGCATGCCGCAAGCCGCGGCGCCGATGGCCGCGCCCACATAGGCGGATTCGGACAGCGGCGTGTCCAGCAGGCGGTCGCCGTGCTTGGCGTACAGGCCCTTGGTCACGCCGAGCACGCCGCCCCAGGCGTCCTTCTCGCCGTCCGCGCCGGCGCCGCCGACGATGTCTTCGCCGAGCATGATCACGCTCGGGTCACGGGTCATTTCCTGGTCGATCGCTTCGTTGATCGCCAGCTTCATGCTTAATTTGCGGGACATGGTGTGGTCTCCTGATCGTGCTTGCTGTCGTTATGTCTCGGAATGGCTGAGGGCGCGCGCTTAGTAGCTGACGTACACATCGGTCAGCAGGTCGGCGGGCGTGGGGAACGGCGCCGCCTTGGCCTGCTGCACGGCGTCCTCGATCAGCGCGGCAACCTGCTCGTCGATGGCCTTGAGTTCGTCCGGCGCGATCACCCCTGCCTGGGTCACGGTGGCGGTGAACTTCTTCAGGCAGTCCTTGTTGGCGCGGATGTCGTCGAGCTCGCCGGAGGCGCGATAGGTTTGCGCGTCGCCTTCGAAGTGGCCGTAGAAGCGGACCATCTTGCATTCCAGCAGGGCCGGGCCACCACCTTCGCGGGCCCGCTTGATGACTTCGCCCGCCGCCTCATGGACCGCGAAGAAATCCGTGCCATCCACCGTCACGCCGGGGATGCCGAAGCCGGCGGCGCGGTCCACGTAGCTGTCCACCGCGGTGCCGTAGTCGCGCGCGGTGGATTCGGCGTAGCCGTTGTTCTCGATCACGAAAATTACCGGCAGGTTCCACACCGCGGCCAGGTTCAGGCTTTCCAGGAACGTGCCCTGGTTGGACGCGCCATCACCGGCAAAGGTGATGCCGATCTCGCCCTTGCCGCGAAACTTGGCGGCCAGCGCGGCGCCGCAGACCAGCGGCGCGCCCGCGCCCAGGATGCCATTGGCGCCCATCATGCCCTTGGACAGATCGGCGATATGCATGGAGCCGCCCTTGCCATTGCAGGAGCCACCCTTGCGCCCGTAGATCTCCTTCATCATCGCCACCGGGTCGACGCCCTTGGCGATGCAGTGGCCGTGGCCGCGGTGGGTGCTGGCGATGCGGTCGCCGTCGCCCAGATGGTGCAGGATGCCGACCCCGGCGGCTTCCTCGCCGGCGTAGAGGTGGACGAAGCCCGGGATGTCGCCGCGCCCGAAGTCCACGTGCAGGCGCTCTTCGAAATCGCGGATGGTGCGCATCCTGCGATAAACGGCGAGCAGTTCCTGCTTGTCGAGGGGCAGCGTGTTCCCGGTGGTACCGGATGCGTTGGCTGTCATGTCTGTCTCCTTCATGGTTTTGTGGTGGCGGTAGAAAGCTCGGTGAGTGGCTGGGGTGGGGAATGCTGTGGTGGCGGGGGTGGCGGCGCGCGCCCGCTGCGCATCAATCCGGCGGCGGCGGCATAGCGCATGCAGGCCGCCACGTCGATGCTCAGGAAGGCGCGCTCACGCAGCGTCACCGTGACTTCGTCCTGCGGGCCGAACACCAGCTCGCGCTCGCCGTCGAGCGCGACGATGCCGGCGCGCTGGCGCACGCGGTGCGCAACGCCGTCGGTCAGGCGTTCCCAGCCCGCGATAGGCACCGCGCGCAGCAGGCCGGGCGCAATCGGCGCGCGCAGATCGAAGCGGCCTTCGCCGCGCGCGGCCAGCTCGATCGCCAGGCCGCCGGGCTCATGCCTGCCCACGGGTTCCAGCAAGCCGCCGATGGCGGACAGCCCAATCGCCTGCGGATCGGCGAAGGACACGTAGACCGCGCCCAGCGTTTCGGTCTTCCACAAGGCGCGCGCGCCGATGAAATGCTCGTGGGAAATCACGGCGTCGACCAGCGCGATGTCGTGGCGCACCTCGCCCTCGCCGGCAATCGTGATATCGAGCCGCTTGTTGCCGGCCAGCGCATGCGCGGCGGGAATGCGGCCGCTGGCAAACAGCCCCGTGGCCAGCCCGGTGATGGTGGGCTCGCGCATTTCGGGGTAGGCGTTGTTGGTGCCGGTGGAGATGCCGGCAATCGGCACGTTGCCGCATTCGCGCACCACCGCGCGGTGGGTGCCATCGCCACCGAGCACGATAATGGCGGCAACGCCCGCCTCGCGCAGCATGCGTGCGGCCAGGAAGGTGTCGTCGACG
Source organism: Cupriavidus sp. GW822-FHT03E04 (assembly GCF_058801495.1). Taxonomy (NCBI): domain Bacteria; kingdom Pseudomonadati; phylum Pseudomonadota; class Betaproteobacteria; order Burkholderiales; family Burkholderiaceae; genus Cupriavidus; species Cupriavidus sp. GW822-FHT03E04. The sequence goes on from NZ_JBXANI010000007.1 coordinate 283,832, forward strand.
CGCGCGGTGACCGGCATGTCAAGGTATTCCACCTCCGGCAGCGCGGCGTCCGGCCCCTGGCGGCGCGACAGGTGGCGCGCCAGCAGCACGCGCATGCCCTCGCGGTCCGGCATCATCAGCACGCGCCCAACCCCGCAGGCAGCCAGCGCGGCCAGCAAACGCAGCACGATATTGACGCGATCGGCCAGTTGCAGCGTGTTGGCGTTGGCGATTACGCGGCGGATATCGCGTGCGGAAATCGGGTTGGCGATGATGCCGACCAGTGGCCGGCCGGCCAGCGCTTGCTCACCCATGCCTGTCTCCTGTCTTTCTGGTTATGACAGGCATATCGCAACGGCCGTGCCACCCCGCATCGGCACGCCGGAGACGGCAAAAACTCGGGATTACCCCAGGTAAATGCGGGGCGCGCAGGGACTTTGCGGGCCATGCGCACGCCGCAGCGTGACAGGTGTCACAGCATCATGTGTAAAGGGGGTGAACAGGTGTAGCGGGGATCTTGCGCCGGGCAGGGAGGGCGGCGCGGGCGAGCCGCGCCGCCATGCTCGCTGGCTGGCTAATGCGCCGCGTCGCGCTGGTTGGGCGATGCGATGCCGTAGCGCGCCATGCGGCGGTACAGCGTCATCCTGCTCACGCCAATCTGGCGCGCCACCGCGCTCAGGTTCCAGCCAGCCGCGCGCAGGTATTGCATCAGCAGCATGCCTTCCGGCGGCAACTGATGCGGGTCGAAGCCGGGGGCCGGCAAGGCCGGCGCGCTGGCGGCTTCGGTGGCCGCGCTGCCCGGCGGGACGCTGGCGGAAACCGGAAGCAAGCCCTGCTGCGGCATCCCCTCGCCAATCCCTTCCGGGAGATCCTCCACCTCGATGTGGCCGTCGTCGCAGACCGCCCGCGCGTACTCCAGCGCATTGCGCAGCTCCCGCAGGTTGCCGGGCCAGCGGTGCGCGTGCAGCCGCGCGCGCGCCGCGGGCGACAGGCTCACGGTAGCTGGCTTGCCGCCCGCGTCCAGCATCTTGGCGATCAGCCAGTCCAGGTCCGTGCGCTCACGCAGCGGCGGCAGCATCAGCCGCGCGCCGTTGAGCCGGTAGTACAAGTCCTCGCGAAAGCGCCCGCTGCTCACCAGCTGGTCCAGCGGATGGTGCGTGGCGGAAATCACGCGCAGGTTGACCGGCACCGGGCGCGCCGCACCGATGGCAAGCACCTCGCCCTCGGCCAGCACACGCAGCAGGCGCGATTGCAGCTCGCGCGGCATGTCGCCGATCTCGTCGAGAAACAGCGTGCCGCCGTCAGCCTCCTGGATCAGCCCGCGCTTGGGCCGCGAGCCCGCGCCCGAAAAGCTGTTGGGCAGGTGGCCAAACAGTTCGCTCTCGATCAGGGATTCGGGAATCGCCGCGCAGTTCACCGCCACAAAGGGGCCGTCGCGGCGCGCGCTGGCCTGGTGCAGGGCCTTGGCCAGGTACTCCTTGCCGCTGCCAGTCTCGCCGTTGATCAGCAGGTTGATGGGCGAATCCACCAGCTTTGCGGCCCGCAGCAATTGCTGCTGCAATGCGGCATCGCCACCGCACAGCGCGGCCAGCGGCGCCTGCAGCGGCGTGGCCCGCTCGGCGGTATCACGCGCGCGCTGCCAGCGCAGCGCCGGTGGCATCACGCTCAGGTAAAGCCGCGCGCCGGTGCGGGCCAGCGCCAGCGCGCGCTGCTCGCTGGGGCGCGAATGCATGAAGCGGCCCAGCTCATCGAGCCGTGCCTCGAACAGCGACTCGAACGGCATGCCAAGCAGCGGCGCGCCACCCGGGGCCACGCCCAGCTCGGCCTCCAGCATCTGCTGCGCGCGGCGGTTATGGCCAACGATGCGGCCCGACGCATCGAGCGCGAGCAGGTATTCCGGGTTGACGTCGACAAACTCCGGCGCGGCATTGAGCTTGAGGATCCAGTCCTCGCGGTGGCTGCGCACGAAGCTGGCGTTCTCGATCCGGCTGGCGTAGATGCGCACCATCTGCAGCGCCAGGCCCTGGCTGTCCTTGGCCTGCGGCGAGGTCAGCGCGGATATGTCGAGGATGGCGCAGAGGCTGCCGTGCGAGTCGAACAGCGGCGCGGCCGTGCAGGTGAGCGGAATATGGGTGGCGTCGAAATGATCCGCCTGGTGCACGGTCAGCGCCTGGCCGGTGGCCAGCGCGGTGCCCACCGCGCAGGTGCCGGCGCCGGATTCGCTCCATTGCGCGCCCAGGTACAGGCCGGCGTGGCGCAGGCGGGCATCGGCGTTGGCGTCGCCCAGGTAATCCACCGTCACGCCCTGCGCGTCGGTCAGCAGCACCACGTAGCCCATGCCCGCCACCTGGCTATAGAGCGTCTGCAACCCGTGGCGGGCAATCCGCGCAAAATCGTCGATGCGCTGCTGGTGCTCGCGCAGCCGGGTCTGCGGCAGGATGCGCGCCTCTTGCATGCGCGCCGGATCCAGCCCGTACTGATGCACGCAGCGCCGCCACGAGTTCTGGATGATGGTTTCCGGCGCACGCACCATCGGCGCGCCGGCGCGGGTGGTGAGCTGGACTACCGTGTCGATGTGCTCGCGTTGCCGCAGGTCCATCGTGGTCTCCTTGTCGTCTCCTGGCGCGCTGCCGAGCCGGCGCGTGCCAACTCCCGGCTCTCGCATGGCCTCTGTTGCGCCGCAGGGTTGCAGCGTGGGCGGCCGGGAGTCCTAATGTATCCGACAGGGAGCGGCTTGGGCAAACCCGATCGCGCTGGCCGGGCGCGCGAGACGCGCGCCAAGTGCAGCCGGCGTTTCACGGCGGGAGGCCGCAATGGCAGGCTTTCCCAAGCCGATGTGCGCTGGTTGGCGCACGCGCTCGCTCAAGCGCCGAGCCGTTGCGCCAGTTCCGTCAAGCTATCCACCACCACATCCCAGTCCGACTCGGCCGCCAGGTCCTTCGCCTGGTTCGGCCCGTACTCCGTAGGCCGATTCACATAAGCGGTCCGCATGCCATGCGAGCGGCCATGCCGCAGGTCATTGTTGTGCGCCGCAACCAGCATCACCTCCTGCGGCTGCAGGTCGAAGAAGGCAATCACGCCTTGATAGATCTCCGCCTCCGGCTTGAAGTGGCGCACGATGTCCGCGCTGAACACCGCGTCCCACGGCAGGCCGGCATGCTTGGCCGTGTCGACCAGGCACTGCACGCTGCCGTTGGAAAAGGTGGAGATGATGTAGCGCTGCTTTAGCCGCGTGAGGCCGGGCACGGTATCCGGCCAGCCTCGGAGGCGGTGCCAGGCACGGTTGAGGTAGTCCTTCTCCGCTTCGCTCAGGTCCTCGATGCCGAACTGGTCAAGCAGCGCGTCGAGCCGTTCGCGGTGCAGCACGTCGATATTGGCCCATGGCCGCTCGCCCTTGCGCACGCGCTCCATGCCGGGCACGTAGCCGGCGCGCCAGGCGTCGGCAAAGGCGGTCCAGTCGGCCTCGATGCCCTTGTTCCGCCCGAATGCGGACAGGTCCGCGATCACGCTGGTACGCCAGTCCACCACGGTACCGAAGACGTCGAACACCAGCGCCTTGACCGCGCTCAGGTTCGCCGCCTTGCTACCGGCGCTGTTGCCGTGGCTCAATCTGTTTTCATGCATCCCTTATCTCCTCCGGGGTAGGCCAGCTCACGCGCTGGCTTGGTCCAGCAGCGCGATATCGCCGGCGCTCAGTGGCAGGCGCGTGGCGGCAATCAGGTCGTCCAGCTGCGCCAGCGAGGTGGCGCTGGCAATCGGCGCGGTAATGCTGGGGCGCGCGATCTGCCAGGCCAGCGCTACCTGCGTCGGGCTGGTGGCGGTGCGCGCCGCGACGTCGTCCAGCGCCGCCAGAATGCGCAGGCCGCGCGCATCGAGATAGGCCTTGACGCGCTGGCCGCGCGCGCCGCTCTTGGCAAGATCAGCCTCGGAGCGGTATTTGCCGCTGAGAAAGCCGCTGGCCAGTGCATAGTAGTTGAACACGCCCAGGCCTTCGCGCAGCACCAGCGGCTCAAGCTCGGCCTCATACTCGCTGCGGGTATAGAGGTTGTAGTGCGGCTGCAGGCTCTCGTAGCGCGGCAGGTTGTGGCGGCGGCTGGTTTCCAGCGCCTCGGCCAGACGCGCGGCGCTGTAGTTGGAGGCGCCGATGGCTCGCACCTTGCCGGCCTTGATCAGGCGGGCGTAGGCGTCCAGGGTTTCCTCGAGCGGCGTGTCCCGGTCTTCGTCGTCATGCGACTGGTAGAGATCGATGTAGTCAGTTTGCAGGCGCTGCAGCGACGCGTCGACGGCGCGTTCAATATAGGCGCGCGACAAACCCTTGCGGCCCTCGCCCATGTCCTTGCCCACCTTGGTGGCCAGCACCACCTCGGCACGTTTGCCGCTGCGCTTGAACCACTTGCCGATGATGGCCTCGGACTCGCCGCCCTGGTTGCCCGGCGCCCAGCGCGAGTACACGTCGGCGGTATCGATGAAGTTGAGCCCGGCGCCGACAAAGGCATCGAGCAGCTTGAAGGAGGTGGCCTCGTCGGCGCTCCAGCCGAACACGTTGCCACCAAATGCCAGGGGCGAGACTTCGAGCCCGGACCTGCCCAATTTGCGTGTGGTGATGCTTGAGGTCATGCGTTTTGCTCCGCGGGTTGCGTCGAGCCGCCCGTCATCCAGGCGCGGCGAAAGTCACATTGTAGGCAGGGATCGGAAAGCTTGCCGGCCCAGGCAAAAGCATCCCTTTGTTCACTTCTCTTTCCCCCATTCAAGTCCCAACGGTGATGGGTCGTTAACCGGCTGTGTCCAGGCTAGGCGCGGCGCGCGGGTTCGTCTCGCCTGTGCCTCTCTGTCAACACCTAGGTCAGGCCGATGCCGCGCCGCCGGCGCAAACCGGCTGCCCATACACGGTAAGCATGATCATGAATCGAATCTCGTTGAACGCCAAACTCTGGGCCGCGCTGGTGGCGATGTGGCTGGCCCTGCTGGCGCTGGGCACCTGGAGCGCCGTGCACACCCGCGCCACCATGATGGCCGAGCGCCGCGAGAGCCTGCAGTCCCTGGTGGCGACCGCCGAAGGCATCGTCAAGCTCTACGTGGACCGCGCCGCCAAGGGCACCGTGAGCATCGAGGACGCCCAGGCCGCGGCCAAGGATGCACTGCGCGTGATGCGTTTCGGCGACAAGGGCTACCTGTTCCTGCTCAACTCCAAGCCGCAGGTGGTGCTCAACCCCGGCCTGCCGGATACGGAAGGCAAGATCGTGGGCGACTTCAAGGACCCCGACGGCAAGCTGGTCTACCAGAGCATCGTCGATGCGGGCAAGGCGAGCGCGCGCGCCGGCGCCAGCCCCGATGACAGCTTCGTCACCTACCGTGGCCGCCTCCCGGGCACCGAGACGCCCGCGCGCAAGCTGACCTATGTGCGCTATGTGCCAGCATGGGACTGGCACGTGGCCACCGGCGTGTTCCTCAAGGACATCGAAAGCAGCTTCCGCGACAACCTGATCTCCGCCGCAATCAGCACCTTGCTGATCGGCGCGCTGGTATCGGCATTCATGCTGGCCATCATGCGTACCGTGCGCAAGAGCCTGGGCGGCGAGCCGGCCTACGCCACCGAAGTGGTCACGCGCATTGCCGACGGCGACTTCACGGTGCCGGTGCGCATTCGCGCGGGCGATGCGCACAGCCTGCTGGCGGCCATGCAGCGCATGCAGCAACGCCTGTCCGGCACGCTCGGCGAGATCCGCGGCGCCGCGGATTCGATCGCCTCGGCCACGCAGCAGATTTCCGCGGGCAATACCGACCTGTCGCAACGCACCGAGGAACAAGCCTCGGCGCTGGAGCAAACCGCTTCGAGCATGGAAGAGCTGACGGGCATCGTGCGCCAGAACGCGGACAATGCGCGCCAGGCCAGCTCGCTGGCGGTCAACGCTTCCGATATCGCGCAACGCGGCGGGCAGGTGGTCAACCAGGTGGTGACCACCATGGGCGAGATCAACGGCGCCTCGCGCCAGATCGTCGACATCATCGGCGTGATCGAAGGCATCGCCTTCCAGACCAACATCCTGGCGCTGAACGCCGCCGTGGAAGCGGCGCGCGCCGGCGAACAAGGCCGCGGCTTTGCCGTGGTGGCGGGCGAGGTGCGCAGCCTGGCCCAGCGCTCGGCCACCGCCGCCAAGGAGATCAAGGGCCTGATCGACAACTCGGTGGCCCAGGTGGACAACGGCTCGGCGCTGGTTGCCAAGGCCGGCCAGACCATGGAGGACATCGTTGGCGCGGTCAAGCGCGTGACCGACATCATGGGCGAGATCAGCGCGGCATCGAACGAGCAGAGCGCCGGCATCGAGCAGGTCGGGCAAGCGGTGAACCAGATGGACACCGTGACCCAGCAGAACGCGGCGCTGGTGGAACAGGCCGCCGCCGCGGCCCAAGCGCTGGCCGAGCAGGCGCAATCGATGATGCGCTCGGTGGCGTCGTTCCGGCTGGCGGCTTAGGGAGCGGGGCCGGGACCGCGACCGGGAAGAGGGAGAAGGGAGCAAGCCAGACAGCAAAAATGAGCCCGCGCCACACCGGCAGCGGGCTCATTTCATTTCCTGCTGGCGTCCAACGTCCGTCCGGGATTGGAAGCCTAAGAGGCACCCCTTTCAAGGTGATTAAACGACACGTCCAGCCTTGATGACACGAGCGGTAGAAACATGCCGCCGTGCTACGCATCCGGCCACATAGCCTTTCTTCTTCGGCGCTTTCGGTCCCCGCGTATGCTTGCGCATCGCGCGGGAATCAACGTGTGTCGCCATCTTGATCAACTCGCGCCCTTAGCTTACGACACAGCAAAATGAAGGAAATGGTTTGGCCGAGAGAGGTCCCCTGTCCCTCACCACGGAAGCCGAACCTTGACGCTATCCCGATGCTCGGCGATATAGAGCGAGGGCAGGAAGCGAGAAAGGAAGGTGAATTCGTTGTAGCAATGCATAAGCAGTGCCTGTCCGAACGCATCGGGAAAAGCCGCCTTGATCTCCTCGGCGCTATGCCCTTGCGCGGGCATATCCTCGCCAAGGTAGAAATGACTCCTCAGCGTCATTCCCGATGGCGTATCGCGTCCCATGTGCAACAGCCGGCCGCCAAGTATTTCACCGCTACCGGTGCGTTCAGGCGCATCCCCCATGCCTACCCGGCCGCAAACCGCCGCGCTGATGGCGCCCCGGTCCCTGGCATCGTCGTACGCCGCAGCATCGAAATACTCATGGGGATGACGAAACTGAATGGCGAGCTTTTCCGCTGGCGATCCGGAGAAATGCTCCTCGACCAGATGAATGGACCCGATATGTGTCCCGTCTTGAGCCTCTGCCCACTCGCTGGAGACATGGTCGGCCGGATGCCACCAGATGTACTGCTGCGTATTTGGGCGAAAGCGGAACCACCATTCAAACATTTCCCCCGTACAGCCGTGTAGTTCCGTGCGGCAGGCCACGTGCAAGACGCCGCTTGCGAGACGTTCATAGCCGGTCTCCAGGGCAAGCGGAGCCGGATCGAGCAAGGCGTGCGCTTCAGACAAATCCATCCCAATCTCCTTCAAAAAAAGAACACCAACTGACTGTCACCTTAGAACCGCGTGGCCATCCCTATACGCCCGATGGCCTGACTGGATCCGGACGACGCCGCGTCTGGCCCGAAGAGTCCGTTGATCCATGCCTGTGCGCCGTGGTCGCCGACAGCATGCTGGTAGACGCCTTCCAGGTAGACCGAGGTACGTTTCGACAGCGCATACATCAAGGTCGACGTGACCTGTTGCGCTTTGTTGTGGCTGAGCTGTGCATTTCCCTTCATCCACTGGTAGTTGGCGCCAAGTGTCAGGCCGCCTGAGAGGGTCCAGTTTGCGCCCGCCTGCACGACGTTCACCATTGCACCGGAGAATGTGTTGCGCGTGTTCGTGTAAAGAATGTGGGCCAGCACCGAAGGGAATCCATAGTGCGCGCCCACGCCGATGTTGCGTATGCCGTCCCGGCCATTGTTGATCGCGCTATAGCGCGCGTCCGTGACGGCAGCGCCAAGCGCCAGCGGGCCGCGCTCATAGTTCACTCCGGCGCTGGCGGTCCGCCCAGAGGTTGTAGAGCCTGCGATCTCACCGAAACCATACAAGGCGCCAAGAGTGAAGCCTCCAGTTGACGGTGTCACATACTTGACGGAATTTGCTACGCGTGTGGAGGCGCCGACGCGATCGAAGTCGGTCGCTCCGGTTGGATTATTCGGAATACCGAGGCCAGTGAACGGACCATTCCGGAAATTGTAGAAGCCGCCATATAGCAGGCCACCGTCAAGACCGGAGAACAATAGGGATTCAGTCATGAAGTCGTACTGGTTCCCCAGGGAAATTCTCCCCCAGGATATATTGCCAAGACCGACTAATGCCTGCCTGGCGAAGAGCGAACCGTTCGACGGAATCGTTGCTCCATTGTCATTGCTGAACTGGCTGGCCAGTTCAAAGAATACCTTGCTGCCTCCGCCAATGTCCTCGTTTCCGCGCAGCCCGAAAATGCTTGGCACATACACCCCGGTATCGAGCAATACGCCCCGTTTGCCGGCTTGATTGCTTACATACGTCACACCGGCATCGAGCATGCCGAACAGGGCTACGCTGCTCTGGGCGCAAGCGCCGGCACCGAATCCAAGACACGGCAGCGCCAACAGCCATGTTGCCTTTACGGTCTTCGTTGTTTTCATTGTCGTCTCCTCGTTATATTCTTGTACGCTGCGCTGCGGGCGCGAACTGCGGAGCGCCCTAAGGAACGTGGCGCCATCACGCATCAGTCATCACCGGTTGCCAGCAACGTCCGCTGCCCGCCGTTCACCCTCCCGCGCAGGCCGGGCACCTGGGTTGGCGGCGGCCGGAAGGTGCCAGCGTGTGGGCAGAAATGCAATGCCATGGCGCGCGGCGAGTTCCCCCCAGATTCCCTTGGGATAGAAACGCATCACGACGATGCCGATCAATCCCAGAAGAATCAGGTAGGTGCTACCGGTATCGGCAAGGTACTGCCGCATCACGAAATAGACGATGCAGCCAATGATCGGGCCCTCAAGCGTGCCGATTCCGCCAATCACCACGATGAAGATGATGTAGCCGGTCCAGTTGATGTCGAACGCGGAAGCCGGCGAAATACGCAGCTTGGTCAGGAAGATAAACGCGCCCAGCATGCCGTAGGCAGCGCTGACCACGACATAGACAGCGAACTTGAGGTGCCGCTGATGAATCCCCATGGTGGACGCCGCGCTCTCATTGTCTCGAATCGCGCAGAGGGCGAGACCATACTTCGACCTGAGCATGCGGTAGGCGCCATAGTTCACCGCGACGGCAAGCAGCAGGGCGATGAGATAGAGCAGCATGTCGCGGCTCATCCAGCCGAGGTCGAGGGAGCGCACCGCATCCAGGGGAATGCTGATTCCCGACCCGGCACCAAGCGCGCTCGCTTGCGAAAATGCCAACCGGAACACCTCGGCGATTACCCAGGTCCCGATCGCCAGGTATGGTCCGGCCAGGCGAAAGACCGCAAATGCGACGATGCACGCCATGCCGGCAGCGAATAACCCGGCCAGGACGATCGACGCCAGTGGCGGCATCTTGAAGAAGATCGCCAAGGCAAAAAGAACATACCCCCCGCTGCCAAGGTAGGCCTGCTGTCCGAGCGACATGAATCCGCCATAGCCAGCCAGGATGTTCCAGAGCTGTGCGAGCGCGACGAAATAGAAGAACTCGACGAGCATGGACTGCTGTCCCGCATCGAGGACGAAAGCCAGTGCGGCCAGCGCAACGGCCGTGGCCGCAAAGGCGCCGTCGGTGCGCGAAAGCCTCGGCGCGCTGGCAGGCAGCGCCGAGGGGGATGTCAGGTGTGCGCTCATTGGTTGCCTCGTTGGGGAAATAGTCCGTTGGGCGCGATCAACAGCACCACGAGAAACAGCAGATGGCCGGCAAGGAGTTGCCAGTCGGGGTCAAGTGATGCGCCGATGCTCTGAGCGACGCCGAGCGCGATGCCGCCGGCAAGGGTGCCCCACAGCGAACCCAGGCCGCCGATGACCACCGCTTCAAACGCAAAGATCAACCGGTCCGGTCCACTGGCCGGATCGAAACTCGCCCGCGTCCCCATGAAGACGGCGGCGATGCCAACGACGGCCATCGATATGCCGGTCGCCAGCGCGAAGAGGTTGCGGTGATTGATACCCATCCAGCCAGCCGCCTCCGCGTCATCGGAAGTTGCCCTGAATGCCCGCCCGATGGCGGTGCGTCGCAGCATGAACTGGAGCGCGCCAAGAACGGCAATTGCCGCCAGTAACGTGATCACCGGGAGGATGCCGACGGCGATGCCGCCGCCGAGGGGCACGCTCATTGTCTCGATCGAGCCGCCAGGAAGCTTCCTGGAGTCCGCCGAGAACATATCAAGGAGACCATTCTGCAGGACGATGGACAGCCCGAACGTCAGCAGCATCGGACGCAGCACGTTGGCGCCCATGGCGCCGTTCAGTAGGGCGCGCTGCAAGACATAGCCGATCGCAAACATGACCGGGACGGTTAGCAGCAGCGAGGAAAATGAAGTCTCCGCCCCTGGGATGCGAATGGCAAAAGCAAGGAATGCCGCCAGCACGATCAGGTCGCCGTGCGCGACGTTGACTAACCGCATGACACCGAAAATGAGCGACAGCCCGCTGGCATACAAGGCGTAGAGGCCGCCCAGAAGAATGCCCTGAACAACCACATCGATCCAGCCCGTCATTGTTCTTCTCCAAAATACGCGCGTCCGATCTCTTCCTTGCTGGCCGATGCGGATTTGCCGGATAGCGTGACCCGCCCCTTCTGCATGCAGTAGTAGCGGTCCGAGAAGCGAAGCGCCTGATGAATATCCTGCTCGACGATCAGCAGAGTCGTGCCTTCCTCCTTGAGGGTTGCGAGGTGGCCATACATCTCTCGAATGATCTTGGGCGCTAGGCCCAGCGACAGCTCATCGCACATCAGCATGGAGGGGTTCGACATGAGCGCACGCCCGATGGCGACCATCTGCTGCTCGCCACCGCTCAGGGACGTCACGTTCTGCCGGCGCCGCTCTGCGAGCCGGGGAAACATCGTGTAGACGCGTCCCAGATTCCACGGGCCCGGCCGCCTGGCGTATGCCCCGATCTGCAGGTTTTCCTCCACGCTCAGGCTCGGAAACATGCGGCGCCCCTCGGGAACGAGCGCAATGCCCTTGCGCACCACTTGCGCTGCACTGTCGTGTCCGAGACTGTGTTCGCATAGGCGGATCGCGTCGTGCCTGACAGGGAGCGCTCCAGAGATCGCCTTGAGCAAGGTCGATTTCCCAGCCCCATTCGCACCGATGATCGCCACCGACTCGCCTTGCCGGATCGTCAAGCTCAAGGCGAACAGCGCCTGAAAGTCACCGTAGTACGCATCGAGTTCATGAATGCTAAGCATGGGCTTCCACCTCAATACCCAAATACACATCCCGCACCGCGGCGCTGTGCATCACAGCCGACGGCTCGCCTTCCATGAGCTTCTTGCCGAAGCTCAGCACCATCAGCCGGGAGACAACCGCCAGGAGCGCATGCACGACGTGCTCGATCCAGATGATGGCGGTGCCTTGGGCGTGGATGCATTGAATGGTTGCAACCAGTTCCGCCGCCTCGCCCTCCGTCAGGCCGCCTGCAATTTCGTCGAGCAACAGGACCTTCGGGCGGGTCGCCAGCGCTCGCGCCAGTTCCAGTCGCTTGCGTTCGAGCAGCGACAGCGCAGCCGCCGGCTTGTCGGCATGGCGGAGCAACCCGGTCAGTGCCAGCGTTTCGTAGCAGTGCTGCTGAGCTCGGCGCGCGTCCAACCTGGCGCCAAAGAATGCGCCCACGAGCAGGTTTTCGAATACCGTCAGCTGGGAAAAAGGCCGGGGGATCTGGTACGTTCGCCCGATCCCGGCAATCGCCCGCTCGTTTGGAGTTGCATTGGTGACGTCCCGCCCTTCCAGCAGGATACGGCCGCTGTCCGCGCGGATGTTGCCGCTCAGCAGGTTGAAGAAACTGCTCTTTCCGGCACCGTTGGGGCCAATGACGCCCAGCGCTTCGCCCTCACCGAGCGCAACGGACAAATTGTCGGCGACCGTCACCGCGCCGAATCGCTTCACCAGCATTTCGGCGGAAAGGACACAATGATCCATACGACCCCTCAGGTGAGAATTGCCAGGCGCTTCTGCACGCCGATATCCTTCGCAAGCGTTGCGCTCACGATCTGCAGATCCAGTGGATGCCTGTTGCCCGCGGTCCATTGCGCGCCTACCAGCGGCGTCTTGGTGACGTTCTTGACCGGGCTCCCAGTCCACTTGACGGGACCGACGGCCGACGCGTAGTCGGTAGCGCGGATCGACGTGACAATCGCCTGTGGCGTCAGCGCGGCGCTCCGCTTGAGCACGTCAAGTGCGACCTCGAACAAGGACAGCGTTGCGCCAAGGGGTTGCACCCACTGCCGGCCGGTAGCCGCTTCATAGGCAGCGGCAAACTGTGCGCTGGTTTCGCCGGTCAGTGTGGAGCGATAAGGATAGGCGGGCGACCACGCCACCTCCGTGGACAAGCCGACGCCTCGTGGCCCGAGTCCTGCAACCGCGGAAGGAAAGAGCAGCGCCTTGGCAAAGGTCACGATCTTCGGCTTGAAACCCTGCTGGGCTGCCTGGCTCCAGAATGTAGCGAACGCTGCGGGCGGCAGGACGCCCGTCACGATCTCCACGTTCGCCGCCTTGAACGCGCGGATCTGCGCTGAGAAGTCATTGGCGGTCGGCTGAAACCGGCCAAGGTCGACGAGCTTGTAGCCTTTCGCGGCAAGCGCCGCCGGAAAGCCAAATGCCTTGTCACTGAACGCGTTGCCTTCTGCATCGTTCGGCCAGAGCGCTCCGACGGTGCGATTGGTGGCGGCGCCGGCGCTGTCCCAGATGGCCGTATATACCGCGATCAGGTCTTCCAGTCCCCAGCAAAAGTGATACGTGTACTCGAAGCCCTTCGCCGGCGAACCGCCTCGCCCGAAGTAGTAAGGTTGCCACGGGCAGTTCGTTGTGATGCAGGGGATCCGGCCCAGTTCGCATTGATCGGATACGGGGTTGACGGTGTCCGCAGTGCACGCGGACACAATCATGTCCACCTTGTCGTCCTTGATCAGGCTTGCCGTGACTTCGGCAGCGCGATTCGGATTCGACTGGCTATCCTTTTCGATGATCAGTACAGGATGCACATTGCCCGCTACAGAGATGCCGTTCGCAATCGCTGCGCGCACGCGCTGCAGGATGAATCCATCGGTCTCTGCGAACGGGGCGAGCGGCCCTGTTCGAGGGCTCACATAGCCAATCTTCAGCGGCCGCGCGGCCGCTGAAGCGGGCCGGATCGATTGCACGCCGACCGTGGACGCGCCCAGTGCTACCAGGCCGCGCAAGGTGGCGCGGCGCCCGGCGGAGTGCATTTGGTGGGCAGTGCCACCTTCCATTTCCTTCTTCATGTCTTGTCTCCTGTCATGCTTATGTCAGCGCGGCTCTTCTTTGGAACCGCTTGCCTTTCGTACCTGCCGCTCCGGGCAGGGCGAATCACTATCCGGCTGTATAGCCTCCGTCGATGTATAGCGTCTGGCCGGTGCAAAACTCCGACGCCCTGGAAAGCAGGAACTGCAACGCCCCGACGAGATCCTCGGGCTCTCCCAGGCGCCCGAGCGGAATACGCGCGAGCATCCCTTCGCGCGCCGCGCGGCCGCGATCGTCATCGGCGAACATCCATGCCGTGAGCTCGGATCGGAACACCGTCGGCGCGATGGCGTTGACGTTGATGCCGTAGCGGCCCAGCTCGCATGCCAGTGTCCGCGTCAAGCCATCGATCGCAGCCTTTGAGGGACAGTAGGCCGAGTAACCGGCGGCAAGCCCGAGCTTGCCGCGCGTGGACGACAGCAGGACAACCCTGCCGCGCTGCGCCATCTCGATACAGTGGGTGGCGAAGGCCTTGCAGACCAGCCACGATCCGCGCACGTTGGCTGCCATTACGTGGTCCCACTGTTCCGTGGTCATATCCTGGATCGGCGCGGGATCGTTGGTACCCGAGCCGACGACGACGAAATCGATGGCACCGAACTGCGCAACCGCTTCGTCGATCAGGTTGCGGGCATTGGCTTCCGTGTCGGGCCTGCATGCCATGGCCTTGACCCGGTTGCCGTCGGCATTCAATTGCACTTCGAGTTCGCGCAGCGCCTGCGCATTTGCCCCCGCGATCACGAGTCTCGCGCCGGCATCGGCCAGGCTATGTGCCGCAGCCCGTCCGAACGCGCCGGTGGCACCGGTGATCACGCCTACCTTGCCTGACAAGCCAAAGGTGGCACTGGTACTAGCCATTGTTTCCTTCTCCTGTAGATTGGCTCCCGGGCAAGGCCGAAGCCAGGATCACGAGCATCGAGGCCGGCAACCTGGAATCGTTCCTGATGCTTCGCCCTTCGCCGGCCGGAATCACGCACGAGTCCAACGCCTTGAGCACGACGTCCCCGCCGGCGGTGGTGAGCGTGATCTCACCGCTCAGCACCACGTAGACCTTCTCTGTCGGCCCTGCGTCCCATTGCGCACCGCCCTCGGGCAAAAAGTGCGACAGGCCTACCCAAAAATGCTCCACGTGCGTGGCATCGAGCCCCTGCAAGCGCAGGGACCGCATGTCGAAATGCCTGGCCGCGTCATAGCGAGCGGCGGCATGCAGTCGTTTGACTTCCATGGCCGCGTCCGTTACAGACCGCTTTCGATACGGAAGGACTGGCTCTTGTCCTGCATCGCCACCACGCGCACGATGCATCCGTCGCCCTTTACCCAGCGCCAGGGGAACGCCGCTATGGTCACCCGCTTCCCGGTCACCTTGTCGAGATCGCCCCCGACATTCTCGATACCAGGGATACCCGCCTCGAGCAGTGCACGATGCGCCGGCTCCCAATACGGAAAGTCCTGCTCGACGGAGCGGCCCATTTCACGCTCATACTCCTCGCATACCCGCGGCAAGAGCGGGCCGACACCGTGGCGCCCGATAGCAGTGCCCAGCGGATGATCAAGGGCTTGCTGGTCGACGCCCACCATCTTCACGCCTTTTTCGGCCAGCCATTCGCCCGCTTCCTTGTACAGGCCAGGAGAGTAGGCGTAGTACTGGCTGTTGTCGCCATAGTGATGGTGCCAGCCGGTGTTGATCATGACGATGTCGCCCCTCTGGATCTTCGGATAGGCATTCTCCAGGTCCTTGGCCGTGATCACCTCCCACTTTTTCTTGGGAATGCTGACCACCACGCCTGTGCCGAAGAAACGGTCCAGCGGGATCTCGTCCAGGAACGGCGTGCCTTCGATCACGTGCGCAGGCGCATCGATATGCGTACCGCTGTGCATGACGGTGGTAATGCGTTGCGTCAGCACCCCGGACTTCGCCATGTAATGGATCCGCTCGATCTTCACGTCTTCGAAGTACGGCCAGTTAGGTACGCCGTGACCCCAGGGGTGGCTCAGTTCGACGAATTCGACGCCGTCGGTATTGGAAGGGGGCGTGGCGGGGTATGCGGATATCGACATGATGTCTCCGTTGTGGAAAGGATGGCGTAATTTCAATGGGTTCAGAACGCGACGTTGTCGCGCCCTTTGAGTTGCAGCATGGATCGCACTTCGGCGGGCGATGCGATATCGAAACCGAGTTCTTCCAGGATGTGGCGGATCTTCCTGACCTGGTCGGCATTGGACTGCGCCAGCTTGCCGCGCCCGAGGTACAGGCTGTCTTCGAGGCCGACCCGCACGTTCGCCCCCATGATCGATGCGTAGGTCAGCAACGGCATCTGGTGGCGCCCGGCCCCCAGCACGGACCAGTAGTAGTCGCGGCCGAACAGCCGGTTGGCCGTCTCGCGCATGAACGTCACGTTCTCGGCTGCAGGCCCGATACCGCCCAGGATCCCGAAGATCGTCTGGACGAAAAACGGCGGCTTCACCAAGCCGGCATCGACGAAGTGGGCCAGGTTGTACAGGTGCCCAACGTCATAGCACTCGAACTCGAACCGGGTCCCGCATCCTTCGCCAAGCTCCATGAGGATGCGTCGGATGTCCTTGAAGGTATTGCGAAAGATCGTATCTTCCGTGCCCTCCACGTATGGCTTCTCCCAATCGTGCTCCCACTGGGCAATCTTCGAAGCGACTGGGTGGATCGAGAAGTTCATCGAGCCCATGTTGAGCGAGGCCATCTCGGGCCGCGCGCGCAATGGGGGCGCGAGCCGCTCCTCCAGCGTCATCTTCGTGCTGCCGCCGCTCGTGATGTTGATCACGGCGTCGGTCTGCCGCTTGATCTCCGGAAGGAACTGCATAAAGACGTCGGGATCGGCACTCGGGCGGCCGTCCAGCGGATCGCGCGCATGCAGATGCAGGATCGACGCTCCCGCCCGCGCGGCGTCGACCGCCTGCTGCGCGATGTCTTGGGGCGTGATTGGCAGATAGGGCGACATCGACGGCGTGTGGATCGCCCCCGTCACCGCACATGAAATGATGACCTTCTCAGCTGCCATGGCTGTCTCCTGTTTTTGTGTACCGCAATATGGTTATTATGTATCGCTTTGCGGTTACTTTATGGATCGACGTCAGGGTTGTCAAGGGTGCCGGCAACGGCTTTCCCTGTGACGCGTCCAACGGGAGACATGCAATTCCCTCGCAGCCCATGCCAGGACTGGGAATCCGGATGTTCGGCAGCGTTTACCCTTGGTTGACCGATGCCGTTTTGCTGCTTATTGTGTGTCGTTTTGCGGTACAGATGTATCGCATAACGGTTAAATTAAGAGGGAGAGGACATTGAATTCAATGTGTATCGGTGTCGTCGGTGCCGGGCTGATGGGCCACGGCATCGCGCAGGTATTCCTGGAGGACGGCCGGTTCGATGTGTGCGTCTACGATGCCGCGCCAGGCTTGATTGAAACCGTGCAGGAACGTATCGTTTCCAATCTGAAGACGCTGGGACGTCCTGCTGTGTCTTTTGCAAAGCTCAGGCTGAGCGACGACATCTGTGAAGCCTTATCCGGCTGTCAGATCGTGTTCGAAGCTGTGCCTGAGAAGCTCGAGATCAAGCATCACGTCATGCGCCAGATCGAGGCGGTCGTATCTGGCGAGTGCATCATCGCGTCGAACACTTCCGTCATACCCATCGGCCATATCGGCGAAGCTGTCGGCAAAAAAGATCGCCTCGTGGGAACGCACTGGTGGAATCCGCCCTTCCTCATCCCGCTGGTTGAAGTCGTACAGGCGACGGCAACGGACCAGCAGGTCGTCGAACGCACGATCTCGCTGCTGGAATCGGTCGGCAAGGTGGCGGTACACGTCAAGAAGGATGTTCCCGGCTTCGTCGGCAATCGCTTGCAGCATGCGCTCTGGCGCGAGGCAATCGCCCTTGTGTCGCAAGGCATTTGCGATGCGCGGACGGTCGATCTGGTCGTCAAGAACTCGTTTGGCCTGCGGCTGCCGGTATTGGGGCCGCTGGAGAATGCCGACCTGGTTGGGCTGGACCTGACGCAGGACATTCACGCCGTCATCCTGCCGACGTTGGATAGCACCTCGTGGCCGAACCGTATCGTGACGAACAGCGTGCGCGACGGCAACCTCGGCATGAAGTCCGGAAAGGGATTCTACGAATGGACGCATTCGAGTGCGCAGGGCGTCAGGGATCAGCTCCTGGCGTATCTTGCCGCCGCGCTAAAGGAACGCGGCGATGCCCAGGCGTAAGGCGTAACCTTGGGGGGGAACAGGGCTGGAACCTGGGTCAGGCCCTGCGCAGCGGTCCAGCCAGGAGCCGCGCCCTGCATTCCACAAGCTTCTCAGTGAGAAGCGCTTCGCTTTGCACGAAACGGTGGGTCGGGGTCGGCACCGAGATAGCGATGCGCTGGTCCATTGGCCCGAGCAAGCCGATTGCGACGGCGCAAATCCCCAATGAGTTCTCCTCGCGGTCCACGGCGACATGGGTGGCCCGCGTCGACTCAATATCCTTTGCGAGATCGTCCCAGCTGCGAAGGGTATGCGGTGTCAGCTGCTCGAACTTCAGCTTGCCTTTTACCTTGGCCAGGGCTGCGTCGTCCAGCATGGCGAGCAGGGCCTTGCCATTTGCCGAGCAATGCAACGGGAACGCGGCTCCGACAGCGGAAACGGCCCGCAGCACATGCGTGCCCTGTACCTGATCGATAAACACCGCCTTGTTCTGATCCAGTATCGACAAGTCCACAGTTTCTCCCGTCGCTTTCGACAAGTCGACAAGCGCGTCGCGGACCAGATCCGCGATCTCGAACTTCGTCACGTTGGCCAGCGAGAGGATAGCCGGACCAAGCCGCACGCCACTGCCGCCCGAAGCGGACATTGTCAGACCCTCCGCGCCCAGGGCATCGACAATCCGCTGCACGGTCGAGCGCGGCAAATCCACATCTTTTGCAATGGCGCCAAGACTCAGGCCGCCTGGGTGGCTGCTCAACGTGCGCAGTATTTCCGCCGCCCGCGCAATGACCTGGATGCCTGCCCTCGCGGCGCGGGGGTCCTCTCCGGGGTATTCGGAGTGTGGGGTGGGGGACGGTGCCGCGGCGGCGACCGATGATTCTGACTTCCGCATTCTTCAATACTCAAATGGTTGCACGGATGTAGGACGGCGGAAGAGAAAAAGTCTGCCAACTGCCATGCTGAGGTAGATCCTTCGTCCTCAGTGCGCCGGTCCCAGGGCAGAATCTTATTGCAGCAGCGTTATGCATGGAGCCCTATGGATGCATCAAGGACGCCTGCTGCCCCGAAACACGGGTTCAGGAAAGCCGATGCGAATTATAGATCAGCGTAGATTGCGCGCCTCACTTGACCGTCGCGCAAGAACCGTGCGGCTCCACCTCGCATTGGAATGCAGCAGCCTTGCAGCCTGCGGCGACTTATTATTTCGATCGCATTGGTAGGGGGGGCATGAACGCTTTCTCTACTCAGTCACCCGAGGCCGAAGTGTCCACCGAAACCATCGACGGATTGATCATCCTTTCCGGAAGGCAGCGACGGCAGGTCCACGCGGATCATATCGCCCACCAGGCGCCAGAACTGATAAGAACGATGCGGCCGATGCCGCGTCTTTCAGTGAGGCGGTGAACTTGATCCCGAGGGCCAGGCCAACTTGGCCGCGCAGGAGCGGGCTAGCGCTACCGAGCGCCGCGCACTTCGAGAGATCTACGGGCGCTGTCGTTCCCGCGCCCTCCGCGGAGCGTCATCGGTTTTCGGCAGCGAATTGAGAAAATCCCGCGCCAGCGCGACACACTCATCAAAGCTTCAGTCGAAGCTGATCCGCTGGATCCTGGCGAACTGCTCGCGCATGATCGGCGGGCCCGCCTCGATTTTGCCCAGGAAGGCTGCTGCATGCCTAAGCAGAAACGGCGCGGCATGCGCGAGGGCAGTTGGTTCTCGCTCGACCACGACGGCCAGGTCGAAGAGATCCCGTGCGGTGGCGCGGTCGCCCCGATGGTAAAGCTTCTTGGCAACGATTTCGGCTGCAGTCTCCACTTTGACTGGCTGCCCCATGATCTCCCAGACCTCGAATGGCTCGTCGGTCAGGTTGGGCGAGGCCACGACGTCGACTTCGCCGGCATCGAGGACTAGCTTCACGAAGTTCCCCTGCTCCACATAGTCGCTCGTGATGCCCTCTGCAGCCTCGCTCAGACGGGGCGTCATGAACCCTAGATATTGCGGGTCCGGCACAAAGAGATCGATATCGCGTGAAAAGCGATGGCGGTACCGGAGCATCAGGACCGTCCCGCCTCCGAAGGTCCAGAACGGCTCGATACCCCCGTGCTTCCTGACCTCCTCCATCAGCGTGAAGGCGTGAGGGAACAGGCTTTCCCAGATGTCACCCTGGAGCCCAATCTTCATGCCCACAGCCCTGCGCGTGTCGCCATCAATGACTGCGCGAGCCGTCTGAGGTTCTTCCAGATGTCGGCCGGTTTCCGGTGCTGCTTCGCCGCCACCTCGGCCACTACCTTGGTGACGAGTTGCAGTGGCGCCTCATCCAGAACCTGGGCTACTTGCGGACGAAACTCCGCCGGCACCTCGCCAGTGGCCAGCGCCCACTCAAGCTGGTCAGGCGTGAGCTCGCCGGTGTAACTGACGTTTGCGCCCTTCACGGCCATCCATAGCGCGCGGGTCGGCATGCCTCTGGCCTGGCGGTCGGCTTCGGGATCGTACACATCAAGCGCCAGGCCGAGGACGTCCATCAGCCGGCCCAGCGTTTCGAGCGTGGCGTTCACGGTTCCATGCTCGATGCCGTTTAGGGACTGGCGTGACAGTTTGGCCATATCCGCCAGTTGCTGCTGGGTCAGGCCGAGGGCGATCCGCTTGTGTTGAATCGTATTACCCAGGAGTGCAGGGTTCATGGCGACAACCTCCAATCTATTTGTCAAGTATAGACGACATAAACGGACAAATGTTCCTTCGGCAATTGGCGTGCTATGTGCCGCACACGGCTACATCGGAGCCGGAGATGTCGACCACGTCGATACGCGCGACCTTGTCCGCCAGGTGCCGCAGCGTCTTGGCGAGCTCGCCGCGTGCGACCATGGTCTTGCCCAGGCCAAGCGCTTTGCGCGCTTCAATCCGGGCTTCAAGGCCGCCCCGGCAACGCGCGCGGCCGCAGACAGTACAAGTGGTACGGCAATGCCGCGCCACGACGCCAGAATCTTTTTTAAACGGACTCTAAGCCCTATGCGCTGCGAAGTATCGACTGGGCACCTCACCCAGGACATGCTTGAAGACGGTCGCGAATGCACTTGCGCTGCTGTAACCCAGCTCCATGGCAACGCGCGTGACAGGTTCGCCATTGCCGAGCCGAACCACGGCTGCGAGCAGGCAGGCTTGTTGCCGCCACTCGATATAGCTGACGCCGGTATGCAGCCGAAACTGACGGGTAAAGGTGCGGCGGCTCATGCCGGTGCGCTGCGCCATGTCGTCGATGCCGATTTCCAGCGAGGGGAACGCCAGGAACTCGCGGCAAGCGCGATCAAGACGCGGCTCCGCGGGCAATGGCGCATTGAGAGATAGCGTGGGCATGGCGGCGATCTCGTGCAACAGCAAACCCATCAGATAGCCGTCGCGCCCGCCAGCTGCATAGTGCGTGGGCACCGCCAGCGCCTGCTCCAGCAATTGCCTCAACAGCGGCGACACGTCGCAGACCTGGCAATGCGCAGGCAAGCCAAGCCGTTGCACGGCCTGCTCGCGGATGTAGGTGTTGAGCATGGTGACCGGGCCGCGCATCTGCATGGCGTGTGGCAGCCGGGACGGCACCCAGACGGCGCGCTGGGGCGGCACCACCCAGTTGCCCTCGTCGGTGAGCACCGTGATGACACCACGCGCGGCGTAGGCGAATTGCCCGCGCTGATGGCGGTGCGATGGGAAGAGCTCGCCGTCTGCGTAGTCTCGCGCCGTCACGACAGCATCGCGCAGCGTGTTCTCGTAGGGATCGATCGTGGTTTTCCGCATGGCCTGATTTTATTGTTTTTTGACCTGCAATCGAAAGCAGGCCATACGGATTTCCGGCAAATTTCCGTCGATGCCAGCGCTTTACGCCTTGCAGCCAGGAAGAGACACACCGACCATGCAGAGAAAACACCTGTTGCTGGCCATCGTCGTGACGGCCATCTGGGGATGCAACTTCTCCATCACCAAACTCGGGCTTGCCGGGATCGATCCGCTGCTGTTGACGGCCGTCCGTTTTACGCTGGCCGCTTTGCCGTGGGTGTTCTTCGTGAAGCGGCCGCAGGTGGCCTTCCATTGGCTAGCGGTCTATGGCTTGATCTTCGGCGTGGCGATGTGGGCGTTGATCAACCTGGGGATCGCGATGGGCGTACCGCCCGGCAGCGCTTCCTTGTTGATCCAGTTCAGCGCATTCTTCACGCTGGGCTGGGGCGTGCTGTTGTTCCGTGAACGCCTGGCATTGCCCCAGTTGATCGGCATGGTGCTGGCTGCCATCGGGCTGGTGGGCATCCTGCTGGGCAGTCCCGGCAAGGCCACTACAATCGGTTTTATATTGGTGATGGTCAGCGCCGTGGCCTGGAGCATCGGCAACATCGTCATCAAGGTGTCCAAGGTGCGCGAGATCTTCGCCTTCGTGGTGTGGGCCAGCCTGTTCCCGCCGATTCCGCTGTTTCTGTTGACCTGGCTGCTGCATGGGCCGGGGCCATTTGCCGCGTTGCCCTTGCATTTGAGGGGGGGCGCCATGTTTTCACTGGCGTTCCAGGCCTACGGCGCGACGCACTTCTGCTACTGGGGATGGAACCTGCTTTTGCGCGAGTACCCGGTGTCGCGGGTTGCGCCGCTGTCGCTGCTGATTCCGGTGTTCGGCATCGTCAGTTCCCTGTTCATCATCGGCCAACGTCCCAGCGCCTCGGATGGGGTCTGCATCGCGCTGATCCTGCTGGCACTCGCCGTCGGCATGAACAAGGGCCGCATCCTGGCGGCAAGGCAGCCCGTTGAGCGCCGGCCCCTTGAAAGCCGAGTCGCTATGAGGGAGCCTTGAGCGGCACCGACCCGGCCCCAGGCCCCAGGCCCCAGGCCCGAAACGCGCTCCGGTCTTCTGACTCCTGAGGTCTGAGACGCGCTATGCGCATTGGCAAGTTCCAGTTGCTTTGCATTGCGATGTGTGTCAGTTTACAGGATACTTTCATCCAGAATACTGGACACCAATGGACATCAACGATCTCATCGCCCGGCGCGTGCGAACGCTGCGCGACGCCCAGGGCTTCTCGCTGGCCGCGCTGGCTGAGCGCAGCGGCGTGAGCCGCTCCAACATCTCCTTGATCGAGCGCGGCCAGAGCAGCGCCACGGCCACGGTGCTCGACAAGCTGTCCGCTGCGCTGGGCGTCACCGTGGCGTCGCTGTTCGAGGACAGCGCTCCGCAGGCCGAGCCGTCGCCCATGGCCCGTGCGGCGGAGCAGCCGGTGTGGACCGATCCCGCCTCCGGCTATATCCGCCGCAACCTCTCCCCGGCGGCACCCTCGCCGATCCAACTGGTCGACGTGGTCTTCCCGGCAGGCAAGCGCGTGGCTTATGAGACCGGCGCGCGCGAAGCCGATATCCATCAGCAGGTCTGGATGATCGACGGCGTCATGGAAATGACAGTGGGCGACCAGCACTGGCGCCTGGAAACCGGCGACTGCCTGTCCATGCGGCTGGACCGCCCCATCGTCTACAAGAATCCCACCCGCAAGCCCGCGCGCTACGTTGTGGCGCTGGCCACAATGCCATTCACGCCAACCAGGAGAAACGCATGACCGAGATGCCCGGGATGACCGAACCTATCACCGTGCGGCGCGTCGGCGCCGGCGAAGCCGCCGCTTGCATCGAGGCGCTGGCCGATGTGCTGATCGATTGCGTGGAGGGGGGTGCGTCGGTGAGCTTCATGCTGCCGCTGCCGCGCGAGAAGGCCCTGCAGTTCTGGCGCGACGTGACCGATGGTGTCGCGCGCGCGGAGCGCGTGCTGCTGATCGCGCAGGACGGCGAAGGGCAGATCCTTGGCACCGTCCAGATCATCCTGTCGATGCCCGACAACCAGCCCCACCGCGGCGACGTGGCCAAGATGCTGGTGCACCGCAAGGCCCGTCGCCGCGGCGTAGCACAGCGGCTGCTGGCGGCCCTGGACGATGCCGCGCGCGAGGCGGGCAAATCGGTGCTGGTGCTCGACACGGTGACCGGCGGCGATGCCGAACGCCTGTACCAGCGCGCGGGATGGCAGCGCGCCGGCGCGGTGCCGAAGTACGCGCTGATGCCGGATGGCGCATTCTGCGGGACGACGTTCTTCTACAAGCACCTCTGAGCGCGTCGGCGCCATCCGCACGACCGGCGCTTCAGATCATGACCTTGGCTGGCGGCGCCACCGCCCGCATGGCCTGCGCCGCGATCTCGAAGGAGCGCAGGCGGGCCTCGTGATCGTGGATCTGCGCAGTAAGCATCAGCTCGTCCGGCTGCAGGTCCTCGATGAAGGCGCGCAGGCCGTTGCGCACCCCGTCCGGATCGCCCACCACCGAGCACGCCAGCGAGCGCCGGATATGCGTGGCCTCGGTCTCCGTCCACATCAGCTCGATGTTATCCACCGGGGGCCGGATCGGGCCGGGGTTGCCGCGCACCAGCGCCAGGAACTGCTGCTGCAGCGAGCTGAACAGCCGGCGCGCCTGCGCGTCCGAATCCGCCGCGAACACATTGAGCCCGAGCATCACATGCGGCTTGGAAAGCTGCACCGACGGCTGGAAGGTCGTGCGGTACAGGTCCACCGCCTGGCGCATGAAGCCCGGCGCGAAGTGCGAGGCAAACGCGAAGGGCAGGCCCATCGCCGCCGACAACTGCGCGCTGAACAAGCTGGAGCCGAGCAGCCACAGCGGCACCTTCAGGCCTGCGCCGGGCACCGCCCGCAGGCGCTGGCCGGGACGCGGGTCGTCGAAGTAGGCCTGCAACTCCTCCACATCCTGCGGGAAGGCATCGGCGGCATCTTGCGTGGCGCTGCGGCGCAGCGCGCGAGCGGTGGATTGGTCGGTGCCAGGCGCGCGGCCCAGGCCGAGATCGATACGGCCGGGAAAAAGCGAGGCCAGCGTGCCGAACTGCTCGGCCACCACCAGCGGCGAATGGTTGGGCAGCATGATGCCGCCGGAACCGACGCGGATAGTGGACGTGCCGTTGGCAACGTAGCCGATCAGCACCGCCGTGGCGGCGCTGGCGATGCCAGGCATGTTGTGATGCTCTGCCAGCCAGAAGCGCTGGTAGCCCAACCGCTCGGCGTGCTGGGCAAGCGCGAGCGAATTGCGCATGGCCTGGCCGGCGTCACCGCCTTCCACGATGGGCGACAGGTCAAGCAGGGAATAGGGGATCATGGCGAGCGACTGCGGCGCAGCAATTTATTGAACGATCACTATACTAATCACCACTGGCGTCACTGGCAACGGAAAAATATAATGACCACTATGAAAAAGAGTGTTTCCGGTGCGGGCCGCGGGCGGCCCAGGCAGTTCGATCGCGACGAGGCGCTGGGCCAGGCCCTGTCGCTGTTCTGGCGCTATGGCTATAGCTCCACTTCGATCTCCGCGCTCACCGAGGCCATGGCCATCACCGCGCCCAGCCTGTACGCCGCGTTCGGCAGCAAGGAGCAATTGTTCTACGAAGCCGTGGACCGCTATGCGGATACCCACGGCGCGCTGCTCTACGCGCCGCTGCAAGGCGCTGGCAGCGCGCATGACGCCGTGCAGGGCCTGCTCGCCGGCGCGGCCGCCTTGTTCAGCGCCAAGGGCAACCCCGCCGGTTGCTTCCTGATGACGGGCACCAGCTGCTCGGCCGACTGCGCCTATATCGAAGACACGCTGCGCCAGCGCCGCAAGGAAAAGGAGCAAGCCCTGCAGGCCTGCATCCAGCAGGGCATCCGGCGCGGCGAACTGCCGGCCGGCACTGATGCAGCAGCACTGGCCAAGTTCTTCAACACGGTCATGCAGGGGATGTCGATGCAGGCGCGCGATGGCGCGTCGCGCGCCGCGCTGGAAGCCTTGGCGGCTAGCGCGATGCTGGCGTGGCCGGCAAAGGCGGCAAAGAAGGCCAGGCCGCGGGAAACCCAGACAGCGTAACTTGCCGGTGCGGCATCAGGCCGGCGGCTCGGGCCGGCGCCACAGCCACGCCAGCACGCACGCCATGCAGGCAATTGCCCCGTAGGCCAGCCAGGGCCGATGCATGCCGAACAGCAGCACGGCGCTGCAGATGCTCATGGCCGCCGTGGCGCTCCACTTGGCGCGTCGGCTCACCATGCGGCCGTTGTGCCAGTTGTAGAGCATCGGTCCGAACACGCGATGGCCAAGCAACCAGGCATGCAGGCGCGGCGATCCCTTGGCCGCGGCCCAGGCGGACAGCAGGACGAATTCGGTGCTGGGCAAGCCGGGCACGAACAGCCCGAGGATGGCCACCCCGAGGCTTAGCAGCGCCAGCGCGGTCAGCAGCACGCGCGCCGTGCGGGTGCGCGCCAGCCGCAGCGGCGGATCGCTTGCGTTGGCGCCAGGCGGCATCGGCGAAGCCGTATCGGCGTCATCCAAGACCGGTCACCGCGATTGGAAGTGGCGCTGCGGCAACGGCAGAAGACATGTGGCAATTCTCTCGGTTCTGGCGGAGGGCAAGGCTGGCCCCATTGTCCACGCGGGAGACGCAGGTGGTCAACGCCTCATATGCACAGCCAGATTCCATCGCGCTCGTGGTACCCACGGGCGCTGGCACCCGTTTATGTTCGCGCATCTCAGGACATACCGGGCAACGGGCTAGCTGCCAGCACTGCAGCAACGGCCAACACCCCGGCGAGCACCCAGGACTCCACACGCAGAACGGTAGCAAAACGCCTGATGTACCGAGCCGGAGGCACTAACGACGGGTTCTTCAATGAGGCTAGCAAGCGAGGCATTTCAAAGAACCGGTTGTGCCCACCGAGGGCCACGGCAACTAACACGAGGCCAAGCTTGAGCACTAGCAGCCGACCGTACGTGGAGTCGAGCAGGTTGCCTGGCGAACCGACCCCGCGCCACCCGCTGTAGGCGCCGGTGACAAAGAGCGCGACGAGCGCGCACGTGGCCGTATCCGATAGAGATTGAATGAACGACGCGCCGTTCCGGTGGTCACCCTCGGGCGCCTCGGACATCCCCGGCACCACCATGAATGCGGCGACGCACACGATGCCAACCCAAGCGCCAATGGCCAGAAGGTGAACCCAGTCGGCCCAAACGGGCAAGCTAAACGCCCCGGCATCTACCGGATGGCCGGCATGGCTTCGGCTCAGCGCAAAGCCTGCAAGCGCCAGCCACAGAGACAACTTGAAGCCAAGGCCGATTCCGGTCCACCGAAAGAATGAAGCGATAGTGACGTAAAGCATCAGGGCAGCGCCGACGACCCAAGCGTGACCGAAGCCGGTTTCCATCAGCATCGAGCGCACCGCCGGCCCTGCGTGCACCAGCGAAGATTCACTCATCAGCGCGCAATGTATCCAGAAAGCGAGCACGCCGGCCAGGAGCGCAACGACAGCGCCGACTCTGAAACCCTTTGCCAGGTGCAGGCTCATGTGAGCTTGCCACGGGGACGGGGACCGAGCCAGCCAGCGGTCGCTCAGCAGGACACCGACCAGCACCGCGAAACCGAGGTTCTGCAGCGCAGTCAAAGCAAGGCGCGCAATGCCAAGGAAACCGTCGCTCATCGCTTCACCGCGAATTTGTAGTCGCCCTTGACCTTGTGGCCGTCGCGCGTCATCACGCTCCAGTGCACGGCGTAGGAACCCGGCAGCAGTTGCGGGACGGCGACCGTCAGCACGCGCGGATTCGACGAGTCGACCTTGGCCTTCTCCTTGCTAACCGCCGTGCCACTGGCGTCCACAACGCTCACATTGCTAAACGCTGGCTCAAGGTCCTCGTTGAATGTCAGTCGAAGCGGACTCGCCGGCGCATCGACTATGCTGCCTGCCGCCGGTTCTGCGCGTTCGAGCTTGCCGTGCGCGAACGCGAGTGCAGGCGTAAGTCCGATAGCGATGGCGGTCATCATGCCTAACCACGTTTTCTGAGTCATTGCTTTCATGTGTATTTGCTTCCAGATTGCTGGCGGTGAATGCAAATGCGCACATCTGCCCCACTGCCACGTCCACCGCGACTTCCGGCTACCAAGCGGGCTTTGACACCCTCCCTCCGTCGGTGCCAGTTGCCTCTAGAACATGCCCCTGCATGTGAGCAGAGACATGTCAAATCTTGCAAATGGCAAGCTTGGAGTGTCGCATTAACCAATGTTATGGCAACGCCCAGGGTATGCGCCCGAAAATAGACGCACCTAGGGCTTCAAAGGATCGAAGCGGGCGGATGGATATGGCTGACGAATGCTTCCATCAGGCCGGAAGGAGCCTGAGCCGGTGCAGTGTCGAGGTGAACAAGAAGCGCCGAGGCGTAGGGGATGACCGAGGAGCGAAGAGTCGAACCATTGATCGCGCATCCGAGCCGTGTGGTTGGGCGCCTAGTTTAGCGGATGAAGACCAGATCCACCACGTTGATCGCAAGCGCACCGATTCCAATCGCCCACCAAGATACCTCCTGACCCTCCCATAGTGGGAACGTGTATGGCTAAAGGGACTCGTTGCTCGCCCCGGCAGGAAGTGCTTCGCCCGAAACCGAAACCAATACGCCGCCGCACGCTCACGTTGTGAAATGCGCAGCTTCGGTACGGCTCGCCTTTAATTGTTTGCGAGGGGTTGCATGTACACAAAGAGCAAGCCTGCCTTGCCGTCCAGCGCGATGGTATGCAAACTGACCTGGCCGCGGAGTCGTGCCGCCGCGCTCCGGACAATAGCCAGCCCGAGCCCGCTTCCCGGCTGCCCCGACCCGGCAACCCGATAGAACGCGTCGAACACGCGGGGCAACTCCCCTTCCGGGATGCCCGGGCCGGAGTCTTCCACTTCGAAGATGGCGGCGTCGCCCATCCGGAACAGCCGTACATCGACCTTGCCGCCAGGTGGCGTGTAGAGGACCGCGTTGTCGATGGCATTGCGGACCAGCGCGCGAAAATCCTCCTGGTCGCCGCGAATCGTCAGCGCCTCGCCAACCTCCAGGCCGAGGTCGATATCCTTGGAATCCGCGAACGGGAATATCTCCCCAAGCGCATCGATGACCACGGCCTTGGTGTCGATGTCGTGGCTGACCGTTGGGGAACCTGCCTCGTGCTCGGCCAGCATCAGCAATTGCTCAACCAGGGAGCGCATGCGCGAAATGCTTTTTCCCAGCGGCGCGAGGCGAGCCAGGACGGCTTCGGTGGTGTCCTCCACGGTCATGGCGTTCTCTAGCTGCAACGTCATCGCGGTCACCGGCGAGCGCAGTTCATGCGCCGCATCGGCTACGAACTGGCGTTGCTGCGCGATGGCCGACTGCAGCCGCCCAAGCAGCCTGTTCGTCGCACTGACAAACGGCTGGATTTCCAATGGCGCGCCCTGCACGGCGAGCGACGCCAGGTCTGTGTCGCCCTTCTTATCGACCTCCGCGGCGAGTTGCTGCACTTTCCTTAGCAGAATTCGGATCAAAATTCCCGCCAGGAGTATCAGGACAGGAATCACGAGCAACAGCGGAATCAACGTGCGCAGCGCACTGTCGCGTGCAATCTCGTCTCGCGCCGAGGTTCGCTGCGCGACCGCCAGGCCATATTCCGTGTGCAATGGCCTGACGTAAATGCGCCATGATTCGCCGTGGGATTCAATGGTATGCAGACCATCGGATAGCGCGCCCGGCAAAGTCAGCGACAGGTCTGGCGTGACCACGCGGGTGGCTAGCTTGGATACCTTCAGCACCCAGATGCGCATCCCGGGTTCATCGGCCTGCATGAATCCGCCTTGCGAGGACAACGCATTGGCATCGCCTGGCGAGACCAGCCAGGCAATCTCCCTCAGTTCGTCGTCCTGCAGGTCGCGCGCCTCCTCAAAGGCGAACCAGAACGACGCCGCCGCTGCCACGAGCCCGATGACCAGAATCGTGCCGCATATGGAGGCGGATAACATCCATAGGAGTGAACGGTTCACTCCGCCTTTGGCACCATCCATCCCACCCCCCTGATATTCTTAATGACACCCGCGTCGAGCTTTTTCCTGATCCCATGGATGAGGAATTCAATGGCGTTGCTTTCGACTTCCTCGTTCCAGCCGTAGAGGCGCTCTTCGAGTTCACTGCGGGAGCGGATGACGCCGGGTCTGAGCAGGAACTCGCGCAGGAGCGCAAATTCGCGAGCCGACAGCTGACGTTGGACGCCCTGGTACCAGACCTCGTGACTGGCCTGGTCCAGCGAGAGCGTGCCGTTGCGAAGGATGGAGGAGATCTCCTGGCCCTGGCGCCGCGTGAGTGCGCGCAGCCGGGCCAGCAATTCGCCGATATGAAACGGCTTCACCAGATAGTCATCCGCGCCGAGGTCAAGGCCAGCAATGCGGTCTTCTACTGCGCTGCGTGCCGTGATGACGAGGATCGGCACGGCATTCCCGTTCCTGCGTGCCTCGCGTAGTACCGCGAAGCCATCCTTTCCGGGAAGCCCCAGGTCCAGCAGAACCACCTCGTAGCGCTGGGTGCATAGCGCCGTAGCGGCCTGACGGCCATCCGTCGTCCAGTCCACCGCATAACCCGCGTCCCGGAGAGTCTGGCAAATGGCCTCCCCGATAAGGGGATCGTCTTCTACCAGTAGCGTTCGCATCCGCCCCCCAGATTCGGTTGCTTGCATATGCATGCCCGTGCGCAACATGCCAATGCAGACTTAGCTAAGACTTAGCAGGGCTCGTCGCATAGATCACATGTCCGGACTGGCATTGCTAAGTCCCCACTAATTTCCCCAGCCTATTCTCGCCCCGCTTGTTGCCAGCCAACAGCCCCTGACCCGCCGCCGCTCGCCTTCACGGGATCAGCATGGGACGGCGGAATCAACGAAAGGAGCAGAGAAATGGAAAGCGCAAGTGCCACGCTGACGGCAAGACCGGGCTTGGCGTCCCGGATTCTTGCTTCGTCCCGGGCCTGGCTGCTCCCCGCCTGCTGCGCGACCTTGTCGGCATGTGCGTTCGACCATTACGACGCAAGGCCGATCTCCGCCGGCACGCTTGCCACAACCTATAACGCGCGATCGCTGGCTTCGGTGGACTTGCGTGACTTTGTCCAGCGCCATGCCATGCGCGCGGGCACAGGCTGGCCGCCACCCCGCTGGAACCTGGATACCCTGACCCTTGCTGCCCTGTACTACAACCCGGACCTGGACATCGCGCGTGCCCGGCTAGCGAGCACGGAAGCGAGCATCAAGACCGCCGCGCAGCGGCCGAATCCGTCCCTGCAGCTGCCGTTTCAACGCACCCTGGATCCCAAGGGGGGAGACACGCCATGGACGCTCGGCATTACGCTGGACATCCCGATCCAGACTGCCGGCAAGCGCGGCTACCGCATCGACCAGGCTGCCCACTTCGCCACTGCGGCGCGCCTGGAGGTCGCGGCTACTGCCTGGAGCGTGCGAAGCCAGCTACGGACTCAGCTCCTGAATCTCTGGTCGGCGAATTCGCGGGCGAAGCTCCTCGAGCAGCAGCTGGAGCTGGACCAGCGCCTGGACGCGATGCTGGAGAAACGGGTCCGCCTTGGCGACGCCTCGGCGTGGCAGCTGAACCAGCAGCGCGTGGCTCTCATCCAGGTCCAGGCGGATCTGCTCAATGCGCGGCGGCAGGCCGCCGCCGCCAGGGTCCAGGTGGCCAACGTGCTTGGTCTGCGGTCAGCCGCGCTCGATGGCCTGGATATCGACCTGGAGGATTTCGGACGACCGTATGCCGCGATTCCCGCCCCGGAAATCCAGCTGCAGGCCTTGTTGAACCGGGCCGATGTGCTGTCGGGACTAGCGCAATATGAAGCCAGCCAGGCCGCGTTGCAACTGGAGGTGGCCAAGCAATATCCGGACATTCATCTCGGCCCGGGCTATACCTTTGACCAGGGCCTGCACAAGCTTGGCTTCGACTTCACCAATCTCGTGCTGCCCATATTCAATCGCAACGAGGGGCCCATCGCGCAGGCGCGGGCTCGGCGGCTGGCAGCGCAAGCCCAGGTCAAGCGGCTCGAAGCACAGGCCCTGGGTGAAGCCGATGGCGCCATCACTGCCTATCAAGCCACGCAGAGCATCGTGACACGGAATGAAGAGCAGGTCCGTGTGCAAGGCCTCCAATTCAGCGCGGCACGACGTTCCTTCGAAATGGGGCAAACCGACCGGATGGCGTTGACGCTTGCCGAACAGACCGAGCTTGCGGCGCGACTGGCGCTGCAAGATGCCGAACTCCAGATGCAGCAGGCCATCGGCCGGCTGGAAGATGCCATCCAGCGTCCACTCTCGGACCGCGATGCGCTCGCCAATCCGAACAACTGGGTCGAATGACCATGACAAGAAAAACGATACTCAAGGGCATTCTGCTCTTGTCGCCTGCGATTTTGGCCGCGCTTGTGCTAGGCGGGTTCTTGCTGAGCAAGGGTGAGCAGGACAAGGAAGCCGAACGCGAGGCGCCGGTCCCGAGCTCGGTCCGCATCACGGTGGCGGATGGATTCACTACGCTGATGGTCGACGCCACGATGCAAGCACGCAGCGGCTTCCAGGTGGATACGCTGGCGCCCGCCAGCGCAATGACCGGACCCGCTGCCTATGGCATCGTTCTCGACTTGCAACCCCTCGTGGAAATGGCGAGCCGCCATGCCTCAGGCGCTGCGGACCTGAACGCCGCCCAAGCTTCGCTCGACGCGTCGCGCGCAGACTATGAGCGGCTCCAGGCGCTCAACGCGGATGCAGGCAATGTGTCGCTCAAGACGGTGCAAGCAGCGCGCGCAGTGTTTGCTTCGGCGACGGCAAAAGTCAATGCGGCACGGGTGGGTGTCGCCGCCATTGCCAGCGCGGCCAGGCAACAGTTCGGACCGGCTCTATCGGCCTGGGCGTCGACGCCGGAATCTCCGGAGCTAGTCCCCTTTGTGGCACGCCGCGAAGTGTTGTTGCGGGTCGTGTTGCCGACCGGGCCATCCGCAACAGCGCCCGCCGTCTTGAACGTGACGACGGATGGTATCCCCGCGTTCGACGCTCTCTTGATTTCACCGTCGCCCCAGGTCGACCCCGGCATCCAGGGACAAGCCTACTTCTATCGCGCCGCTGTACCCCTGGCTACGGGCATGCGCGTAACCGCCCACCTCGGTGTGCCGTCGGGACAAGATAGCGGCCTGCTGGTGCCCGCCGGCGCCATCGTCTGGTATGGAGGTCAACCCTGGGCCTACGTCCAGTCCGACAACACGCACTTCCAGCGCCGCCCGGTCGACCCGCGCTCGCCTCAAGATGGGGATTTTGTCGTCACCGAAGGATTCAAGCCCGCCGACCGGGTCGTGGTGCGGGGCGCACAGCTATTGCTCTCCGAAGAATCCCGAGCGCAGCTGGCCAGCCAGCAAGGTAACGACGCACGCTGACCCGATATGCTGACTTCCATTGTCGACTTGTCCGTCCGCCTTCGCGGCGTCATCGTTGCGCTCGCCTGCCTGCTCCTCGGCTACGGCACCTATGCCTTGTTCCAGAGCAAGCTCGACGTCTTTCCGGAATTCACGCCACCGCTCGTTACCGTCCAGACGGAAGCCCCCGGGCTCTCCGCCGAACAGGTCGAACTGCTGGTCACACAGCGCGTTGAGAATGCCTTGGGCGGCTCGATCGGGCTCGAATCCATGCGGTCCCAATCGATACAGGGCGTATCGGTCGTTACCCTGACGTTCAATGGCAAGACCGATATTCGCCGCGCCCGGCAGTTGGTGGCAGAGCAGTTGGCGACCCTCGCGGGCGAGCTGCCGGCGGGAGTACGTGCGCCGAAAATGACCCCGCTGAGCTCGGCGACCAGCGTTGTGCTTGGCATAGGGCTGACGTCGGACACGCGTTCGCCGATGGCGCTGCGCACTTTCGCCGAATGGACGCTTAAACCCCGGCTGCTGAGCCGTGCCGGGGTCTCGGACGTGAGCATCTATGGCGGCGAAATCAAGCAATACCAGGTACAGGTCGACCCGCAAAAGCTGGTTCGGCTTGGCCTATCCCTGCATGACGTGGTCAGCGCGACGCAACGCGCGACAGGCATCCGTGGCGCAGGCGTGCTTGAAACCCCGAACCAGCGCATCGTGCTCAATACCGTCGGTCAGACCACGACCGCTGAGCAGTTGGGCCAGGTTGTCCTGCTGCAGAAGAACGGCGCCATGGTCCGGCTCGCGGATGTCGGCAAGGTCGTACTTGGCCAGGAATTGCCGGTCAGCGGCGCCAACGTCCAGGGCCAGTCGGGCGTTGTGCTGATGGTCAGCAACCAGTATGGGGCAGATACCGTGTCGGTGACCAAGAACGTCGAAGTGGCGCTCGCGGCCTTACAACCAGTGCTGGCGGCCAACGGCATCCAGTTGCACGCTGACATATTCAGACCCGCCAACTTCATCGTCGCTTCAACCGACCACCTGCGCACGGCGCTCGTCGTGGGGGCGGGGCTCGTGGTCATCGTCCTATTCCTCTTCCTCTTCAACGTACGCACCGCCTTCATCTCAGCCACTGCCATCCCGCTCTCGCTGCTCGCCGCCGTCGTGGTACTGCATCACTTCGGCGTCGCGCTGAATACGATGACGCTGGGAGGACTGGCCATCGCGCTTGGCGAGGTGGTGGACGATGCCATCATCGACGTCGAGAACATTTACCGTCGCCTGCGCGAAAACCGCCACTTGGCGACGCCGCTGCCCGCCATCACGGTTGTCGTCAACGCATCCACCGAGGTGCGAAGCGCGGTGATATACGCAACATTTACCGTCGCCACCATCTTTCTGCCGGTGCTGAGCTTGTCCGGCGTTGCCGGCAAACTATTCGCGCCACTCGGGATAGCCTATATCCTGGCCATTATGTCGTCGCTGGTGGTCGCACTCACGCTGACCCCGGCGCTGTGCTACGCACTGCTGGCCAACCGTACCAGCGACGCAGAGGAGCCCCGCGTCTACCAGTGGCTCAAGAGCCGTTACGCAGCCATCCTCACCCATGTTGAGCAGCACTGGATTGCCGTCATCGTGGCATTTTGCGGCCTGGTGCTGGCGACCCTGGCAACGCTGCCCTTCTTTAGCACGGCGTTCCTGCCGGAGCTGCGCGAAGGGCATTTCATCGCCCACATGCAGGCGGCACCGGGCACATCGTTGCAAGAATCTCTGCGTATTGGGGAGCGCGTCAGCCACGCGCTACTGGAGGTGCCGAACATACGGAGCGTGGCGCAACGGGTTGGCCGGACCGCGCGCGGCATCGATGTCTTCGGCCCGCAATATAGCGAGTTCGAAATTGACCTCAAGCCTGGCCTGGATGCGGAGGCGCAGGAACAGACGCTGGGCGATTTGCGGGCCAAAATGGCGGGCTTTCCCGGCGTAACCTTCGCCACCGAAACCTTCCTGACCGAACGGGTCCAGGAAACCATTTCCGGGTACACGGCACCGGTCATCGTCAACGTGTTCGGCAGCGACCTCGATATCCTGGACGGCCTGGCGCGGCAGGTGTCCCGCACGCTCGGCGCCGTTCCGGGCGCAACTGGAGTGACGGTGCAGTCGCCACCTGCAATCCCCCAGCTAACCATCCGTCTGCGGCAGGACCAGTTGACCCGCTGGGGCTTCGCACCCCTGGACGTCATGGAGGCCATCCAGACCGCCTACCAGAGCGCCGAAGTCGCCCAGGTCTATGAGGCGAACGCTGTGTTCAATGTGACGGTGGTGCTCGGCAGCGCATCGCGTCGCAGTCCGGCTCAGGTTGGTGAGTTGCCGCTGCGGAATGGCGACGGCGTCATGGTGCCGCTAAGCCGCCTTGCGGACATCGCGCAGACGACAGGCCGCTACCTCATCCTGCACGATGGGGGCCAACGGTTGCAGACCGTGACCGCGCATCTCAATGGTCCGTCGCTCGGCCAGTTTGTCAGTGAGGCCCAGCGACGCATTGCCGCCGACGTGAAGTTTCCGAAGGGCTATTACTTCGCCCTATCGGGCGAGGCGAAGGCCCGGGCGCAAGCACAGCGGGACTTGCTGGTCTATTTCTCCATTGCCGCCGCGGGTATCGGCCTCCTTGTCTATCTGGCACTGCGCAGCTGGCGCAGCCTGGCCCTGGTCATGGTAAATCTGCCATTCGCGCTGGTGGGTGGTGCGCTGATGGTATTTGCCACGGGCGGACTGCTGTCGCTAGGGTCGATGGTCGGCTTCGTCACGCTGTTCGGCATTACGCTGCGCAACGCAATCATGCTCATCTCCCACTACCAGCACCTGGTGCAGGTCGAGGGCCACGCGTGGAATTTGGAAACGGCAACGCTGGGAGCGACTGAGCGGCTGACACCCATTGTGATGACAGCGCTCGTCACCGGGCTTGGCCTGTTACCACTGGCGCTCCAGTCCGGCGAGCCGGGCAACGAGGTCGAGGGGCCCATGGCGATCGTCATTCTGGGCGGCCTCGTCACCTCGACCGTGCTGAACCTGCTGGTACTACCAACCCTCGCGCTTCGCTTCGGCAGATTTGACCGCGGCGCAAGCGAGGTGGCCGGCTGATGATTCCGAAATCACTTCACCGATGCCGGCAAGACCCGGCCGCTTGCAAGGTCTTGGCATCTTGCCTGGCAAAGAATATATACTCCCCCATACTATATTCGAGGTGAAGCCGTGAGCCACACAATCCGCGAGAAACAGAAGTTGCTGAACCGGGTGCGCCGCATCCGGGGTCAGATCGATGCCATCGAACGCGCGCTCGAGGAGGAGCAAGGTTGCGTGGACGTGCTGCAGCAGATCACGAGTTGCCGCGGGGCCATGAACGGCCTCTTGGCGGTGGTACTGGAAGACCACATCCGCACGCACCTTGTCGAAGCCGAACCTGCCCACGGTGAATCCGAAGGTGACGCCAAGGAGCAACTCATCGAAATCGTGCATAGCTACTTCAAGTGAGCCAGCAATGAGCAACTTCTATGACGCCCCGTTTGGGGCAGGCCATGACCACGTGTTCCTGGGCGCCGGGCACGAGAAGAACGAGCGCAAGACCTGGGCCGTGATTGTCCTCTGCGCCCTGATGATGATTGTCGAAATCGTCGGTGGCAGCGTGTTCGGTTCACTGGCCCTGGTTGCGGACGGGCTGCATATGTCGACGCATGCCGGTGCCATGCTGATTGCCGCGCTTGCATACACCTACGCGCGCCGGCACGCCAGCGACCCCCGTTTCGTCTTTGGCACCGGCAAGCTGGGCGACCTCGCCGGCTTCACCAGCGCCATCATCCTGGCCATGATTGCCTTGCTGATTGCCTATGAAGCGGTCGCACGATTCTTCTCACCCGTTCCGATTCACTTTGACGAAGCCATTCCCATTGCAGTGGTCGGATTGCTGGTGAACATCGCGAGTGCCTGGCTGTTGAGCGGCGGCGACCATCATGGGCACAGCCATGGCCATGGCCATGGCCCTGGTCATGGACACGCGAACGGCGACGAGCATGACCACGACGAGGAGGTCCAGCATATTTCCACGCCAGCAGGCGACTTCTCGCTATCCATCTTCGAAGATGGCGTGCCACCGGTTTTTCGCCTCACAGCAGAAACGACAAACGCGGCATTGCCGGTCGACGCAGTGACCGTGACCACCATTCGGCCAGACGACAGCCGGCAGGAATTCACGTTATTGCGCAAGGCCGACTGCCTGGAGTCCGCGATCGAGATTCCCGAGCCGCATGCCTTCACTGCGGTGGTCGACCTTGCCGGCGGTAAGCACACCGTGAAATTCGAAGAGCACGACCACGGCCACGCGGATGGGCACGGCGCGCATCACCGTGACCACAACATGCGGGCCGCCTACATCCACGTTGTCGCCGATGCAGCCGTCTCCGTTCTGGCTATCATCGGTCTGCTGCTGGCCAAGACGTTTGGCTGGCTCTGGATGGACCCGCTTGCCGGTGTCGTGGGCGCGTTGGTGATTGCCAACTGGTCGTATGGCCTTATCCGTGACACCGGCGGCATCCTGGTCGATCGCAACCCCGACCAGCGCATGGCGGGCAAGCTCAAGGCGGCAATCGAGGCCGATGGCGACAAGCTGGTCGACCTGCACGTCTGGCGGGTTGGCCCGGGCCACCTGAGTGCCGTGGTCTCCGTGGTCACCAATGCGCCCCAACGCGGGCCGCAGTATTACCACTCACGCCTAAGGCAATTCAAGAGCCTGTCGCACGTAACCGTCGAAGTGCACGCTTCGCGTACTGCATGATGAAACGCGCTCACGTGCTGCGTTCGATACCGCGAAAGCATGCATGACAATTTCGTATGACGGGCCAGCTCTTATGCGTGCATCCGCACCCTATACTTCCTGCTGAGGAGGGGGTTCTCGTGGGTTGAATGCAGGAGAACGATATGAAACCGTTGAAGAAGGCATTCGTATCCGTTGCATCGTTTGCGGCGCTTGGTGCCGCCGCAGGCATTGCAAACGCGGGGGTGCGGCCGGTTGACCCATACACGGATGGCGCCAGGCTTGGGCAAATCCAGGCACATGCAGGTTCCATCTGTGCAGGCATGCACAAGCCTGACGGGTGCGCCGACGGGGCCCATATGGCCACGAGCCGGCGATCCCCTCTTACCGAGGCTAGCAACGACGCATCGGCGGTTGCTGGCCAGGTGGCCGCGACCATCCCCAAGGCGCTGGCAGCGGCCCGGCCGAAGGACTGCGCCCCATATTGTGGTGGTGAACGGCAGGTTGAGGACGCCGAAGCTACCTGAGCACGAGCGGCCCGTGGCGACAGGCCAAGGGACGCACACTGCGTGGAGGCAAAACCCGAGCGAAGCCGCGCGCGCAAAAAACCCGCCGCGCGCGGCCCCACTCGGTATACTCTGAGGCACATTTATCTCATGCCTGCAGACCGCCCATCGTGCCCAACTCCTCCGCGCGCAAGACCGCCGCGCAAAAACCCGCCGCCGCAGACTACGATTTCACCGAGCAAGTCGGGCACCTGCTGCGGCGCGCCTACCAGCGCCATGTGGCGATCTTCCAGCAGACCATCGCCGACTCGCAGCTGACCGCGGCACAGTTCGTGGTGATGTGCGCGGTCAACGAGCGCGGCTCGTGCTCGCTCAGCGAAATCGTGCGAGCCACCGCCATCGACCAGGCCACCGTGCGCGGCATCATCGAGCGCCTCAAGGCGCGCGAGCTGGTGGCCGTCTCGCACGACACCAACGACCGCCGCAAGGTGGTGGTCACGGTGACCCCGGCCGGCCATGCACTGATCGAGGAAACCGTGCCATTCGCGCACAAGATCTCCGAGCAGACTTTCGGCGACCTCAATCCCGCCGAGCGGGTGGCGATCACCTACCTGTTGCGCAAGATGAGCGAGTTCGACGACCGCGACGAGCGCGGCAACGCACCGGACGGCGAGCCGGAGTAAGCCCGCCTCAGGCGGGCTGGCCGGCCAGCGCCGCGAGCACCGCCTCCGGCGTGAAGGGCGCGCGCCGCAGCCGCACCCCCGTGGCATCGAACAGCGCATTGGCA
This sequence comes from Cupriavidus sp. GW822-FHT03E04, assembly GCF_058801495.1. Lineage (NCBI taxonomy): Bacteria > Pseudomonadati > Pseudomonadota > Betaproteobacteria > Burkholderiales > Burkholderiaceae > Cupriavidus > Cupriavidus sp. GW822-FHT03E04. The sequence goes on from NZ_JBXANI010000007.1 coordinate 322,879, forward strand.
ATGGCCGGCGCGCCCGGCAGCGACGCGGATTCGCCCGCGCCCATCGGCGCTTCCTCCTGGCGCGGCATCAGCAGCACTTCGATGGGCGGCAGCTCGGGAAAGGTCAGCAGCGGATAGCTGCCCCATTCGCGGCTGGCCACGCCGTTGGCGTCAAAGCGCACCTGTTCCTTGAGCACGCGGCCAAGCGCCTGCACCACATTGCCCTGCACCTGGTGGCGCACGCCGTCGGGGTTGACCATCATGCCGGTGTCCTGCGCCACCACCAGCCGCTCCACCACGATCTGGCCGGTATCGGGCGCGACCGCCAGGTCCACCACCCAGGCAGCCCAGGCGGCGCCAAAGCCCGGGAATTTGCTGTGGATATAGCGGGCATAGGCCACGCCGCGCCCACGCAGCAGCCCATCCGCGTCCGGCTGGCCACGCGTGCCGCGCGCGCCTTCGCGCCAGCCGGCATGCGCCGCCAGCGCGCGCAGCAGGTCGGTGGCGCGCGCATCAGGCAGGTGGCGCAGGCGGTACGCCAGCGGATCGGCGCCGGCCTCATGCGCGAGCTCGTCGATAAAGGACTCGTGCGCGAACACGTTTGGCAGCGCGGACACGCCGCGCAGCCAGGAGGCGCGCAAGATGGCTGGCGTGTCGTCGCAACCGATGCGCGTGGCGGCGTACTGGTAAGGCGGCACCGCGGTGCGGTCGCCCATCTGCAGCATGCGCGGCGCGTTGTCGACCACGCCGGTCAGCAACAGCGCCAGCGTGGGCGCGTCGTTGGACGGATAGCGGCTGACAAAATCGTAGGCCAGCAACTCGCCGCCGGGGCCGATGGCGCCGCGCACGTCCATCAGCTGCGCCGCCCCCTTTGGCTCCCAGAGATGTTCTTGCTCGCGGCTGAGCTGCACCCGCACCGGGCGCCCCACCGCGCGCGACAGCAGCACCGCATCGGCGCAAACGTCGTCGGCGCAGTTGCGGCCATAGCAGCCGGCGGCTTCCATCCGCACGATCTCGATGCGGCCTTCGTCCAGGCCGGTCAGGCGCGCCAGGTCGATGCGCAACACATGCGGGTTTTGCGTGCCGGACCAGACCGTGAGGCCATCTTCGCGGTAGTCCGCCACGGCGCAGGACGGGCCGATGGAGCCGTGCATCTGGTAGGGCCACGTGTAGCCGCGCGACAGTATCCGGTCGGCGGAGTCGAAGGCACCTTGGGCATCGCCCTCTTCCACCAGCGTGCGGCGTGTCGCGGGATTGGCACGCAGCGCGGCCTCGGTGTCTTCCGGCTCGCTGAGCGGGGGCAACGGCGGCGCCGGCTTCCAGTCCACGCACAGGCGGCGCGCCGCCTGCATGGCCTGCTCCTCGCGCTGCGCCACCACGCCGATGAAATCGCCCTGCACCACCACGTCAATGACACCGCGCACATCGCGGATCGACGCACGATCGACGCTGCGCAAGCTGGTGCCGACAAAGCCGCCGCTATCGCGCCCGGCGTAGGGCGGGCGCACCACGCGGCCGTGCAGCATGCCGGGCACGCGCACATCGTGCACGAAGGTGAGCTGCGCCGTGGCCTTGGCGGGAATGTCCACGCGCGGCGCGGCACGCCCGACCACGCGGTATGCGCTGACCGGCTTGGTGGCAATGGCGTCGGCCAGCGGCAGCTCGATATGCTCGCCGGCCAGCAGGTCGCCGTAGGCCAGGCCTTCGGCGTTCTCATTGCCTTCGCCGCGCAAGCGCAGGCGGCCATCTTCGGCGATCAGCGCTTCGGGCGCCACGCCAAGACGCTGCGCCGCGCGCTCGCGCAGCCAGGCCATGGCCTGCGCCGCCGCGCGGCGCAGCGGCAGCGCCGAGATCTGGATGGTGGCGCTGGCAATGGTAGGGCCCTGGTTGGGCGTTGCTTCGGTATGGCCCAGCGTCATCGCCACGCGCGCCGCCGGCACCTCCAGCTCCTCGGCCACGATCTGCGCGAGCGAGGTACGGATGCCGGTGCCCAGGTCAACGTGCCCGTTGAAGGCCAGGATCTCGCCGGTGTCGCGCACCGCCACGAAGATGTCGGGCTGCGCGGCGATGTAGTCGGATGCCGCGCCGGGCTGGCCGGGCGCGGGCCGCGGCGCGGCTTGCGGCGCGCGCGTCACCAGCAGCACACCGCGCGCCTGCAGCAGGGCGTCGCGCTGCGCGCCCGGGGACATCGGCGCCGATGCGGGAAGAGAGGCGGACCGGGGTCCGGAGCCGGGTGTCGTTTCCATTCGTTCCATGTCTCAGGTAGGCACGCTGGCGGACTGCCGGATTCCGGCGCCGCCCGCCCTGGCCGTTATACTGCCAGCCTCGAACAAGCAATACGTATCAAACATATGAGCACCCCGACCGCTAAGAAAAGCGCGGCAGCCGGAACCCGGGCCCGGCAAGCTCAGGACACCCGAGCCAAGATCCTCAAGGCCGCCATCAAGGTCTTCGCCTTGCGCGGCTATGAAGGCGGGCGCGTGGAGAAGATCTCCTCGCTGGCCAAGACCTACGACCGGATGATCTATTACTACTTCGGCAGCAAGGAAAAGCTGTTCGTCGAAGTGCTCGAAACCATCTACATCCAGCTCAACGAGGCCGAGCAGGCGCTCAAGCTCGACCCCGAGGATCCGGTGCGCGCGCTGACCCAGTTGATCGACTTCGTCTGGGGCTACTACCTCGATCATCCCGAGTTCGTCGCCATCCTGTCCAGCGAGAACATGAGCCAGGGCAAGCACGCCAAGAAGTCGAGCCGGCTCAGGGAGATCTCCAGCTACGCCTTGTCAGTGCTGGACGGCATCCTGGCGCGCGGCAAGGCTGCCGGGCTGTTCCAACCCGATGTGCTCGCCCGCGACATCTACCTGGTGATCGCGTCGCTGGGCTACTTCTACAACTCGAATCATCATACGCTCAGCGCATTCCTGGGCGAGCCCATGATGAGCAAGCCCGCGCTGGAGCACTGGCGCGATGTGATCCAGCGTACGGTGCTGAGCACGGTTTGCGTGCCGGGCACTGGCATCGCCCCGGCTGGGCAGGCCCCTGCCGAAGCCGAAGCGGCGGCACCCGCCGCCCGCAAGAAGCCGGCACGCGCCAAGCGCGCCTGAGCCTCGCATCCGGCGGTCATCGCGCAGCGCCGGATGCCTTCCCCTTAAGCCGTAGCCGTAGCCGCCGCCGTAGCCCGCGCCAGCATCGCCAGCGCTTCGTCGCGCGGCATCACCGTCGCGTTCTTCTGCGCCATGTCGAACAGGTTGGCGTCGTGCGGCCCGATGGCGCGGTCGCCCACGCAATCGGACAGCACCAGCGGGCGGAAGCCGTACGACATGGCATCGACCACGCTGGCGCGCACGCAGCCGCTGGTCACGCAGCCCGCCACCAGCAGCGTCTGCACGCCGCGCTGGTTCAGCCACGCGGCCAGCGAGGTGCCGAAAAAGGCGGATGGCACGGTCTTGCGCACCACCAGTTCACCCGGGCGCGGCGCCAGTTGCCCGACGATGGCGCTGTTGTGGCTGTCTTCCTTCAGGGCCAGCAGGCCGGGCACCTTCTGCGTGAAGATGTTGTGGTCGCTGTCGTCGTCGGCAAACACGATGCGGCTGTGCGCCACCGGCCAGCCCTGCTCGCGCGCCGTGGCCAGCAGCGGCACGGTGCTGGCGATGGCCTGGGGGATATTGCCGCCGCCAAAGACAGCCGGGTCGGCGAAGCCGTTGACGAAATCGATGATCAGCAGGCCGTAGGGTGCCTTGGGTTCCAGCGCGGCGCCGAAGCCCTGACGCTGGTAGGTCTTCACTTCATCATGCATGGATGGCTCCCTTGGATTCGTGATCCAGCACCTTGCCTTGTTCTACCACCGCCTCGCCGTCAAGCCGCACCGTGCAATGGCGCACGGGGATATCGATATGGCAGGCCGTGGTACGGCTGCCGCCGGCTTCGTTGTTCGGGCCGAAGGAGCACAGGAAATTGCCTTCGAATGCGCGCGCATCCATGCCGATGGTGGCCTCGCGGTCATACATGGCGAGCGTGGACCAGCGCGCGCGCGGCTGCAGGCCCCAGCCGATATGCGACATGGCGTAGGCCTCGGGGTCGTTGAACGAGGCCATGTAATCGCTCAGCAGTTCGGCATCCAGGCCGCCTTCGATGCGGGTGACGTAGCCCTTCTCCACCGTGATGTCGATCGGCTCCTGCACATAGGATTTCATCGGCAGCAGGATATCGCCGCGATCGAGCACGATGCGCCCATTGGTGCCGCCCTCGTCCGGCCAGGTCAGCACGAAGCCGCTTGGCCAGTGGTCCCAGCGGCCCGGCTCATCGACAAAGCCGTACTCGCTGATGGCGGGAAACTCGCCCAGCGCGCAGCGCAGGTCGGTGCCGGCATCCGACGTGATGTGCATCTCCCGCGCGCGCGCCAGCCGCGCGGTGGCGGCTTTCACGCGGGTGCGGTCCCCTTCGGTGGGCACCAGCCGCACCAGCACCTCGGGCGGCTCCACGGCCAGCAGGATCTTGGTGCCGCCGGAGAGGATCTCGTGCTGCTCGGGCGAGAACAGCAGCGTCATCAGGTCCAGCACCAGGTCGCTGGCCTTGAGCGCGGCGATGGCGGCCGGGTTGCCGGTCAGCGGCGTAGTGCCGAGATAAGCCAGCGCGTCGCGGCTGAGCGCCTTGTCTGCGTTGACGGGCGGCAGGTCCAGCCGGTTGACGATGGCGCCCATCGCGGTGGCCGCCATCTGCGCCGTGCGCAGCGTTTGCGGATGCGTGGCGGCGCCTGTCAGCACCGTGACCGTCTGGCCCGGCTTCAGTTTTGACAGGATGAGCACCTGGCGCCATGCCTGGGTCAGGTCGTGATCGCTTACTGGCATGTGTTCTCCTTTCTGGTGAAGCAGGCAGCTCAGGCGGCAGCCTGGTCCTGCAGCAGCGGCGCACCGAGGAAATCGCCGAAGGCGCGGTAGAAACCCGCCTCGTCGTCCCACGGGATCATGTGGCCGGCATCCGCCACGCGCGCAAGCTGCACGGCAGGCAGCAAACCGCGAATTTCCTCGATGTCTTCGGCGCGGATCACGTCGCCGCGGCCGGCCACCATCAGCAGCGTGGGAACCCGTACCGACGGCATGTCGGCATGCACGTCATCGCGGTGGAAGTCCTCGAAGCTCGTGACGATGGCGCGCTCGTCGCAGGTGTGCAGCCACTCGGCGCGCAGGCGCAACTGCTCATCTGTCCAGGTCGGGCAGAAGCGGCGCATGCCTTCGGCATCGATGCCCTGGCGCGCCAGGCGGATGGAATCCACGTACCACGGCAGCTGCGAGGGATAGGCGCGCCGTCCCGGGCCGGAGACGGGCGGGTCCACCATCACCAGCCGGGTCAGCCCGGCCGGATTGCCGCGCGCGGCGCGAATGCCGATGCGCGCGCCCATGGAATGGCCAACGATGGCATAGCGCGCCAGGCCGAGCGCGTGCGCAAAGGCGACCACATCCGCCGCCTGCGCGTCCAGGCCGTAGTCCAGCGCATCGCCGGTCTCGGACAGGCCACGTCCACGCACATCCAGGATATAGGTATCGAAGTGCTTGCCGAACTGCTCGCCGACAAAGCCCCAGGTGACCGCCGGGCTGGTGATGCCGGGCACGATCACCATGGCATCGCGTTGCGCGCGCGCGCCGGTGCTGCCGCCGTAGCGCAGGTAATGCTGGCGGATGCCATTGGCGAACACGTTGCCGCCGTGGAGAAACTCGCTCATTGCTGGGCTTCCTTTACCGAAGACGTGATCAATAGGCACCTGACAGCAGCGCACCCGCGCCGGGCACGACCGGCTCCAGGTCGAGCTGCTTGAGGATGGCGTAGGTGGTGGCAATGGCCGCGGTGATGACCGGCTTGCCGGTCATGGCTTCCACCTTGGCCACCGCCGGCAGGGACGGCATCTGCACGCAGGCAGACAGCACGATGGCATCCACATCCTTGGTGTTCATCTGCGCGACGATGCCAGGCAGCCTGGCGGGGTCGTGGCGGCCCACTTCGAGGTTGTCGGGGATTTCCAGCGCGCGCCAGTCCACCACTTCATAGCCTTCGTTGCGGATGTAGTCCACCACCAGCTCGGTCAGCGGCTTCATGTACGGCGCAACCACGGCGATGCGCTTGGCGCCGATGACCTTGAGCGCGTCGATCAGCGCGCCGGCGCTGGTGATCACGGGCGCGTCAGCGCCGTTGGCGGCGGTATGGGCCTGCAGGCGCTTTTCAGAGACGCGATGGTAGCCGTGGCCCATCGCCATGATGGCCACCAGGCAGGCGTAGCCCAGCACGTCGACGCGGGCGTCGCTCAGTTCCAGCGCGCAGCGGTCGGACTCGGCGTCCATGGCCGCCAGCTCTTCCTTGACCACTTTCTTCATGCGCATGCGGCTGGAATGGAAGGTGAAGCGTTCGGGGCGCACCTGCTGGCGCAACGTCAGCATCGCCGGGATCTCGGTTTCCATGGTGGTGTTCGAGCTCGGCACGATCTGGCCGATACGGAAAATTTTCTGCACTGTCGACTCCGTCATCTGTTTGTTCTGTCCACCCGCCCTGGCGCCCGTCCTGGCGGAGAAGCGCCCTGCACGGCCGGACCGGAGCCTTCATCGGTCTCCGTGTCCTGCGAACGATTGTAGTGTACACACGATATTTTCACAACAAGACGTTAGACCGGGCACGGCGCACGATTTCAGTGCCCACTTCATGAATCAACCCCTCATATGGTGCTTGATTTCACGGTATATGGGCATTAACGCGGGGAAGTCACTTTGGCATAAGGGTTTTCCATAGGGGTGGCATGTCATTTCTTTACAAGCAAATTTCTCGTGTGTACACTCGATTTACCGATTGGCCAGACGGCCACTTCAGACCCACATCACACCGCCAGGAGAAATATCGTGCAAGGCAAACCACGGATCGCAGTGATTGGCGCCGGACTGGGGGGGACGGTCGCGGCCGCCCTGCTGCAGCGCGCCGGATTCCAAGTCAAGCTGTATGAGCAGGCTCCGGCGTTCTCGCGCCTGGGCGCCGGCATCCACGTCGGGCCCAATGTGATGAAGGTCATGCGCAGGATCGGCCTCGAAGATGCGCTCAACGACATGGGCTGCCACCCGGACTACTGGTACAGCCGCGACTGGCAAAGCGGCGAAGTGATCGCCCAGATCCCGCTTGGGCGCTACGCGCTGTCGCATTACGGCGCCAGCTACCTGACCGTGCACCGTGGCGATTTCCACGCCCTGCTGACCGAGGCGGTGGCCCCCGGCACGCTGCTGTTCGACAAGAAACTGGCCGGTGTGGAAGACCTGGGCCATGTGGTGCGCCTGACGTTTGCCGACGGCACGGTGGACGAAGCCGACATCGTGATCGGCGCGGACGGCGTGAACTCCCGCATCCGCGAGACACTGCTGGGCGCTGAGCCGCCCAAGTACACCGGCTACGTGGCGCACCGCGCCGTGTTCCCGATCGCGCGTGTCAAGGGCTTCACCCATGACCGCTGCACCAAGTGGTGGTCCGACGATCGCCATATGATGGTGTACTTCGACACCAGCAAGCTTGACGAGATCTACTACGTCACCGGTGTGCCCGAGCCCACCTGGGACATGACCAAGAGCTGGCTGCCCAGCAGCATCGAGGAAATGCGCGCTGCGTTCGACGGCTGGCACGAAGGCGTGCAATCGCTGATTGAAGGCACCGTGGAAGTGACCAAGTGGCCGCTGCTGGAGCGCGATCCGCTGCCGGTATGGAGCCGCGGCCGCCTGGTGCTGCTGGGAGACGCCTGCCACCCGATGAAGCCGCATATGGCGCAGGGCGCGGCCATGGCCATCGAAGACGCGGCCATGCTGACCCGCTGCCTGCAGCAAACCGGGCTGTCGGACTTCAGCGCCGCGTTCTCGCTGTACGAAGCCAACCGCGCCGAGCGTGCCGGCAAGGTGCAACTGGTTTCACACAACAACACGTGGCTGCGCACCAACGAGAACCCGGACTGGTGCTTCGGTTACGATGTGTTCAACGAGCCGCTGGTGGAAGCCGGGCGCGTGGCCGCCGCAGCCTGAGCCACGCCCCAGCCAGACCGCCGGGTGCCTTCCCGGGCCCCGGCCCCGAGCGAGTGATGTTCTAAAACGCCCCCAGCCCCCCGATGAACACGCCCCGCCCCCTGTGCCTCCGGGTCAACCGGACCACGTACCAGCTCGATGCCGAGGTCGATCCCGACACGCCGCTGCTCTACGTCCTGCGCAATGACCTCGCCTGCAACGGGCCAAAGTACGGCTGCGGGCTGGGCCAGTGCGGCGCATGCACGGTGCTGGTGGACGGGATGGCGGCGCGCTCCTGCGTAATTCCCGTGAAAGCGGTGGCGCAACGCGCCATCACCACGCTCGACGGGCTGGCCACCGGCGGGCAGCCCGATCCGGTGCAGCAAGCCTTTATCGATGAGCAAGCCGCGCAGTGCGGCTATTGCCTGAACGGCATGATCATGACCGCCAAGGCACTCCTGGCGGAAAACCCCGACCCCAGCGAGGCGCAGATCCGCGAGGCGCTGCGCTTCAACCTGTGCCGCTGCGGCACGCACGTGGAGATCCTGCGCGCGGTGCAACGCGCTGCCGTGTTGCTGCGCCAGGCCGCAGGCCGGGATGGCGCGGCATGAGCGGGCGCGACGACCTCGTCATGGCGCAGGCCGGCCCCGGCGCATGGCAGCCGCCGCCCGAGCGGGAGTGGCTGGCCGGGCACGTCATCCGCCCGCCCGTGCTGGCATGGCAAACCGGCACGCTGCTCAGCGCCCGCCTGATCGATTGCGACGATGCGGCCGCGCGCGCGGTGCCCGGTGTTGCCACGGTACTGCGCCGGGGCGACTTTCTCGGCATCGCTGCCGATACCGCGCCACAGGCGCTGCAAGCCGCCCACGCGCTACGCGCCCACTGGCAAGCCCCGCCGAAAGCGGCAGCCTCGGGCTTGCCGCTCGCCCGCCGCATCGTTGCCGAACACGGCGACGCCGCGCAGGCCATGGCGGATGCCGCTGGCCGCAGCGCGCAGGACTATCAATGGCCACTCGCCGGCCTGCAAGCCGCTGGCTGCACCGCGATTGCGGACTGGCGCGAAAGCGCGCTGCGCGTGTGGCTGCCCAGCCGCCGCCCCGGCGCGTTGCGGGCCGAACTCGCCGCCCTGCTCGGCATCGGCGAAGACCGCATTACCTTGATCTGCTGGCAGGCTCCAGGCAACGACGAAGATCCCCTGTACGCCCACCACGCCGCCGCCGATGCCGCCCTGCTGGCGCATTCGGCCCGGCGTGCGGTGCGCGTGCGCGTGGAGGCCCATGAACTTGGCGCCATGCAGGCAGTGGTCAACACCCATATCGAAAGCGCCTGGACGCGCGATGGCGAAATTGCCGCCTATGCCGTCAACTCAGCCGTGGATGCGCGCGGCAGCGCGGCGGTCATGCACGCGCCGCCGTTGGCGCTGTGGCTAACGCGCACGCCAGCGCCGGTCAGCGAGATCGAGCCGCAAGCATCCGCCCCGCACGACGCGGGCGACGATGCCATCCTGCCACCCTACCGCTTTGACAGCCTGAGCGTCGCGCAGGCCGACCTGCCAGGACAGCCCCGCGCGGCAAGCACGCCGGCGCAGGCAGCGCGCGCCCACGTGTTCGCGCATGAGTCGCACCTGGACGAAGTGGCGGCAGCTAGTGCGCAGGATCCCGTGGCCTTGCGGCTGCGCCATCTCGACGACGCGCGCGGTGCTGGCCTCGTGCGCCGGGTCGCGGCGCAGGCCAACTGGCAGCCACGCGGCGAACGCCCGCAAGCGCAACAGAACGTACGGCGCGGACGCGGCTTCGCGTACGCCAGCACCATCGAAGCCGGGCAGGCCGATGGCGGCCAGCCCGTGCACAGCTGGTCGGCCTGGGTGGCGGAAGTCGAAGTGGATGCCACCACCGGCGAGGTCAGCGTCACCGGCGTCACGCTAGGACACGACAGCGATGCGGGCGAACAGGGCGGGGCCAATGCCGTGGCCTTGCAGCAGGAAGCCGCGCGCGCCGCACAGCAACTCACCGTCGACGGCAGCCGCTTCGATAGCTGGCCCGCCGCCAACCTGCCCGCGGTACACCATGCCAGCCTGCCGGCGCTTGCCACCACGCACTTGCCGCAATTGCCGGAAGTGCGCGTTGCCGGCGCGCTGACCCCCGCCAGCGCCACGCTCGGCACGAGCGCGGCCGCCACCCTGCCCGCCGCGCCGGCCGTGGCCAACGCCATCTACGACGCCACCGGGGTACGCCTGCGCGAGCCGCCCTTCAGCGGCGAACGCATCCGGCTTGCGCTGGCCGCGCAGGCCAATCCCGAAGGCACGCCCAAGCGCGGCGCCGCCCGCAGGCGCAACTGGCTGCTGGCCGGCGCCACCGCGGCGGCCGGCTTGTTCGCCACGGCAATGCCATGGCGTGCGCCCATTGCGCCCGTGGCCCCGCCCGAACCCGGCTTCTACTCGGCCGCCACCATCGAGCGCGGCGGGCTGGTAGCGGCGGCCGGGGATTGCGCGGTCTGCCATACGGCACCCAACGGCGCGCGCAATGCGGGCGGGCTGGCGCTGGACACGCCGTTCGGCACCATCTACAGCACCAACATCACACCCGATGTCGAGACCGGCATCGGCAACTGGTCCTACGCGGCGTTCGAGCGCGCCATGCGCCAGGGCATTCATCGCGATGGCCGGCATCTATACCCGGCGTTCCCCTACACCGCCTTTGCCAAGACCAGCGATGGCGATCTGCAGGCGCTCTACGCTTACCTGATGGCCGCCGAGCCGGTGCGCGCCAAGGCGCCCGAGACCGCGCTGGCCTTCCCCTACAACCTGCGCCCGCTGATGGCCGGATGGAACCTGCTGTTCCACAGCCCCAAGCCCTTCGAGGCCAATCCGGCCCGCTCGGCACAGTGGAACCGCGGCGCGTACCTGGCCGAAGGGCTGGGCCACTGCAGCGCCTGCCATTCGCCGCGCAACGCGCTGGGCGCCGAGCAAGGCGGGCGGCGCTATCTTGGCGGCGGCGAGGCCGAAGGCTGGGAAGCGCCCGCGCTGGGCAAGCTGTCGCACGCACCGGTGCCGTGGACGGAGCAATCGTTGTTCTCCTACCTGCGCACCGGCTACGCCCCGCATCATGGCGCGGCGGCCGGGCCGATGGCGCCGGTAATCGAAGAGCTGGCGCTGCTGCCCGAGGATGATGTGCGCGCCATCGCGCACTATGTGGCATCGTTCGGCGACGCGCAGCCCGATGCGGCGGCGGCCAGCGCACAGGCGCAGCAGCTTGAGCAACGCAGCGCCGATGCCGCGCGCACGCTTGGCGGACCCGCCGCGCGCCTGTACCAGAATGCCTGCGCGGTCTGCCACCAGAGCGACCAGGGCATCAGGCAATTCGGCATCAAGCCGTCGCTCGCGCTCAATACCAACCTGCACGGCGACAAGCCGGACAACCTGATCCGCGTGCTGCTGGATGGCATTCCCACGCCGGGGACAAGCGATCTGGGCTATATGCCAGCCTTTGGCGAGAGCCTGGACGACCGTCAGCTGACGCAACTGGTGCACTACCTGCGCAAGCGCTTCGCCCCCGACAAACCCGCCTGGGACAACGTGGACGATACGCTCGCGCGGCTGCGCGCGACGCCCACCCACCAACTCACTCATTAAGCAGGCAATGAACAACGCCAGGCCGGCCTGAAGCCATCAGTCCGCCATTTTTCCGGCAAGCCGCCTTGCCGCCGCCCCCTGCCGCGCGTACCCGGTGCATACGCCGCGCGGCAGGGGGAAAACCCCGAGGAGAAAACCACCACCACGCTCTTGCTAGCTTGTTTTATGTAGCTTACGCTGAACGATCATGTAGCGGGCACTACATGAGTGCCGGATGAAGGAAAGCGGTGCCCCCCCTGCACAAGGACGGCGCGCAACACCCCGGCCAGCCCGCAGGAAACCATAAAAAAACAGCCCATCCATCACTGAACAGGCCTGGCCCGCTGCTTGCATAGCAAACAGCACAAGCCAGCCGCTCTCAGCGGTGGCAAAGACACACACACGGTAGACAACGGTAAACAGTAAAGGAGTGAACATGTCGTATCAGTATCAAGACGGCGCGGCGGGCGTACTACCCGCGGCGGCCGAGCCAGACATCTACCGCAAGGTGACCTGGCGCCTGATCCCGTTCTTCTGCGCCTGCTATCTCGCCGCCTATCTCGACCGCATCAACGTCGGGCTGGCCAAGCTGCAGATGCTGGACGACCTGCACTTCAGCGAGACAATCTACGGACTGGGCGCGGGCCTGTTCTTCGTGGGCTACATCCTGTTCGAGGTGCCCAGCAACCTGGTGCTGCAAAAGGTGGGCGCGCGCCTCTGGATCGCCCGCATCATGGTGACGTGGGGCCTGCTGTCCGGCGCAACCATGTTCGTCAACACGCCAACGCAGTTCTACGTGCTGCGCTTCCTGCTGGGCGCGGCCGAGGCCGGCTTCCTGCCCGGCGTGCTGCTGTACCTGACCTACTGGTTCCCCACCCACAAGCGCAGCAAGATCATCGCGCTGTTCATGATGGGCCTGCCGCTTGCCAGCATGATCGGCAGCCCGCTGTCCGGCTGGATCATGACCGCTTTCGCCGGCATGCACGGCTGGGCCGGCTGGCAGTGGCTGTTCTTCCTGGAGGCCATTCCCTCGGTGCTGCTGGGCGTGATGGTGTTCTTCTACCTGCCCAACGGCATCAAGGATGCCAAGTGGCTGCAGGCTGACGAAAAGCGCACGTTGCAGCGCAATCTGGATACGGACGTGCTGGTGGAAAACAACCACTCGCTGATGGCCGCCTTCGCCGATCGCCGCGTGTGGATGCTGGGCCTGATCGACATGTGCCTGCTGATGGGCACGTACTCCATCGGCTTCTGGATGCCCACCATCATCCGCGACTCCGGCGTGGCCAGCCCGCTGCACATCGGCCTGCTCACCGCCATCCCGCACGCCGCGGCGGTGATCGGGATGCTGCTCAACGGCGCACACTCCGACAAGACACGCGAGCGCCGCTGGCACATTGTGCTGCCCACCCTGGCAGGCGCCGCCGGCCTGGTCGGCAGCACCTTCGTCACCGGCTCCACCTCCGCCACCTTGGTGATGCTGACGGTGGCCAATGTGGGCATCGTGGCGACCTTCCCGGTGTTCTGGTGCCTGCCATCCACCTTCCTGAGCGGCACCGCGGCCGCCGCCGGCATCGCGCTGGCCTGCTCCATCGCCAACCTGGGCGGCTTCGCGGCCACCTACCTGCTGGGCTGGCTGAAGGACACATTCCACAGCCCGAGCGCTGGCCTGATCCTGTTCGCAGGCTGCCTGGTGGCGAGCTGCTTCCTGGTGCTGGCGATGCCGGCCAAGGTGGTTAACCGGTAGCCTGGATCAGGCCCGTGCCGGAGCCGCCGAACGGGCCAAATCCGCGCGCCATGACGACGGCTGTCTCTCCATCTCCCCTCAGGGGGAGAGGGGTGGCTTAGCTAGGAGCCACTTGAAGCGAAGCCCGTGGTGTTTGTGTTTTCCAGCACGCAGGCGTAACGAGCGCCCGCCCTCTCTCCCAACCTCTCTCCCGCGCGTGGGAGAGAGGAGCACGACAACGTAGATCCGGCCCTTTCAGCAGCAAAGCGAGCACAAAGATTGAGCCGCACGCCGCTTATCCGTACCATGCTGCCCATGCAAAGCAGGATCAAGGCAGGATAACGGTATGACTCTCAAGACTCTCGACGGCGCGCTGGCCTTGCTGACCTACTTCACGGTGCGCCAGCCCACCTGGGGCGTGCGCGAACTGGCCAAGCACAGCGGGGTGCATCACGCGGTGGTGCACCGCGTGCTGGCCACCTTTGCCGCCAACGGTTTCCTGGTGCAGGACGCAGCCAGCGGCAAGTATTCGCTGGGGCTGCGGCTGTTTGAGCTGGGCCAGGTGGTGCGCAAGACGTTCTCGCCCGCCGAGGTGGTGCAGCCCGTACTGGAAAAGCTGGCCGCGCAAAGCGGCGAGACTGTCTTCCTGTCGTGGCTGGACGGCCATGAAGGGCTATGCGTCGGCATGGTCCAGAGCCAGCATCAGCTGCGCTTCTCGATCGAGCTGGGACAGCGCTTTGCGCTGCACGCGGGCGCGCACGCCAAGGCCATCCTGGCCTTCCAGGACGACGCCTTCCGGGCTCGTGTGCTGGAAAACGCCAGGCAGCGCGCCCAGGGCCAGCCTACGCTGGCCGCGCCCGATCCCGCCGTCATCGAGCCGCAGCTTGCCGAGATCCGCGAGCAGGGCTGGGCCCATACGCGCGGCGAGGCCGCCGCCAGCGTGGCGGGGCTGGCCCTGCCGCTGTGGTCGCGCGACCAGACCGAGGTGGTTGGCTCGCTGGCCATTGCCGGTCCGCAGCAACGCCTGAATGAGGAGTCGGTCCCGCGCATGCTGGAAGCCCTGCGCGAAGCCAGCCGCCGCCTGGAAGAGGTGGTGGGTTTCGGGCGCTAGCGCGCCCACAAGGCGCGCGCCACCGCATCGCCGCCGGCACCACCGCCGAACACAAGCTGACCGATGGAGAACCCCAGCTCGCGGTAGCTCTCCCACTGCGCTTCATTGAAGAACTGCTCGATCGTGGGTTCCTGCGGAAACGCCGGATGGCCGGCGCGGTACTGCTGCACATCAACCGGCGCCGAGGCAATCGGGCAGGGCTTGAGCAGCACGATGCGCGATACGGGACGGCGCGTGGCGGCGGGCTCAAGCGCACGGTACACGTTCAACAGCAGCGCGCACTTGTTGGCCGCCGCCGGGTTCTGGCGAGCCGCCGGCAGAAAATCCTCCGGCGTGCCGAACACGCTGCCCAGCACGGCATCGCCGGCGGCCGCGGCATCGACCACGATCTCCAGCCCCATGTCGATGCGGGCCAGCCGGATCAGGTTGGCCAGGTCGCCGAACTGGTAGTCCGGGTCCGCTCCGCAATCGCACAGCACGACCAGCCCCACCCCGCGCTCGGGCCGCAGCAGCTCATACACGGCGGTGTTCTCGAAATGCCCGCCGTCCGACAGGTATTGCCAGCCGCGCCGCGTGCCATGAAAGCGCGCGCTCAGTTCGCAGGCCAGGTAGTACTGCGTGCGGAACAGCGTGATCAACCCGCCCAGCCAGGGCGACCCGGGCAGGTCCGCCTGCACGCAGTTGCGGTCTGCGCCGCCGGCGCGCGGCGCGCTGCCGGCATCCAGCGGGTACGACGGCCACCAGGTGCCCAGGCGCAGGTTGGCCAACCCTAGCAGCAGCGATGTGCCCAGCGTGGTGGAGCGGCCCAGCCCGGTCGAAACCACCGCGCCCGAGGTCGCGATCCAGTCGCCCAGCGTGCGCGATTGCGAGAGCTCGCTGCCGCCCGCCTTGTGCGTTTCCGGAAAATAGCGCTGCCCGTCCACGGTGAAGCGCACGAACGAATCGTCGGGCATGGTACGCGAGGCCGTCGCCGGGAGCACGAAGGGGCCCGGCGCCACGCATAGCGGCTTGCCCTTGCGGTCGCGCTGCACCAGTTGCTCGGCGGGATCCACGGTGAGGTTGAGCGTGACGTTGATCAGGTGCAACGGCGCCAGCATGGCGGGATCGTAGTAGGTGTTCAGGCTGAGCGCATCGCCGTCCGCTGGCTCGGCCACGCTCAGCCTGGCGCGCTGGCTGCCATGCTGCTGCGCGGGCGCCGCGCCGCTGCCGGGCATGAAGCGCTTGCCGTTGGAGCCGCCGAGGTAGGCGCGGGTCAGCCGGGCCGAGTAAAACGGCTGCAGCGTCGACAGGTTCAGGAAGCCGGCGAAACGCCCGGCGATCATGGTCAGCCCGAGCGCCAGCACGATCAGCGTGCACAGCACCGGCGTGGTGTAGGCGTTGCCGAAGGTGAACCAGTCGAGCGGCTCGCCACCATTCCAGCGCACCCACAGCACCAGCCATGACCACAGCACGAAGACCAGCAGCGCCACCACGGCGGCGGCAGCGCCGGCCAGCAGCGACACCGGCAGACGCGCGCGCCACGTGCCGCCCTTGCCATTGCCGCCGTTACCGCCCTTGCCGTCTACCAGCGCCGCGCCATAGCGGATCAGCCAGACCAGCCCACCCAGCGTCCCCGCCGGCCCGAGCGTGCGCCAGGGCTGATGGGAGGCCTGCGTGTAGAGATAGAAGGTGCGCGCCACGGTGTCCGCCACACCCAGCGCCGCGAGCCACAGCGCAACGCCAATGGCCTGGCTCAGCAGGCGCGTGGCCCGCACCCGGTAGTCCTGCACGGTAGCCGGCGGCATCCGGCACAACACAAAGCAGCAAGCCACGCCCAACAGCGTCAACACCGCCATCGCCAGCAACAGGCACGACAGCACCAGCCCCGGACCCAGGTGGTGCAGTGCCGCGGCCATGACCAGCATCGCCACGCCGGCCAGCGCGGCCAGGCGCGTGGCGAGGCTGTCAAAGCCCAGGGCCAGCTTGCCATCGCCGCCGCGCGGATAGACCAGCCAGTACGCCACGCCCGGCGGCACGGCAAACAGCAGGAGCGCCGCCAGCGGCAGCCACAGCAACTCGCTCCACCAGATCGCCAGGCCACCCTCGTTGAACACCTGGCGAGCGTCGTGCAGCAGGTCCAGTTCGTGCCGGCCCAGGTCGAGCCAGGTGCCGATGGCGAGATGGCGCAGCAGCGCCAGCACCGCCAGCAGCAACAGCAGCGCGCTGCCGATCACGTACTGCATGGCGAACCAGTTGCGCACCACCAGCGAGGCCGCGTAGAGCGAATCGCCGGCGCCGGTCGGCGTCAGGTAACGGCCGTTCTCGCGCAGCCACGCCACCGCGGCGCGCCCCGGATCGGGGGCGTAGGACACCGACGAGTGGATGCGCTCCGGCGGCTCATGCTGCAGCGTGCGGTAGGCGAGTGCCGCAGCCTCCGGCGGCGTGGTGCCCGGCTTCAACCGGCCCGGCACAAACAGGCTGCAAAAGAAAGCGCCGATGTAGCCGCCGCCGCTGACGGTGGACAGGTAGTCGAACTGGCCGAGCAAGGAGGTAGTGGCTGGCGCGGGGGCGGGGTTGATGGCATCCGGTCCGTCGCCTTCCTGGATGGCGTCCGGCGGCGCCTCGTTGGCGACTGCGTGCAGCGCAGGACCGGCCACCGGTGGCGCAGGCGCCTTGGCCAGTGCCTGCATCACGCCCAGGCAGAACGTCGCGCTGCGGATCCCGCCGCCCGAGAGTGCCAGCGCCCAGTTGCTGTCGCCATCGCGCAGGCGCCGGGCAATCCCGAGCTGGCGGCGCCGGCGCGCAATGCGGGCCAGTTCGTCATCCGAAGGCTGCTCTTGGACTGGCATGCGGGGCCCCTTCCTTTGCACATTCCCGCCCAAGTATAGGCGGCGTCATGGTGTGGCGAAGCACGCATGCGTGCGCCGTTGCGCGGCGATGTTCGGTGTTTACCCTGATTGTTCGATGCCATGGCGAGGCCTAGCATTTTACATGTACAGAGACACTGTCTCTTATACAGAGACAGAAACAGCAAGACGCAAAGATCGCATGCTCAAGACCCTCAACGGCGCCCTCGGCCTGCTGACGCATTTCAGCGTGCGCCAGCCGAGCTGGGGCGTGCGCGAACTCGCCAAGCACGCCGGCATCCACCATGCGGTGGTGCATCGCGTGCTCGCGACCTTCGCCGCCAACGGCTTCCTGGTGCAGGACACGGCCGGCCGCTATGGCCTGGGCCTGCGCTGGCTGGAACTGGGGCAGGCCACGCGCCAGGCTTTCTCGCCCAGCGAAGTCGTGCAGCCCGCGCTGGAGGCGCTGGCCGCGCAGAGCGGCGAGACCGTCTTTCTGTCCTGGCGCGAGGGCTTTGAGGGCTTGTGCACGGACATTGCACAAAGTCCGCACCAACTGCGCTTTTCCATCGAAGTGGGCCAGCGCTTCCCGCTGGTTGCCGGCGCGCATGCCAAGGCCATCCTGGCCTTCCAGGACGAGGCCTTGCGCCTGCAGGTGTACCGCGCGGGCGGCTGGCAGGACGCGGCGGTGGACGCGCTGGAGGCACAGCTCACCCGCATCCGCGCCGACGGCTGGGCACATACCCGTGAAGAAGCCGCCGCCGCGGTGGCCGGGCTGGCGGTGCCGCTGTGGTCGCGCGACGGGCGCGCGGTGGTGGGCTCGCTGGGCATCGCCGGGCCGCTGCAAAGACTGGACGTACAGGCCGTTCCCCGCCTGCTGGACGCGATGCGCCGGGCCAAGGGGCCAATCGAGGAGGTTGCCGGCTTCATCCGCTAAAAAAAACGTGCGGAGAACACTGGCAGGACAGATGATGAAAGGTAGAACCATGGAAGCCCCGGCAGCAATGAACCCACCCCTGGCGGCCAAGCCCGTCACACGCGCGCGCATCACCGAACCCTTCCTGCTGCTGGTATCGGTGGGGCTATCGGTCTTCGGCGCGATGATTGGCATGCAGCTGATCGTCTCGCTCGGCATCTCGGCCAATACGTCGATCATCGGCGCGCTGATCGCCATCGTGTTCTCGCGCATCCCGCTGGAGATCACGCGGCGCTTTCGCGTGCTGGAGCGCCAGAACCTGGTGCAGACTGCGATTTCCTCGGCCACCTTCGGCGCGGCCAATTCCCTGATGATCCCGCTCGGCGTGCCCTACGCCATGGGCATGCCGGACCTGGCCACGCCGATGCTGATCGGCGCGGTGATCGCCATGTTTGTCGACGGCGCCATGCTGTATTTCCTGTTCGGCAGCAAGATCTTCCCGGCGACCGGCACCTGGCCGGCCGGCATCGCCACCGCTGAGGCGATCTGGGCTGGCGACCGCGGCGGGCGCAAGGCGGCCTTTCTCGGCCTGGGCATCGCGGTGGGCGTGGGCGGGGCCTGGCTGGGCATCCCGATGTCGGCCTTTGGCGCTGCGTTCCTCGGCAACCTGGCCGCGCTGAGCATGTTCGGCCTGGGGCTGCTGACGCGCGGCTACTCGGTGCCGCTACTCGGCATCGACATTGCCAAGGCCTATATCCCGCACGGCCTGATGATCGGCGCCGGGCTGGTGGCGCTGTTCCAGGTGGCACGCGAGATCCACAAGTCGCGCAACGCCCCCGCCGCCGACGCCCGCACCATCGAAGTCCCGGCCGCGCGCGCCAGCCGCATTCTCTCGGGCGGCTTCCTGGTCTACCTGGCCATCGCACTGCTGATCTCGGTGCTGGCCGGCCATGTCTCCGACATGTCGCTCGGCATGCTGGTGGCATTCGTGCTCTACGCCGCGTTTGCCGCCTATGTGCACGAGCTCATCGTGGGCATCGCGGCCATGCACTCGGGCTGGTTCCCGGCCTTCGCCGTGGCGCTGATCACGCTGACCATCGGCATCCTGATCGGTTTCCCGCCGACGGCGCTGGCGGTGCTCGTGGGCTTCTCCGCCGCCACCGGCCCGGCCTTCGCCGACATGGGCTACGACCTCAAGACCGGCTACCTGCTACGCGGCGAAGGCCGCGACATGGAGGCGGAGCTGGCCGGGCGCAAGCAACAGTTCTTCGCCGCGATGATCGGCTTTGCCGTGGCGGCCGTGGTGGTGCTGGTGTTCCACGGCACCTTCTTCTCGCAGGGCCTGCTGCCGCCGGTGGACCGCGTCTATGCCGCATCGATCAAGGCCGGCTCGTCCGCCGAGATTGCGCGCAACCTGGTGATCTGGGCCATTCCGGGCGCGCTGTTGCAGTTGCTGGGCGGCTCCAAGCGCCAGCTTGGCATCCTGCTGTCCACCGGCATGCTGATCGCCTCGCCGCTGGCCGGCTGGGCGGTAATCGCAGGGCTGCTGATCCGCTTCGTGCTGCTGCGCCTGCGTGGCGAGCGCGATATCGCGCAGATGAGCGCCTTCGCCGGCGGCGTGATCGCGGGCGACGCGCTGTTCAGCTTCTTCGGCTCGGTCACCAAGCTGCGCAAGTAAGCCTTGCCGAAGCACCTTCTTTCCTGCATCACCCCGAGACGTTCCATGGATATCCAAGCAATCCGCGCCGACACCCCGCTGACGGCCTCCACCATCTATCTCGATACCGCGGCGGCCTCACCGCCGCCGGACGCCGTGCTCGACGCGGTGCGCGCGTACCTGCTCGATACCGGCCACGTTGGCATCTACCTGCCGGCCTTCCGCAAGGCCACCTATGCCCGCGTGGAAGCCGCGCGCGCACAACTCGCCGGCCTGCTGGGCGCGGCCGCCGACGAGATCGCCTTCACCAAGAATGCCACCGAGAGCATCTCCATCGTGGCGCGCGGCATCGCCTGGCAAGCGGGCGACGAAGTGCTGGTGGCCGACACGGAAATGCTCAGCAACCTGCTGCCGTGGAAGCGCCTGGAGCAAACCCACGGCATCGTGGTGAAGATGGTCGCGGCCGATGCGCAAGGTCTGCTGAGCCCCGACAGCTTCACCGCCGCCGTCACCCCGCGCACGCGCCTGCTGACGTTCTCGCACCTGCCCAATTCGACCGGCGCGGTGCAGCCGGCCGCCGCCATTTGCGCGGTGGCACGCGCGCATGGCGTGCTGTCGCTGGTCAATGCCGCGCAAAGCGTGGGCATGCTGCGCTCCGACGTGCAGACGCTGGATTGCGATTTCCTGGCCGGTTGCGGGCGCAAGGCGCTGCGCGCCACCGAAGGATCGGGGTTTCTCTATGTACGCCGCGCGTTGATCGAGACCATCGAGCCCGCGCTGGTGGGCTGGTGGAACGGCAGCTATGACCGCGCCACCGGCGCGCTGTCGCTGGTGCCGGGCGCACGCCGGTTTGAAGCCGGCTGCCCGATCGTGCCGGCCATCCTCGGCCTGGGCACCGCCATCGGCTATGCCGAACGCATCGGCATCGACGCCATCGAAGCACGCGTGCGGGATCTCACCGCCTACGCCGTGGAAAAGCTCTCCGCCGTCGCCGGCTTCGAACTCTACGGCCCATCCAATGCCGCCGACCGAATCGGCATCGTGCCCTTCAACGTGCGCGGCGTGGACCCGGCCAAGATCGTAGCCGCGCTGGAGCAGCAGCAGTGCATCATCGAAGCTGGCAACTTCATGGCCGATGCCATCCTGGCGCGCTACGGCGTATCCACCATGGCACGCGTCTCGCTGCACTACTTCAATACGCATGAGGAAATCGACCGCGTGGCCGAACTGATCGCCGCCGCCGTGGCCTGAGCCTGACATCACGACTGAACTACCGGAACCCGACATGAACCAACGCATCTTGCTGATGAGCAGCTCCCGCAAGGACAACCTCGGCTACCTCGAACACGCTGACGCGCAGATCCATGCCCTGCTCAGGCACGAGCCACGCAAAGTCTTGTTCATCCCCTTCGCCGGCGTGACCTTCAGCTTCGATACCTATGAAGGCATGGTCAAGCCGGTGTTCGAGCGCCTGGGCTACGCGCTGGCGTCCATCCACCACAGCGCCGACCCGCGCCGCGCCGTGGACGAGGCCGAAGCCATCGCGGTTGGCGGCGGCAACACGTTCGCGCTGCTCAAGCGCCTGTACGACGCCGATCTCGTCGACGCGATCCGCGCCAAGGTGCAGGCCGGCACGCCGTACGTGGGCTGGAGCGCCGGCAGCAACGTGGCCTGCCCGACCATCCGCACCACCAACGACATGCCCATCGTGCAGCCACCCTCGCTGCGCGCGCTGCGCCTGGTGCCGTTCCAGATCAACCCGCACTTCATCAGCGGCAAGCCCGCCGGCCATAACGGCGAAAGCCGCGAAGAGCGCCTGGCGGAGTTCCTGCACATCAACGCGCCGGAGCAGGTCTTCGCGCTGCCGGAGGGCTCCGCGCTGTTCTCCGACGGCAGCAACGGCACGGTGCTGGGCGAGCGCCACGCGCTGCACTTCACGGCCGAGGGACAGGTACAGACGCTGCGCGAGGGCGAGACCTTCCCTTTGTCGCGTATCACCGGGCCGGCCGGCATGGACGGCTGGCAAGACTTCCGGGCCTGATTTCCGGGCCCGAATCCGGGACCTGATTCCAGGCGCCTCGCGGCGCCAAACCACCCACGCCACACCCCGACGCAGGGCGAAAGACCCCTGCGCGGGCCCCCTATTACCCTTGGAGGAGGAAACACCATGACTAACAAGCACTGGCTTGGCGCACTCGCATTGAGCCTGCCCGCCGCCGCAATGGCGCAGAGCGGCGTCACGCTGTACGGCGTGATCGACACCGCGCTCACCTACCAGACCCATTCGGACCCCAACGGCAGCGCGCTGGCTGGCCTGCAACAGGGGGGAGAGGGCTTTCTGTCCGGCAGCCGCTTCGGCCTCAAAGGCAGCGAAGACCTGGGCGGCGACCTGTCGGCGGGCTTCGTGCTGGAAAACGGCCTGCTGGCGGACACCGGCAAGCTCGACCAGCAGGGCCAGCTGTTCGGGCGCCAGGCGTATGTGAGGATCGGCAGCAAGCGCTACGGCGAAGTGGCGTTGGGCCGGCAGTACACCACGGCCAACACCATGCTGTACTACGTGGACCCGCTCGGCGTGGGCGCCGCGCCGTCCAATGCGTGGATGGTCTTCCTGACCGGCCAGCGCTATGACAACGCGATCAGCTACACCGGCAACTACGGCCCGGTGGCGCTGATCGCCGAGTACGCGCTGGGCGAGACCGCCGGCAAGGGCTCCGCGATGTCGTCGGTCTCGCTGGGCGTGAAGTACGCCTCGGGCCCGCTAGTGGCCGTGGGCGACTTCCAGCAAACCCGCGACAGCATGAGCCGCGCCGCGCGCATCTACCTGGCCGGGCTGAAGGCCTCGGTCGGCCGCGCGAGCCTGTTCGCCAACTATATCTACAGCGACCGCGACGCTGGTTTCGACTCGTCCAAGGGCGGCACCGATACCGCCACCATCACCAGCATGTCGACCGCCGCCACGGCCACCAACCGCGCCGCGTTCAACTCGGTGTTCGGCAGCAGCCGGCGCGACGACTTCTTCACCGTGGGTGCCAACTACACGGTCACCCCCGCCGTCACGCTGACCGCCAGCGTGATGCACGACCGCACCCGCGCCGACGCCTTCAGCGGCAACCGCACCACCGCCTACGGCGTGGCGGACTACGCCTTGAGCAAGCGCACCGACCTCTACCTGGCGCTGGCGTACGACTGGGTGCATGGCGACTGGTCCGGCCTGTTCGGCAACGCAACGACCAACTGGACCGGCGACAGCGGCAAGAAACTGGACGGCCGCAACAACCAGACCACCGTGATGCTGGGCATGCGCCATTTGTTTTGAAGGTACGGCAGGCCAACGCGGATTGGAATGACGGCGGCATATCCGCCGCCCGCCCTCTCCCCCAGCGGCAACAGAAACGACATCGTCAGCGCACCGATTCGGTGTAGCCGTGATTCCCGCCCCCAGGCGGAAATCACCCAAGCGCGATGCGAAGCGAGCCGTGGAGGTGTTCAGAGGCCGTATGGGGCGCCTCGGGCTTCGGCGAAAAGAGCGGCCGGGACCCAAACTCGCATCGCCTTAAGGCGATACTCAGACATGGGTCCCTCTTTTCCGCTCTTT